>CANFTO010000162.1 GCA_947449945.1 Actinomycetota bacterium | reverse complement strand
TAACACGGAGAGGCTTCCAATGCCTCCGACGATGAGAGAGGTAATGCCTATTCCGAAAACTTCATCGAAAGAGCCGACGACGTAACGCCCCCTATATAGATGGCTAAAAGTTCCGATAAGAATGTAGAGAGTCGCACAAGCGGCCCCAACTAGTGCTGCGAGTTCAACGACATGGGACGGTGGGTTGAAGTCGTAGCGCAGTGTTGCCGCAAGTGGTACTGCGACTAACCATGAAATTGCATCCCAGAACGCCAGCACGAGCCGTCGGTGCTTCCAATTCCGCATGCTCACCCTTAGAAAGTTTAAAGATATTGCGTTTAACTATAAGGGGTGAAGGGTCTAGGCGATGGCTCCTGAATTTAGTGGAGGTAAGCGTCCGATGCCTGTCGTGTGCCTCTTAATACTGCTGGGCTCCCAAAGGCGACAATGCCTGATGGCTGGTCCCGGTGCACGTAGCTAGCTGCCCCGATGACCGAATCGTCCCCGATTGCTAATCCGTGCTTAACGACAGCGCCAATCGACACGGCGGAGCGGGACCCTAGCCGGACACGCCCACCCAAAGTCGCATTTGGTGCCACGGAAGAAAAGTCAGCCATTTCGCATTCATGTTCGATCACAGCCCCGCTATTAATGAGACAACCTCTGCCAATCATTGCGTAACTTCCCACGATCGCACCTTGAAGCACCACGGATCCTGGTCCTACTTGAGCGAACTGGGATACAGATGCTGACGGATGGATGAGAACTGGAAAAAACTCGTCGAGGATTGATGACGTTACTTCGTTCATCACCCGTTCCCGCGTGTAGTTATCTCCGATTGCAACTACGTACGACGCTGAACTTGCTTTCGATAAGCAGGACTCAATTGTAACTACCGGAATTCCGATTAGTGAGGTTTCTTTGGGAGCATGAACTGCAAAAGCGGAAATTTGGTAGCCAGTGGCTGCGGCGGTTTCGGCCACGCTGATTGCGTGACCGCCTGCCCCAATGATGACAATCTGAGGTGCGGTCATGGCTGTGCCTCCTCGATTGCCGATTTGAACCTTTTGCTAACAGTGATCTTAGTAATTCGCCACTATCCTGAAGTCGTGGAAAACCTAGGGGCGCGTATCTTTCTTTCAGCTCCTCAAGCCACCGAGCGGGATATTTCGGCAGTTGTTGATTCGATGAAATCAGGCTGGCTGGCCCCTGCTGGTCCTGATCTTGAGAGTTTTGAGCAGGAAATGGCCGCATTTTTGGGGGTCGGGCACACAGTTGCCCTCTCATCGGGTACTGCAGCCCTTCATTTGGGCTTGAAATATCTCGGCATTCAAGCCGGCGACCATGTTCTCGTTCCGACCCTTACTTTTGGGGCCACGGCGTTTGCTGTGACCTATCTTGGGGCGATTCCCGTGTTCATTGATGTCGAGACGGAATCCTGGAATTTGGATTCAGGATTGGTGCGAGACGCAGTCGTATCGTTGCGGGAATCGGGAAAGCGAGTCGGTGCTGTAATCCCAGTGGATCTTTACGGGACTCCGTGTAATTACTCGGCGCTTCAAGAGGTTTGTGAGGAACTGGGCATTCCGATGCTCGAAGATGCTGCAGAAGGCCTCGGTGCGAGTTTCGGCTCATCAATGCTTGGAACCTTGGGTCAGGCAGGTGTGTTGTCTTTCAATGGCAACAAGTTGATCACCACGACAGGTGGCGGAATGTTGGTAACGAATGACGAAGTATTTGCTTCGAAGGTTCGGTTTTGGTCGACACAATCCCGCGAAGATTTTCCTTGGTATGAGCATAAAGAGATCGGCTACAACTATCGATTGAGCAACGTACTAGCAGCACTTGGACGATCACAATTACGCAGAGTTCCAAGCGAAGTAGATTCTCGACGCGCAATTCGTGAGCAATACTGGGAACATTTCGCTGAGCTCTCCGGTGTCAGAGTTCAATCAGACCCTTCGTGGGGTCGTTCCAATGCGTGGCTGAGTGTTGTTCGCTTTGATGATTCCCTCTACCCAAATGCGCCAACTCGGGTTCGTGAATTTCTTGAAACTCACAACATCGAATCTCGGCCTGTTTGGAAACCTATGCATCAGCAGCCGGTATTCCGAGAAAACATTTCATTTGTTAACGGAAATGCTGATTCGATTTTTGACGACGGTCTGTGTCTTCCTTCGGGTACAGGATTGACATCGTCAGATATCGAACGTGTCGCTTCACTCGTAAAGCAATGTTTGAAATCTCTCGTGTGATGTATCAAAAATTCTTCAAGCGAGTTTTTGATGTTGTGACCTCGATAATTTTGCTTGTGGCACTATCCCCGATCTTTCTGATCACGGCCCTTATGGTGCGCATCAAACTTGGAAGTCCTATCTTGTTTCGTCAAGAACGGCCGGGTCGACACGAACGGACGTTCGTGTTATTGAAATTTCGAACGATGTTGGCATTGAATCCTGATTCGCCGCTTCCCGACGCTGATCGGCTCACGACATTTGGAAAACAGCTCCGCTCAACGAGCCTGGATGAACTTCCTGAACTCTGGAATGTGCTACGAGGGCAGATGAGTCTTGTGGGGCCTCGCCCGCTACTGGTGGAGTACTTGCCCTTGTATTCACTTCAACAGGCACGTCGACATGAATTACGACCTGGACTGAGTGGTTGGGCTCAGGTAAACGGGCGTAATGCTTTGAGCTGGAATGAAAAATTTGAAATGGATGTTTGGTACGTGGATCACTGTTCCTTCGCGCTAGATTTGAAAATTCTTCGGAAAACGATAACCGCAGTTTTTACTCGTTCAGGAATCGCGGCCGATGGCGAAGCCACCATGCCACCTTTTCAAGGATGAAGTAGTTGATAAGGGATAGCCTTAGTCAATGCACTACTTAGTAACGGGACACACTGGCTTTAAGGGCGCTTGGTTATCTCTGATTTTAGAACGTGCCGGGCACGAAGTTTCTGGCTTGTCTTTGGACCCGGTAAAGGGTTCGCTGTTCTTATCGACTGGCACAGAATCACTAAT
>CANFTO010000161.1 GCA_947449945.1 Actinomycetota bacterium | reverse complement strand
GGGGTGCAGCGAGATGGCTGTTACGTCTTTAAGAACGTAGTCGATCCAAGCATCAGCACGGCCATACGCGAGTTTGCTGAGCAGGCGCCCTGCATAGCTCGCGGTGCAAATACGGCACCGGCTATGTACCCACGTAAGGCCCCACAAGTTGGCCGATATGACTTGGACGAAACTACTGGTCTGCAATGCGCTGAGGTTCAAGAATTTGCGACTGATCCAGCCATGGCTCTCGTCGCACAGAAGTATCTTGGCCAACCTGTGGTGATGGATGAAATTGCATTTTGGTGGACCACAACTCAGCGTGCCGAGGATGCAAATCTCAACGCCCAGATGTTCCATCAGGATCGCGATCGACTTTCGTTCCTGAAATTCTTCATTTTTCTCACCGACGTAACTCCCGAAACTGGGCCACACGTGTATCTCAAGGGCTCACACAGAAGGATTCCTTGGAAATTACGCAAAGACGGCCGAATTTCCGATGATGCAGTGCGCTCAGCTGGGCTTTGGAGCAATGTCGTCGAGCTATATGGGCCTGCAGGCACGGTTATGGCCGTGGACACTATCGGCCTTCATAAAGGCAAGACTCCTACCGCAGGTGATCGGCTCGCTCTGGAAAGCGAATTTTCAACTTCACTGTTTGGTAACGACTACGAGCGGCCTGCTTTCACGCCAACTGACCTTGTGCGTGAACGCTTTGCTGAAATGCCATGGGTATTACAGCGTTATTCAGACGCTGTTAATTAACTGCGCGTCAAGACTTTTTTCTGCAGCCGTTCAATTGCATGGCTCAACTGACGAACAATCGCCCGAGGTTCATCAAAATCGATCCCGCATAACCTCGCAATGCCTGCTGAATCCAATTGAACGAATTCAAAAGCGAAACCTCTGCGCTTCATCATGAGGCCATACGAAGTTGCCCCTTCACGCTTCCCAATGGCTCGCACTTTCAATGCTTCTTTGAGCTCGGCGAGATTCGTAACACGCGTTGCGCAGCCAAGTTCGTCATAAGCAGAGGGGCCAAGCACGATTACTGGGCGTTGCGCATAGGCGGCTTCAACACCGGTGGTAGATCCGTAGGTGACCACGACATCAACTTGCTTCATTAACGTATATGAATCAATACTTGAAAATTGATCGATGTGAATATCCGGCTGTGCCTGGTCTACAGCCTCTAACCAATCCTCGACATCACGTTTTGGTTTCATGCGCTTATGCGGATGAGTGCGCACTAACAATGAATAGCCAAGTTCCTTGCAGGAAGCGGCTAATGCCTGTAGCGCCTCCGGCTGCCCATAGAAATATTGCGACCAATCCAAATCCAGTTCAGAAATCTCATCTCCAGATGAGCTGAAATACCCAACTAAACACTGGGTTTCTGGCCGTTCAATGCCTTCACCGATATTTTGCGATTCGACAAATCGTTCATTACGCGGGTCCGCGTGAGTTGAGCGCTCTTCAAACCAACTTCCGCCGATGAGGTCCCGTTCATCAGCTGGCCACTGGTCATACATTGTGAGCATGCGTTTTTGTAGCTCAGCCCAGTCATGCGTAGCGTCGATTGTCAGATCAAAATCGGTGTCATTCCCGCCCTTGTCATATGACAGGACAGGAATGCCTGCTTTTTCAGCGGCCGTTGCCGAGGCACTATCGTGCAAAAAACGCCCGTTAAAGATGACCATGGCAGTAATCGCTTGTTCGTCAATGAGCGCAAGTGTTTGATCGTAGGCGTATGCGTATGACCGAGAGGTTGCAGCGATCCACGCTTCAGGCCAGCGGTGATCATCCGTGACTGGCGTATTGATATCAGGATTGACTTGCAGGATAGCCCGGCCAACCGGTGCTCCTCGATAGGTGAGCTGCCTTATCTGAGATCGAATTGGTTCATCCGGAATCTCAATATCAGTCTTTGGACGCCAGTGTTTTTCTGGTGGCTGATGAAATGCTTCTTTAGAAATGCCGAACGCTAGGAGAGCCTTTTTCAATTTTTGATCTCTGCCTAGCGACCCAAGAGCGCTGGCAATCAAAGGACTTGTCGTCCAACCAACATCCTTCGTTGGAGTTTTTGACGCCCAAAGCGCGAACTGAGGTTGTGTACCCATGGTGTGCAAAGTCGCACCTACTTCAGCAAGTGCAGCGATACCAAAATCCCATTGGTTGAACGAGACAAGCAAGACTCGCTCAAGTTGCGAAGCGGTAAGCGTTTGTCTGAGATAGCCAGCTAAAGACTCATGTTCAGCACGAGTACGGGGTTGAGATGTTTGCATATTCAGCAGCCTCTACCCAAGTGCCATTCGGTACACGTCGGCTGTTTGTTGGGCAGTTCGCTTCCACGTGAATTGCTCAGCTCGCTTCATGCCCTTTTCCGACAATTCACGGCGCATTTGCACACTATTCAATACAGCCGTCATCACCGATGACAACTCACTTATGTTGCCTGGCTCGAAATACGCAACAGCATCACTTCCCACTTCTGGTAACGAAGTAGCCGCAGCCAAGATGGTCGGGGTGCCGCAGGCCATCGCTTCGATGGCGGGCAAACCAAAGCCTTCGAATCGTGAAGGAAAAACAAATAATTCGGCATTACTGAAGGCTGAAGCCATCGCGTCATCATTGAGTTCTAGGTGTAGCACACGATTCGATATCCCTAATTGCCTGAATCTTTGAATCTCATCTTTGGTGAATTGACCTCCGCCTGCACAGACAAGCTTGAGTTCATCGTGTCCCTTGAGTTGGGCGAAAGCCGCGAACAACACATCAGCGTCCTTGTACTGTCCGCGATTTCCAACAAACAGCGTGTATTTATCAGGAAGACCATCAACCTTGGCTACGCCAGGACGAAATCTTGGATCAACGCCGTGGTGCACCACTGTCACAGGGGCTTTGATGTGCCCGTACACCTTGCGCAGGTCATCTCTGGTGGCTTCGGATACGCAAATCACGTGATCAGCAGACTCGACATAGCGACGTTTCATGGTGAGTAAATCAAGCCGACGCCGGGTCTGG
>CANFTO010000160.1 GCA_947449945.1 Actinomycetota bacterium | reverse complement strand
GATTGTGCGTGCTGAGCACTTGATCCAGAAAGGCTTTGCCGAACGATCCGGTGCCTCCAGTAATGAGGATGGACGCGCCTTCAAAAGTGGTCACGGTGCTCCTCATTCTTAAAACAGCGGCTCATTGGCGAGCGGCGCTCAGTCTAGCCCGAGGAGGTGCAATCATCTGGTCATGCAGGCTTTGGTGCTGGGGACCGCCCAATGGGGGAACCCCTATGGCGTGACCAATAGCCAAGGACGGCTCGAGGACCATCAGATCGAGGCAATTGCCGCTGTAGCTCTGGAATCAGGGATCAGGTTTGCCGATACAGCCTCTGGGTATGGGGACGCCGAAGTTCGATTGGCCCCCTGGGCCAAGCAGTTCGAAGTGACTACCAAGGTGATGGGTGCTGCATCGATTGCCGTTGAAGATCAGCTCGCCAAGAGTCTTGGCGCACTCGAACTCGATCAGGTGCGGTGCTGCCTTATTCATGACTGGCCCAGCCTTACGCAAGACCAGGCTGAAGCGGCGGTCAAGGGCCTGGAACGAGCCAAGGCAAGCGGATTGGTCGCGAAGATCGGTATTTCTGGCTACGACGAATCCGATCTCAATCGGGCCATCGAAATCTTCAACGAGGTTGAGGCGGTGCAAGTTCCCGTGAGCATCCTGGATCAACGTCTCGTGGGCGCAAGTGCGATTGGGCAGCTCAAGGCTTTGGGCACTGAAATTCAGGCTCGCAGCATCTTTTTGCAGGGTCTTCTCGCTTCCCGAAGTGATTCCACGCTCGGAAACCATCCAGATATCGAAAAATTCCATGATTCCTGTGAAGAGCTGAAGATCAGCCCAATCCAGGCGGCGCTCTCCTTCGTCCAGGGCCTTGCCTGGGTGGATCAATTGGTAGTGGGAATTACGAGTGCCTCAGAGTTAGCAGAGATTGTGAATGCCAGCCAGCTGAATCTGAGTGCCAATTGGCATGGAGTTCCCAATTCAGTGGAGCCATCGACTGATCTCAACCTCATTGATCCCCGCCGCTGGAACAACTAGCCCAAGTTCTTTATCAGTCAAAAAAATCGGAATTCGAACCTTCATAAAGGAATTCGAACCTTGATATAGGTGCACCAGCCACACGATTGCCGAGAAGTCTGGGAAACTACTCCCATGTCGACTCTGGCCATCGTGCAAGCACGAATGAGTTCGACGAGATTTCCCGGGAAAGTACTTGCTGATTTACAAGGCGAGCCGATGATCATCCGGCAGATTGAGCGCATCCGGCGAGCGACCACTCTTGATCAAATAGTCGTGGCGACGACCACTGACCCGACCGATGATGAACTCGTAGTCATTCTGGACCGCGCTGAGATTCCTTACGTCCGAGGCGATCTTGATGACGTACTTGGCAGATTCATTCAGGTGCTTGATCACTACAAACCTGACGTGGTGGTTCGCCTCACTGCGGATTGCCCGCTGACATCGCCAAGCGTTATTGATCAGGTCGTCATTGCTTTTCATGAATCACACGCTGACTACTTATCAAACACCATGACGCCAACCTTTCCTGACGGCTTAGATGTCGAAGTAGTCACGGCTGAAGTACTGCGGAAAGTGAATGCTGTTACACAAGACAAACCAGAACGCGAACACGTCACTCTTGGTGTGTATCGAAGAGAAGACCAATTTGAAATTCGCAACTTTGCGCAAGAGCGAGACCTGTCAAAACTTCGATGGACAGTCGATACACCAGAAGATTTCACATTCGTTAGTGACGTTTACAACGAACTCTTTCCGATAAATCCGGAATTTGAAATGAGAGATGTACTTCAATACCTTGAGCGTCACCCTGAAAGATCACGAACAGATCAGGATGCGATGAGAAATGCAGCACTGCAAGGCCTCAACACAGGAGCGATGAATGTCTAGTTTGACTGAACGTTACGTACGCTCCGTTGAGTACCTTGCGCGGGCCGAGCAGGTTATTCCGCTTGGATCACAAACCTTCAGCAAGTCACGCACGCAGTATCCAGTTGGCGCTGCTCCGCTCTTTGCCCAACGCTCTCGCGGAAGTCACACCTGGGATATCGACGGAAATGAATATGTTGATCTCGTCAGCTCTCTGGGCGCCGTCGCGCTTGGTTACGGAGATGAAGAGATCGATGAAGCCGTTATCAAACAACTCAAAGATGGCGTCACCCTTAGCCTTGCTCACCCCATTGAAGCGGTAGTCGCTGAAAAATTAGTCAACCTGGTTCCTTGCGCTGAAAAAGTTAGATTCGCAAAGAATGGTTCCGATGCAACTTCAGCTGCGATTCGACTAGCGCGCGCATTCACAGGACGCAGCCAAGTAATCGTGTGCGGGTATCACGGTTGGCAAGATTGGTATATCGGTAGCACCACGATGAATCTTGGTGTTCCTCAGCAAGTTCGAGCGCTCACGCACTCAATTGCCTATAACGATCTTGAAGCTCTGGAATTGACTATTAAGCAACTCAATGGCGATGTTGCAGCACTCATCATGGAACCAATGACTTCATCATTCCCCGATGAAAATTACTTGCAAGAAGTTCGCCGAATTACGAAAGACCACGGCATTGTTCTCGTGTTCGATGAAATGCTGACCGGATTTAGGTTTGCTCCAGGCGGTGCTCAGGAATATTTCGGAGTGACTCCCGATCTTGCTGCCTTCGGTAAGGCTTTAGCTAACGGATTCCCGCTCTCAGCGATTGTTGGTCGTGCCGACATTCTTGACGTCATGCCAACCATCTTCTTCTCCGGAACCTTCGGCGGCGAAACACTGAGCTTGGCTGCTGCCAATGTTGTGCTCGATCGTATGGCTACGGGCGAGCCGACTACCCGCCTTGCGAAGCTGGGATCTGACCTGCTGACCAAGATTGAAGAGCGACGGCTAGAGAGCTCACGCGAATTCCTTAACTTCTCGGGCCATCCTTCGTGGATTTTCCAGCAATGGAATATCGAAGATCCAGAAATTCTTGCTCAGGCGAAAACACTGTTGCTTCAGGAAATGCTAAAGCAAGGCGTACT
>CANFTO010000159.1 GCA_947449945.1 Actinomycetota bacterium | reverse complement strand
GCGATGCCGTCGCAGTGCTCGACACATCGGATGGTCAACATGTGGTGATCGGTGGCGAAACTGCTGTCTGGTTGCGTGCCAAGTAAAAATTTACTTCGCAGGTGCTTCCAGATGTGATTCAAGAATCGCTCGCACATCTTCTGGAATCGGACGTGAACCATTTGGCCCCGTTGAAACCATCGTGCCAACTGCGGTGAGAGAAACACGACCTTGCTCGTCGTACAACACATATGAGATGTCATAAGAACTATTACCGATACGTGAAATCCAAGCATCCAAAGGCACCGCTTCATAGCCATGAAGAAGCGAGACCTTGTAGTTGATCTCCATCTTTGCAACGACCTGGGAAAACCCAGGAGCCAAGTCGCCAAGAAGAACATTTTTCAAGTTCACTCGCGCTTCTTGGATGTACTCGCTGTACTTCACATTGTTAACGTGACCTTGGCCGTCAAGATCAGCAATGCGTCGTTGCATCATCATTCGAACAACAGTCATGTTTATCCTCGTGTGAGTTTGCGGTAGGTCGCACGATGCGGACGAGCCGCTTCTGCACCAAGGCGCTCGATCTTGTTCTTCTCGTAGCTCTCGAAGTTGCCTTCGTACCAGAACCACTGCGAATCACCTTCGTACGCGAGAATGTGCGTAGCGATGCGATCCAAGAACCAGCGATCGTGCGAGGTAATCACAGCACATCCAGGGAACTCAAGGAGTGCATTTTCCAAAGAACCCAAGGTTTCCACGTCAAGATCGTTGGTTGGTTCGTCAAGAAGCAAGAGGTTGCCGCCCATTTTCAAGGTGAGTGCCAAGTTCAAACGGTTGCGCTCACCACCAGAAAGTACGCGTGAAGGCTTTTGCTGATCTGGGCCCTTGAAACCGAACACCGAAACATAAGCACGTGATGGCATTTCCACGTTGCCGACCTTGATCCAATCAAGACCATCAGATACGACTTCCCAGACATTCTTTTCCGGATCCAAACCGCCACGGTTCTGATCAACATAGGAAAGCTTGACAGTGTCGCCGACTTTGAGTTCACCGCTGGTTGGCTTCTCATCAACATCGGTGCCACCAGTTGCCGCATCCACGATCATCTTGAACAGGGTGGTCTTACCAACACCGTTCGGTCCGATCACACCGACAATGCCGTTACGTGGAAGGGTGAATGAAAGATCATCGATCAAGATGCGGTCGCCGAATGCCTTGGTGAGGTTCTTGGCTTCAACGACTACTGAGCCCAAGCGTGGGCCAGGTGGAATCTGAATTTCTTCCATGTCGAGCTTGCGTGCCTTATCGGCTTCCGCCGCCATTTCTTCGTAGCGGCCAAGACGGGCACGACTCTTGGTTTGACGGGCTTTCGCATTCGAGCGCACCCATGACAGTTCGTCAGTCAAACGCTTCTGCAACTTCAGGTCCTTGGCACCTTCAACCTTTAGACGCGTGGCCTTGGTGTCCAGGTAAGTGGAGTAGTTGCCTTCATAAGGGAAAGCACGCCCGCGGTCCAGTTCCAAAATCCATTCAGCAACGTTGTCCAGGAAGTACCTATCGTGGGTAATCGCGATCACGGTGCCTGGGTACTTCTCAAGGTGCTGCTCGAGCCAGTTCACACTCTCTGCGTCAAGGTGGTTGGTTGGTTCATCGAGAAGTAGGAGATCTGGCTGGCGAAGCAGCAACTGGCACAACGCCACGCGACGCTTCTCGCCACCGGAAAGTACGCCGATTTCTGAATCTGGGGCTGGGCAGCGAAGGGCATCCATGGCTTGCTCGAGTTGCGCATCGAGGTCCCATGCATTGCGGTGATCAATGGCTTCTTGGAGTTGGCCCATCTCAGCAAGGAGAGCATCGAAATCAGCGTCAGGGTTAGACATTTCAGCGGAGATCGCGTTGAAGCGATCAACCATGCCCTTGGTTTCAGCAACGCCATCCTGCACGTTTTCTAAGACTGTCTTGGACTCATCAAGTTTTGGTTCCTGCTGCAGGAAACCCACGGTGAAACCCTCGTGGAGCTTGGCTTCGCCGTTTGATACGTCGTCCATGCCGGCCATGATCTTCAGAAGGCTGGACTTACCTGCGCCGTTTGGACCCACCACACCGATCTTGGCGCCAGGGAGAAACGAGAGGGTTACATCGTCCAGAACGACCTTGTCGCCGTGGGCTTTGCGTGCCTTACTGAGGGTATAAATGAACTCGGCCATAACCGATGAGCCTAATGGCCCAGGGTCATGGCCGAGTTCAGGGCAGATTGATCAGACTCCAACGGGGATGGATTCCATCTGATCTGCCGCGATTCGGGCGTAGTCCTCTAGCAACTCACCGGTTTCCGGGTCGACGCCCTCCGGGATGTCATCAACCTCGGCAAGTGCCAAGGCTGCGCCCTGCAGATCAGCGATGAGTCGTTCTTCACTCTCCACCACTGACTGCCGCTTCACTCGAGTGAAGGCTGAAACGCCCCGCGTCAGGTCTGGCCCAACGGAGCGAGCTTCGATGTCTTGGTAACGAATTTAGTGGCTGGCATCTCCGCAGGCCCGTTCAACTTCACGCGAACGCAACCGCCCGTGCACCACCACTGGCATCCCCTTCGTTACCGACTGCACAGTATTTCTTTATAGGTCATGTTTGGCCGGTCAATTACCTCAAAGGTTCCCTGAAAACCGACCTCAAATCCACCAACATTGGGTCAATGAGGTCAGAAACTAACTGTAAGTAATGGGACTTGACCCGGGGGTTTATGTCTTGCGACCGAAGATACGTCTATATATGTCTTTAGGAGTGTCTCCTATTTGCACTTTGGAGTGATTACTCCTTCGAGTCATCGCGATGTGTCCACGCCTCAGCACATGATTTCCAACCATGAAACATTTGCAAATGACCCACACATGTCACGCGGTATTCATCTCTTTCGCTTGTACGGCTACCTATTCTTGTTTATCGATAAGTGACCCCAGCGAGATAAAGATGCCAAGAAGCATGAGTGCAATCGGTATCAGCAACATGAGCCACCCACCCGGTAACACTGTTCTTTCGATCATGAGGCCCAAATCTT
>CANFTO010000158.1 GCA_947449945.1 Actinomycetota bacterium | reverse complement strand
CATCCCATGCAGCGCCTAATCCAAAAATTGCGCGACCACCTGAGATCACATCAAGGGTGGTGACCGCTTTGTTGAGGTATGCAGGATTGCGAAGGGTCACAGGACTGACAAGCGCATAAAGCTTGACTGCGCTTGTGCGCATGGCGAGTGCTCCAAGAAGGGTGTACGCCTCAAACATCGGAGAGGTTGGTCCACCGCCTGTTGCATTCTGATGCATGTGGTCAGGGACAGAGATCGCATCGAATCCCACTTGCTCAGCAAGTTCCACGGATGCACACACTCGTTCGAACAATGGCGTTCCATCATCAACTGATCCGTAGGAACCCAGATGAAGACCTCGCTTAAAAACCGTCATGGGTGGATCATTCCCTAATCCTTCTCGGGCCCAGCATTACCTGGGTTAGATCCAAAACGCATTCGCATGCCATGTATCGGTTTCTATCGATTTTAAATATCCCTACCCCTGAAGCATTTTCACTGCTAGCGTCCCTCAACCACATCTTCGCGCCCAATGGAGACCTGATGCTGAACGATGACGAACTTGCCACGCGCCTTGCCCAATGGCTCGCCCCACGACTGGATACAACACAGGTTGAAGTCTCAGGTCTTGCTCGCAGCGGAGCTGGCAACTCAAATGACACCGTGGTGTTCGATGCTTCGTGGGATGGAAAGTCCCAGAAGCTCGTCGTGCGCATCCAACCAGGGGCCGACTCCTTATATTTGCGCCCATCAGCCGCCCGCGAAGCACGAGTGATCCAGGCGGTTGAAGCAGTGGGCACTGTTCCGGTCGCACACGTGATTGGCATTGAAGAAGACGCATCTGTGATCGGTTCACCATTCTTTGTCATGACCCACGTTCAAGGTCGCGTGCTCAGTGACCTCCCGAGTTACCACCTCAAAGGCTGGCTCGTTGATATGGAACCCGAACTGCGAGCCAAGCATTGGGATGACTGCCTTAAGGCAGCCGTCGAGATTTCAAAGATTCGAGGCTTACCGGAACTCAAAACGGACAAGCGCCCGATTCAAGAACTGACCGAGTTAACACGTGCCACCTTGGACTGGGCAGCAAAAGGTCGAGACACCGGACTCCTTGAAATTGGCATGCAATATCTCGAAGCCAATATTCCCGATCGCGACGATGACTCACTTTCCTGGGGTGACGCTCGCCCAGGAAACGTGCTGTTTAATCTCGACGGTTCCGTCGCAGCAGTTCTGGACTGGGAGGCGGCAACCCTAGGTCCGGCCGAACTTGATTTAGCTTGGTGGATGTTCATGGAATATGTCTTTGGGAGCCGCACCGGCGTAGCTCCACTTGAGGGCGTACCTATTGAGGAAACACTCATCACTCGATGGGAAGAACTCATGGGACGCCCCGCTCAAGATCTTCACTGGTGTCGAGTTCAGGCCGCGATGCAAATGGGACTTGTCATGTTGCGCAATCGTGACAAGCAAGTCGCTAGGGGACTTATCACCGATGAAGCTACGATTCATCTTTATAATCCAGTCACACAGGTACTTGCCGAATACCTAGGCGAACCAGTCCCTGAACTCTCACCGCATTTCAAAGATTTGATGCGCGGCATGCAAGCTGAAAAACTCGCGAAAGTTGCAGCCAAGGAGGCTCAAGCGTGATCAACAACCAACTCGGTGCTTACACGCTTCCGGGCCGTTCAATTCACCCGCTTCTTGCAATCGAACAGGCAAAAGTCGCTGAAGATATTGGACTTGGCACCATTTGGTTGTCTGAACGCTTCGGAACTAAAGATGCGGCAACCGTGCTTGGGGCTATGGCTCAGGCAACGAGCACGATCAACCTCGGCGTTGGTATCACTCACTTCCAAACCCGCCACCCGCTAGCCCTTGCTTCAATGGCGCTTACGCTTCAAGCACTTTCCGAAGGGCGCTTCATTCTTGGCATGGGTCGTTCGGTTCCATTGCTCATGAAGGCTTGGGGCTTGCCGCCAAGCACGAACGAACTTCTCATCGATGGCGTGCGGGTGTTGAAGCAGATCATGAATGGTGAGCGGGTGAAGTACGAGGGTCCACTCGGAACATTCCCCTTGCTTCAAATTAATGACCTGCCTGAAGTCACCCCTCCGCCAGTCATGCTCGCCGCCATCGGGCCTATTTCACTTGACCTTGCGGGCGCAAACTACGACGGCGTGATTTTGCATCCTTTCCTCTCATTAGATGCACAGCGAAATGCTGTTGATATCGCTCGCGCAGGTGCTGAAAAAGCAGGTCGCGATCCCAATGCGCTACGAGTGGTTGCCACCGTTGTCGCCGCTGCAGACATGTCACAAGAGGAAACAGACATGCGTGTGCGCGCTCGCTTAATTACATACTTGAATGCTCCCGGACTTGGCCTTGGACTCGTCAAAGCCAATGATTGGGATCCCGGTGTCATTGATGCAGTGAATGCACATCCCCTGATCGCAGCCCTAGGACGTCGACCAGCTGACGGCGCTTTGAATCATGAACAACTGGTAGAAGTGAGCCAGGTTGTGCCGGAGTATTGGTTTACCGATGCCGCTGCAGTGGGTACGACGCAGCAGGTTGCTACGCGTCTTAAGGAATATCTCGATGCCGGCGCAGATGAAATCCTCATTCACGGCAGCACACCGGAATTCCTCGCACCGACAGTGAAGGCCGTTGACGAACTCAGCCGAAAATAAGAATTAGAGTTCCATCGCTTGCGCGAGGAGTTCAAGTGAGCGCAGTCGAAATTGTGGTGAGACTGCTTGGTGCACAGTTATGAGTTCATCAGCACCGGTGTGCTGTTGGAAATCATCAACAAATGCGCGAACTAGATCAATCGTTCCAAGTGCCGTGTAGGTGAACATTTGATCGAGCATTGCGGCTTGTGACGAGGCCAGCACTGCATCAACATCTTCTTCAGTCAGTGGGGCTCGGCCACGACCAAACATTGCGCGCACCCAAGCACGCCTGCGCAATTCGAACTGCTCTTGTGCCACGTCAACACTATCCGCCGCCATCACACTAAGCGCTGCCATGACATATGGCTGTTGTAGTTGTTGTGACGGCTCGAAGCGCT
>CANFTO010000157.1 GCA_947449945.1 Actinomycetota bacterium | reverse complement strand
ATTCCCAAAGATGCGTTAAAGAGCGCAGGTGTCCCTTCGAGCGAAAAAGTCATCGCGTGGGGATCCGATGGCACTGATGCACCCACATATGTCATCGCGACCGATGAAGCGCTGTATGCGCAAGGGTCGCGAATTTCGTGGCTCAAGGTCATCAGAGCAACGTGGACCAGCCCGTTTCTTGATCTCGATATCCAAAACGATGCAGGTCGAGGGCAACGCTTGCGCACCCAACTTTCTAACCCCGCAAATTTGCCCGCTGCTGTCCGGGCTCAGGTAACTGCCAATGTGATTGTGAGTGAACGACTCCAATTACCTAATGGTCAAGAGGTGCTGGTGGCAGCAAGGCGTCTCAATCGCGATGAAATCACCTGGAACGTTGTCTTTGACACGGGGGTAGACCCTCAAGACCCAGAAAATCGCGAACAGGCTGATTTTGCGCTCCAAGAGTTGCGGGTTGCCCTAGGTATCTGACCGGTGGTCAGGGCACCGGCACCTTCTTGCTATTCTCTGCGGGCGCCGATTTAGTCCCCCATAGCTCAATTGGCAGAGCATTCGACTGTTAATCGGAGGGTTCTTGGTTCGAGTCCAAGTGGGGGAGCCAAAGTCACCATGAAAGTCCCTGTTGAAGGGCAAACAAGCGCCGAAATCCCATCTCAGTAACCCTGGGTGTGGATCCGTCACCTGCGGCGGGAATTCTTGGCTTTTCTGGCGTACAGTGAACTTCTCGCTCGCCTTGATGGGAGTTGTGGCAATGAAGTTACGTTTTCACCACGGGGAAGCCTCATCTAGCAACTGACCCATTCCTTTGGCGCTTAGCGCTTCTTCCAAGTCTCATTGAGGACTTTGGATTTCAAAGTTGTTCGGCCGTTGGCCCCATGGGGGAGCTAATGGGTACGAAAAGATCTTTGTATGGGGGAGTTCGACATGTCTTTTTTTCATAAGTCAACAAATGTGCTCAGTCTCGGCGCCGTGGTCATTGCCGGAGTCACTGCCGGCGCATATTTCACAGGTTTTGGAGCACCGACTCATCAAAGTGACTGCATCGCTGAAAATAATTGCGCTGAGGTTGGCGCAACGGGTGAAGCTGGTGCCACGGGAGCAACTGGCGCTACGGGTGCGGTCGGAGCTGTTGGTGTCGCGGGCGCCGATGGCAAAACCATTGCATTGAATTCAGCAAATATCAGCGGAAATCTCGTGCCAACGATTGATAACGCGTTCACGATTGGTACGTCGAAACTGCGATGGAGGAATTTGCAGCTTGGCCCAGGAACCCTATTTATCCAAGATGGAGCCACTGGAAAGCAGGCGGGCCTCACTGTTGTTAACGGTGCGTTGCTGCTAGACGGTGCAGACTCACTTCGTCTGGGAAACACCCGTCTCACCACCACAGGTATTGCATCGATTCTTTCCGGTGAAGACATCACCATCGGAGCGAAGGGCGATACGGGATATCTATCAACTGCACGAGGAATCAAGTTCCCAGACGGCACAGTGCAAAGCAGCGCGGCAATTGCGACGAAGGCGGGTGTTGCGGGTGCAACTGGTGCTGCAGGCGCAACGGGTACCACTGGGGCGATAGGTACGGCCGGTGCCACGGGAGCGCGTGGTCTGCAGGGGATTCAAGGCATTCAAGGCATTCAAGGATTGACAGGCCTGCGGGGAGCTACCGGAGAGGCTGGGCCACAGGGCGCTGAAGGAACATTTTCCGGTGCCGGATATATCGAGGTTGCAGCCTGTGTTGCGAATGCCAATCCAGACGAACGCATCATCGCTGGGACGATGTTCTTGATGAAGTGCGGTGACCTCAGGGGTGGCGGAACTAACATCACCATTCTGCAACGTAAGGAGTGAATGAGGAAGCGTGGGATTCAGCGCTATAAATAAAATTCATTCACCCGTCATCCTTCACTTTCGAGCACTAACCTCACATCAGTATTTGTCACAGTTCGTTGATTGAGGAGCCCCCATGGAACGCCAGGAACTTGAAACCGTCATCTACGAAAAAGATGGCCCAATCGCACGCATCATTCTGAACCGACCAGAGGCTGCGAATGCTCAGAGTTCAGCCATGGTGTGGGACGTCGAGAACTGCCTCAAGGACGCTGAGAACGACTACAACATCAAGGTCGTCATTCTCAAGGCCAATGGTCGCGGATTCTGCTCAGGCCATGACATGGGCCCAGGCGGCGGTCCGGCATACGAAGAGTTCAAGGAGGCCGCCGAATACGGTCATCCGTGGGCTGGCCAAGCAAAGCTCTTTACTTGGCCAGTGCTCCACATCTGGGAATTCCAAAAGCCAACAATTTCTGCAGTGCACGGCTACTGCGTCGGCGGCGGAACGTACTTCGCCTTGTTGAACGACATTGTGATCGCGTCGGACGATGCTTACTTCCAGATGCCATTGCCTCAAGGTCTTGGTTTCCCAGGTGGCGAAACGTTGATCGAGCCGTGGGTCACGATGAACTTCCATCAGACTTACGAGTACCTCTACTTATCGCAGACGATTGACGCTGAAGAAGCAAAGCGCATTGGCATGGTCAACCGTGTTGTTCCTCGTGAAGATTTGGATGCAACGGCAGAACTCATTGCTTGGCAGATTGCTCAAGCACCATTGTCAGTACTGATGGGCATTAAGGCTGGCGTGAAGCGCGCATGGGAAACCATGGGCATGCGCGTGAACTTGCAAGCAAGCCTGCAGATGATGGAAGTCACCGGACATGCTGGCGATGTTGCTGCTTGGCGCAAGGAAAATGCTGACAAGGGTTATGGCCCAGCTCCACGCAAGGTTGCAGCGCAGCGTTCAGAGATTGCACTTGAAGAAGCACGTAAGCGGTATCCAGACCTCAAGGCCTAATCGCCTAGAGTGGCGGGCATGGACGAAACGCCTCCGTGCCCGCTTTGCAGTTGTGAATTCACGTATGAATTGGGTGGGCTTTTCGTTTGCCCAGAATGTGCGCATGAATGGTCAGCCGAAGTCAGCGATGACAGTGCACCAGGTGAGAAAGTCATTCGTGACGCTGTTGGCAACATCCTTGCTGATGGCGATGACATCACGATTATCAAAGATGTCAAAGTCAAGGGGAGTTCAACACCGTTGAAAGTTGGCACGAAGGTGCGCGGCATTCGTTTGGT
>CANFTO010000156.1 GCA_947449945.1 Actinomycetota bacterium | reverse complement strand
GCAATCACCTCTTGGGCAAGGTCATTATCGGCATTCAATAATGACTGGGTGGCGGTGAACATGGCAGAGCCCACCAGATTGGCCACTTCGACCAACTCTGTGTTGACTGCTGCTAAATCACCTGCATAAGCCATCTGAATGCGTGCCCTCCCTCGGCGTGGAGCATACGCAACCATGGCCCCATATTTGCCCCAAAGCATGACGAAACACTGAACTGCACCCCACGTTGAGATGAACGTCATGTTCTATTGATGAATGATAAGTGAAGGATTGGTGACTTAAGGCTCAGGAATTTCACGACTAGGACGTGAACTCCATATTCTTCTATTGTGACGAGTGCATATGATCCCGACAACGCAAGTGATTGGCGTTTAGTGGAAAACCGAGATGTCCCTGATGAGGTAGGGCGTGTTCTGGCGGTACTCCCATCCGCCTCTATCGTGGTGGACCCCGACGGGTTTGTGGTGCAAGCCAGTGCTCGTGCGTATGCCCTGGGCTTAATCAATCGCAATTCGGTCGCCATCAAAGAAATCGTGGCCATGATCGAAAGCGTTGGCGTGGATGGTGAAACACGCGAGCAGGAAATGCGAGTCCGTCGCCCGCCGCTTGGCCGTGAACTTCTAGAACTGCAGGTTCGAGTTGCCGACCTCGCACCAGGCCGGATCCTCGTACTCATTGATGACTTAGCTGAAGACCGACGCGTCGATGCGGTCCGCCGCGATTTCGTTGCCAACGTGAGTCACGAATTGAAAACACCAGTCGGTGCGCTTTCGGTGCTAGCAGAAGCTGTGCAATCTGCGAGTGATGATGCAGATCAAGTCCGCCACTTTGCAGAGCGCATGCAACTTGAGGCAAGTCGTTTGGGGCACTTGATTCAAGACATCATTGATTTATCGCGCCTGCAAAGTGATGACCCGCTACTTCATGCACAAGTGGTCAACATTGCTGACGTTGTTGGTCGTGCAATTGAAGATGTGCGCACAGTTGCAGACAAGCGTGAGATTGACTTCGTTGTTGCATGTGACCCTGAGAATCTTGTGTATGCAGATTTCAGTCAGATTCAAACCGCACTTCGCAATTTGTTGGTGAATGCAATTGCTTACTCATCGGATGGGACCAGCATCGCGGTCTACTCGCGTGCCGGTGATTCAATCGTTGAAGTTACTGTGAAAGATCAGGGCGTTGGAATTCCAGCCAATGATCTTGATCGAATCTTTGAACGCTTTTATCGCGTTGACCCTGCTCGTTCGCGAGTTACTGGCGGCACTGGCTTGGGTCTTTCGATTGTGAAGCATGTGTGCCAAAACCATGGCGGTGAATGCACTGTGTGGTCAGAAGCTGGTGTGGGGTCATCCTTCACGTTGCGTCTTCCTGCGTATGTGCCAGAAGATGTTGCGCAAGCTGAGTTAGAAACCGGACTCGTGCAGTTACTCGAATCGAATGGAGAAACGCAGTCATGACGAAGGTGTTAATCGTTGAAGACGAGGAGTCCTTCTCGGAGGCATTGTCCTTCATGCTGAAGCGCGAAGGGTATGAAGTTGAAGTCGCTGCTGACGGAAATAAGGCAGTTGAACTCTTTGATCGCAATGGCGCTGACTTGTTGTTATTGGACCTCATGTTGCCAGGTATGTCAGGCACCGAAGTATGTAAGCACATTCGCACGAAGTCATCTGTGCCCATCATTATTTTGTCCGCAAAAGATGGTGAAATCGACAAGGTTGTTGGTTTGGAACTTGGTGCCGATGATTACGTGACCAAACCTTTTTCTTCTCGTGAATTGCTGGCCCGAGTCAAGGCGGTACTGCGCCGCCATGGAGAAGTTGAAGAGCTCCTTCCAGCCACGATCGAAGAAGGTCCAGTTCGTATTGATTTAGATCGCCACGTCGTTTCAGTTCGTGGTGAGCAAGTCCCTATGCCCTTAAAAGAATTTGATCTCTTGGAGTTCTTGGTACGTAACGCTGGCCGTGTGATGACTCGCAATCAACTCATCGATCGCATTTGGGGTGCTGACTATGTCGGTGACACCAAGACTCTTGATGTTCACATCAAGCGATTGCGTGCAAAAGTTGAGGTCGACCCAGCCAATCCCGTGCACTTACTAACTGTGCGCGGGCTGGGTTATCGCTATCAGGCTTAAGAGTTACTGAGCTGGAGATGCGCTAGCAGCCGGGGTTGCTGCTGGGCGCACATCGCTCAAGGTCACCGTGTTAGTGATGCCCGAGTAAAAGCCAGTGTCAGGAACGGTCATGACCGAGATCTTGAGTTGCCCGGCATTTTGGAAGTTAAATGTCACGGGAACGTAGGTACTGACCTCTGGCTTTGCCCCACGTACGGGCGCCTTGGTCGCGGCATCTTGGTATCCAAATGCGACTGCATCCCCACCCAAAATGGGCTTGAGGGCTGGGGTGAAGGCGATGGTCTTGCCGTCAACCTCAACACTGTCCACTGAATCAACGCTGGTGCCGTTGTTCACGATCGTGCCGATGAGTTGGGCTGGGCCAACTCCCTGGCCCCTCACGAGGGTCACGTCAACAACTTTCATCTCGCCGACCTCGGCCTCAACGCCGTTACCGGTGTTCATGCCAGCTTGCAGGTTCGTGGTGGCATCTTTACCGCTCCAGCAGCCAGATAGGGCTGGAAGGGCCGCAAGGGCGATAGCAGCCAGGGCGATTGAACTACGGCGGGCAAGGGCACGTTGAGTCAGGTTTGCGTTCGTCACAAGGGAAGAGTAGCGACCAGATTTTGGGGTGTCTTCTCGTGGTAGTCTTAATCCCTCGAAAGGGGTTTTACTCAATGGCTTTCAACGTTGGCGACACTGTCGTCTACCCACATCATGGGGCGGCAGTTATCGAAGCCGTGGAGATGCGCAAGATCAAGGGTGAGGATCGCGAGTACCTCGTACTGCGCGTGGCTCAGGGCGATCTGACTGTTCGCGTCCCCTCTGACAATGTCGATCTCGTGGGTGTTCGCGATGTGGTGAACGCTGCCGGCTTGGAGCGTGTGTTCAATGTGCTTCGCCAGCCGTACACCGAAGAACCCACCAACTGGTCTCGCCGGTACAAGGCAAATCTTGAGAAACTCGCCTCGGGCGATGTCATCAAGGTGGCTGAAGTGGTGCGCGATTTGTGGCGTCGTGAAAAAGAACGTGGACT
>CANFTO010000155.1 GCA_947449945.1 Actinomycetota bacterium | reverse complement strand
TGCGGCATGGGGAAGGTTCCTTGGGGAACAACCAGGCGTGAATCTGATCGACGGGGAGCGATGACTCGATCACCCAGTCCGAGTTCTTGTATGAGATCGAGCGTTTCTGGACGTGCGATCGCAAAGGCTTCAGCACCAACGTCAACAGTGACTCCGCCAAGATCTAATCCTTGAATTGCGCCGCCGAAACGATTACTTGCTTCAATCAGGCAAACCGATTTCCCAAGTTGTGCGGCGGTGCGCGCAGCAACCAGGCCGCTTATTCCGCCGCCCACAATCACGACATCAAAGCGAGGAGCCATCGGCTCTAGCCTTCCTCGTGAACGAGGGCCACCATGCGTGTCAATACATCAGGATCAGTTTCAGGAGGAACACCATGGCCGAGGTTGACGACGTGGCCAGGTGCACTCAAACCTCGTTGCAACACATCGCGCACATTCGCCGCGAGTGCATCCCACGGGCCGCTCAGCAATTCAGGATCGATGTTTCCCTGCAGGGGAGTGGTTCCGCCAAGCATCTGGTTTGCAACATCAAGCGGCGTGAACTGATCGACACCAACAACTGTTGCGCCGACATCGCGCATCGCAACGAGCAAGTGTCCAGTTTTCGTGCCGAAGTGCACGCGTGGAACGGGGAGGTCATCAACCATGCGCATGACTGCTGCTGAATGCGGTGCAACAAATTCCTGATATTCATCAAGGGTGAGCGCGCCTGCCCATGAGTCGAATAGTTGTAAGGCGCTTGCGCCAGCAATTGCTTGCGTGCGCAAGAACGTTCCAGTAACACGCGAAACCCAAGCGAGTAATGCATGCCAGGTTTCAGGTTCTTCACGCATCAATGCCTTGGTGTACAAGTACTCGCGTGATGGTCGGCCTTCAACCAAATACGAAGCCAAGGTAAATGGAGCGCCAGCAAAACCAATTAGAGGAGTCGTGTCGAGTTCTGCAGTAACGATTTCCACGGTCTCGATGATTGGTGCGAGTGCTGCTGGATCAAGCTCAGGCAGATTGCGCACCTGCTCGGCCGTGCGAATTGCCTCGCCCATCACCGGGCCAACACCAGCAACAATGTCGACGTTAATGCCGGCAAGCTTTAGTGGAATCACGATGTCGCTAAAAAAAATTGCTGCGTCAACCTTGTGACGACGCACTGGCTGCAACGTGATTTCTGCAGCCATCTCTGGGCGAAGGCAGGAATCCAGCATTGCGGTGCCTTCGCGTAAGGCGCGATATTCAGGAAGTGATCGACCAGCTTGGCGCATCATCCAAATAGGCCGCGTGGATGGTCGCCCGCCGCGGTAGGCAGTAATTAAAGGCGAGTTCGCGGTGCGCCCAGAAATGAGCGGATGCTCTAAGGGAAGGGCGTCGTGGGAAGTCATGGCTTCAACTTAGTTGCGGGCACGTTTGCGAATCACGCAGGTTAGGCGAGCGGTGCAGGTGAGGTTGCCCTCGTCGTCGGTGATTTCGATGGCATAGGTGGCGGTCGTGCTTCCTTCATGAATAGGGGTGGCAACAGCGTGAACTGATCCACCTCGGACCGCTTTGTGGTGAGTGCAATTGAGTTCTAGGCCAAGGGAGACGCCATCGGAGCCAGCGTGCATGCCCCCGGCGATGGAGCCAACGGTCTCAGCAAGCGCCGCATTAGCCCCACCATGCAGAAGGCCATAAGGCTGAAGATTGCCCACGACAGGCATCGAAGCCTTCACGCAGCCTGGTTCCACCTGGGTAATGACCATCCCCATGCTTTCCATCAAGGTGCCGTCGATCTGCGGGTAGGGCAACTCTGGAGCACTCATGTGGCAAGTCTAGATCGTGAGGAAAAGCTGCTGGAAATGACAGAAGCTGGGTGTTGGGTCACACTTCCCGCACCTCAGGCGCACCTCAGGTCAATTCACCGTAGAATCCGAACATGGTCATGGTGATGCTTGGTGCGAGCCACCATGACGTCACCCTCGATGAAGTCAGTCGCTTGGCATTAGCCGCCGACGGTCTTGCTCCCCGATTGACTGCCGCCAGCGCAGATATCAAAGGTGCAGTCGTGCTCTCCACGTGTAACCGCTTTGAGATTTATCTCGATCTTGAGCGTTTCCATGATGCGGTTGAGCTCACGACTACTTCGGTGGCTCAAGCTGCTGGGCTTGATCCAGGGTTCGTCGTCGATGCGATGCGAGTCGTTGTGGGTACGGCTGTCGGTCAGCATCTCTTCTCCGTTGCCTCGGGTCTTGAGTCCATGGTTGTTGGCGAGGATGAAATTGCTGGCCAAGTTCGCCAAGCGCTAGCAACTGCGCAAACTGATGGCACCACCTCGCCAAGTCTTGAGCGATTGATGCAACGCGCACTAGCCACCTCGAAATCGGTAACCAGCTCAACGGGCTTGGGTGCTGCTGGGCGATCGATCGTCAGTGTCGGTCTAGATGTTGCAGAGCAGCGTTATGGATCAGTTGCTGGTCGTCGTGCCCTCGTACTCGGCACTGGCTCGTATGCACGTGTCGTTACCGCCGCTCTTCAAAAGCGCGGATGCATCGACATTCAGGTGTATTCATCATCAGGCCGCGCGAATCAGTTTGCACAAAATCGCGAAGTGGCCGCGATTGACGCTGAGGGTTTGATCGCGGCCGTTGCCGGCGCAGAGATCATTGCTGCGTGCAGTGGCTCTGCTGAGTATTTGATTAATCGTGAATTAATGGAATCCGCGCAGTCGCTTCGCAGTGAGGCTGCGCAATCAGTAATTCCAATCATTGATTTGGCGCTGTCGCCGGATATTGACCCCGATGTTGCCGCTTGCGAATGTGCTGACGTGATTAACCTTGAAGTCATTCGCGAATTTGCTCCCCGCGAGCATTCATCGGCAATTCTTGAAGCTCAAGACATTGTGCTCCAGGCGGTTTCCGAGTTTGAGCTAACGGAGTCAGGGCGAACCGCTGACCATGCGGTTGTGGCAATGCGCCAACACGTGATGTCGATCATCAATGAAGAGTTGGAGCGAATCCGTACGCGCGTTGATGCGGAAACCGCAGAAGAAGTCGCACGTGCGCTTCATCGAGTGTCAAATTCAATCTTGCACACGCCATCGGTTCGCGCTCAGGAACTTGCACGTACGGGTGAGTTCGCTGACTACCAAAAGGCAATCCACACGCTCTTTGGTATTGAACTCGATGCACGCGGCTA
>CANFTO010000154.1 GCA_947449945.1 Actinomycetota bacterium | reverse complement strand
CGTGTAGGGCTCACCTTGGGCGGGGGTGCCCTGCATTAACCGAGGAGCAGCAACGGCAGTTCCGGTGATGCTCAGCAGGCTCAGTGCCGCTATCAGCAGGCTCGCGACTCTACGTTTCACTTCCCGAGAATATGTCGGGGACCTTTGGTAAACCAAAGTTGGGCCGATGGTCCCTAGCCGGGGCGAGGGATTCACATGCAAGGTGGCCACAGGCGCTCACCAGAATGCTGTCTGAGGATCTGGAATTGGCGCTTCACGCCCCCCGCAAGGGTGGAATCAGTATTTAGCCCCTCGCGACCAGGCGGGGGGCTAAATACTTGCCGGTTATTCGACTGGTCCGTGACCAATAAGTTTGGGGCGCACGTCAAGTGGCTCTTCCAGTTCTTCTTCCGTTGGAACTTCAGCATCAACATCGGAAGCATGAATGGTGTGGCGCATAGCCCAGATGGCCCAGGTGCCGAATGCAATCAAGATTGCCCCAATGACAATCCAAGCAAGCACAGTAGGAAGCTTGGTGAGATTCAACATGATGAAACCGATGAGAGCTGCTGAAGGAATCGTGACGATCCAAGCCAAAACCATGCGTCCGACAACTTTCCAGTTCACGCCCTGACCTGAGCCCACGCCTGCACCAACGATCGATGTTGCTGCTGCGTGGGTAGTGCTAATTGGCATGCCCATTGCAGTAGCACCGAAGATGGCTGTAGTGGCGCCAATATTGGCTGCAGCGCCCGAAGTTGCGTGCAGGGTTGTGATCTTCAAACCCATCGTTTCGATAATCTTCCAGCCGCCCCAAAGAGTGCCGATTGCAATTGCGGAGTAAGCGCTGAGTGCTACCCATTCAGGAACGAGAACAGTCTTGCCATCTTCAGCCATCGAGGTGTAGCCAGCTCCCAGCAACAATGCGGCAATAACGCCCATGGTCTTCTGAGCATCGTTAGCGCCATGACCAAAGGACACAGCGCCGGCTGTGATCAGCTGGAGTCCCTTGAATACTGGGTGGTCATCTCGCATCTTGAACATTCGTTGAATTGCAAAAACTAAGTACATCGCGATGAACGCGATGGTGAAAGCAACTGCAGGTGAAAGGATGATTCCGAAACCGGCCTTCTGCACACTTGCCCAGTCAATAGCGTTAAGTCCGCCAACAGCGAGACCTGCTCCAACAAGACCACCAATGATCGCGTGGCTTGAGGATGAGGGCATACCGATGCGCCAGGTGAAGTAGTTCCATGCGATCGCAGCGAAAATTGCAGCGAAAGTTACGGCTACTCCTTCCGAATCTGTTTTCACGGTTTTTGCGATGGTGTTTGCGACTGCAGTACCAACAACAAAGTACGCAGCGAAGTTGAAGAATGCGGAGAATGCTGGTGCCCACTTGACTGGGAGAGCTCGTGTTGCAACAACTGTTGCGACCGAGTTTGCTGCGTCGTGGAAGCCATTGGTGAAGTCGAAAACCAATGCAAGTACGCAAAGGGCAATGACCGCGAGAAGCAGCATGTCCATGGGGTGGCGTCTCCTTGAATAAAAGCCCAGGTGACTATCTGGTGACACCAAGTGAACTCAGAGTGAACAAATGAAGGGGGTTGAGAAGGTGAACAGCAGATGAACGAAACTCAAATTTCTCAAATTTTGTGAGGGAATTCGGGCATTTCGTTCAAATAAAAGTGGGCGCTAGCCGAAGCCAACGCCCACTCGAATCAAGTTCGATTAGTCAGTAATCAAACCAGTGATTGTGCCAAGCAGGGTCTCGACCGTGAAGTCTGACGTTGGAGCATCTTTAACGACCTTGCCCAAGCGCAGCACCACGATGCGGTCCGTGACCTCCATGATGTGCGGCAGAGTGTGCGAAATAAAGAT
Source organism: Actinomycetota bacterium (assembly GCA_947449945.1). GTDB lineage: Bacteria > Actinomycetota > Actinomycetes > S36-B12 > S36-B12 > UBA11398. The sequence continues at coordinate 1,309 of CANFTO010000154.1, read as the reverse complement.
GACACCAAGGCCTTGTGCCTTTGCGGTGCGAATGATCTGGAGCACTTCACCCGCTTGACGTGCACCCAAATGGTTGGTTGGTTCGTCAAGGATGATCACTTTGTTCGCCCAGGCAACAGCACGGCCAATAGCAACTGCCTGGCGTTGACCACCTGACAGTTGCGCCACAGAACGATTGGATTGTGGAACAGCAATGCCCACTCGCTCGAGTTCCTTATGTGCCTCACCATCCATGCGCTTTTGTGCAAGGAACCCCATCTTGCCCAAGATGCCTGGAACCGTTTCTTCGCGACCAAGGAACACGTTTGCTGCAACGGAGAGTTGCGGAGCCAAACTTGAATCTTGATACAAGGTTTCAATGCCAGCCTGAAGGGCTTCATGCGGTGACTTCCACTTGCGCTCTTGACCATCAAGGATGATTTCGCCACTGGTTGGTTGATGCACACCGGAAAGGCACTTCACCAAGGTTGATTTACCAGCGCCGTTGTCGCCTACGAGGCCGACTACTTCACCTGGGTACAACTGCATCGTGACATCGTCAAGTGCGGTGACTGCGCCGTATCTCTTTGAGATGTTACGGACTTCGTAAATTGGCTGATTCACGATGCTTTCCCTTCACCCTTACGGAAACCTTGGATGGTGACGGCCACCGCAATCAACACAGCAACCACGACCTGCTTCCAGTTTGGATCAACTCCAACGATGATCAATCCTGAAGTAACTGTCGTCAAAATGAGTGCGCCGAGGATGGTGCCGGAAATGCGACCAACGCCACCCGAAAGTGAAGCACCGCCGATAACGACTGCGGCAATTGCGTAAAGCTCAAGGCCAAGGCCCGATGACGGTGCTCCTGAGCCAAGACGAAGGTAGTAAAACATGCCAGCTGCACCAGCAAGTGCACCAGAAAGAATGTAGATCTTCGCCGTATGGCGGTAGATGCTGATACCTGCAGCGCGCGTTGCAAAAGGATTAGAGCCGAGTGCAAACGTGTAGCGACCGAAACGCGCTTTGTGTAGGAACGCCCAACAGATGAAACAAATAACGATCACGATGATGATCGGAGTAGAGATTGGGCCGAGCCATGGCACTGAAAGCTGAATCGCCTGTGATGGGCCACCGGCGATTGGGCCGCCACCGGTAAAGACAAGGGCCAAACCAGCAGCTGCACCAAGGGTGACCAAGGTTGCGATAAACGGTACGAGTTTTGCGTAGTTGATCATCAGCGCGTTCAGGGTTCCCGCGATGCAGCCAACACCGATGCAAACAAGTGCACCAATCACGAGCGTTACATAAGGAGCCATTCCCCCTT
>CANFTO010000153.1 GCA_947449945.1 Actinomycetota bacterium | reverse complement strand
GTTGGCACCGACCGCATTGTGAACACGGTTGCCGCGTTTGCTCTGTACGGCGGACCAAGCATCGTTGTTGATTTCGGAACGTCAACCAATCTTGATGTTGTGTCAGCCAAGGGTGAATTCATCGGTGGTGCGCTAGCGCCCGGTATTGAAATTTCACTTGATGCCTTAGCCCAACGTGCTGCAGCCTTGCGCAAGGTTGAACTCGTTCGTCCACGCGCAGCGATTGGTAAGAACACAGTCGAGGCACTGCAGTCAGGTGCTTTATACGGCTTTGCTGGTCAGGTAGATGGCATGGTTGAGCGCATCAGTGAAGAACTTGATGAAGTCACTGCAGTGATTGCAACTGGTGGTCTCGCGTCGATCGTCATCGGTGAATCGCGCACCATTACTCACCATGAACCAGATCTCACCTTGATTGGTTTGCGTTTAGTGTTCGAGCGCAACACCACTCGATAGGTTCGCAGCGTTCACCTGCGACGCTGCAACGAGACCAACCACCACGGCTAGGCCATGAAGTGGTCCACGCGTGCGCGGAAGCACCAAAGTGCGCATGCCAAGTGCAGTGCCACCAACATCGTCATGGCCGCTATCGCCAACCATCAATGTTTCGGCAGCGGTGCTGTCAATTGAATTCAGACTGGCTTCAAACATTTCTCGATTGGGCTTGACCACTCCAATCTCATACGACAGCACGATGCCGTCAGCGAACTGTGTCAAGCCTTCCCGTGCTAGCACGTGGTGGATGGACACGCCAACATTGGAAAGCAGGCCGATCTTGATCCCAAGTTTTTTGAGTGCTTGAAGTGTGGGTACGGCATCGTCGTATGCGTGCCAGGTATCCAGCATCACGTCATATAGCCCTTGCGCTAGCGCCGGCGGCACTGACGGTCCCTGAGCGACCAGGGTGAAAAAGACTTCGGCATGTGCCTGAGGGGACAGGTCTCGGGAACTTTGCGGGTCGACGACCCGGCCGTTTTCCCAAATTCGGTCAAGAAAGTGTTCGAGGGCTTCGCGATTGGCAGGAGGCAGGTCCGTTGGTGCTTTGATCAGAGCCAGATCGAGCCAGTCGGCGCTGCCGCCCTGATCCACGAGGGTGGAGTGCACATCGAAGAGCACGCTGGTGATCGGTGAGGCTGGATGGAACGGCGCGTTTGCGGCTGCTTTGACGAGCATGTGGGCAGCGTAGGGCTAGCCGATAGCCTTGCCTACCGTGACTACCGAACATGACGAGGAGCTTGAGCTCCCAGAGCAAATGCGCATCCGCCACGACAAGCGCGACAAGCTTGCCGAGCAGGGTCGCGAGCCTTACCCGGTAGCGCTCCCAATCACCGCCACGATTGCAGCGGTCAGGGCGCAGTTCCCTGACCTAGAGATCGATGTGCAGACCGGTGTCAGTGTGGGCATTGCTGGCCGAGTCATCTTCGTTCGCAACACCGGAAAATTGTGTTTTGCCACCTTGCGTTCAGGTGATGGCACCGAGATTCAGGCGATGTTGTCACTTGCCAAGGTTGGTGAAGAAGCCCTTGAAGACTGGAAAGCCTTAGTTGACCTCGGTGATCATGTGTTCGTCTCTGGTGAGGTCATCACTTCGAAACGTGGTGAGCTTTCGGTGCTCGCCGATTCATGGGCTATGGCAGCGAAGTCACTTCGTCCACTGCCTGTTTCACATAAGCCAATGAACGATGACAGTCGTATCCGCCAGCGTTACCTCGATTTGATCATGCGTCCAGAGGCGCGCCAGATGGCTCAAACGCGAGTTAAAGCTGTCGGGCAGATTCGTCAGAGTTTGAATGACCGTGGATACCTTGAAATCGAAACACCAATGTTGCAAACCATGCATGGTGGCGCGACGGCACGGCCATTCATCACGTCATCAAACGCTTTTGATCTTGAGTTGTATTTGCGCATTGCTCCAGAACTGTTCTTAAAGCGAGCAGTCGTAGGTGGCATGGAACGCGTTTATGAAATCAATCGAAACTTCCGCAATGAGGGCTCGGATTCAACGCATTCACCTGAATTTGCAATGCTCGAGTTCTATCAGGCATATGCGGATTACCGTGAGATGGCAAAAATTACTCGAGAAATCATTCAAGAGGCTGCCGTAGCTGTATTTGGTTCGCCGTTAGTGACCCACATGGATGGCACACAGCACGACTTGTCAGGGGAATGGCGCGAGGTTTCTCTGTATGGCTCTCTCTCAGAAGCAGTCGGTGAAGACATCACTCCGCAAACCCCACGCGCACGGTTGGTAGAACTTGCCAACGCTGTTGACATTGCAGTTGCACCTAATTGGGTAGAAGGCAAAATAGTTGAAGAACTGTTCGAGCACTACGTGATTTCTACCTTCGATGGTCAGCCAACTTTCGTGATGGATTTTCCAGTCGATACCTCACCGCTGACCCGCGATCACCGCACTGAAGCTGGCAAAGTGGAAAAGTGGGACCTCTACATCAACGGTTATGAACAAGCCACGGGCTACTCAGAACTCGTTGATCCTGTCATTCAGCGTGAACGCCTCATGGCGCAAGCTGCCCTTGGTGCGCGTGGCGACGATGAAGCAATGAAGCTTGATGAAGACTTCTTGCGTGCGCTTGAACACGGAATGCCGCCCTCAGGTGGTGTGGGCATTGGTGTTGACCGCTTACTGATGACACTCACGGGACTAGGAATCCGTGAGACGATTCTGTTCCCATTGGTTAAGCCCGAGCGGGCTTAACCCCAACTGCAGGAGTAATCGTGCTCATTCGTCCGGCGCATCCTCGCGATGTTCCTGCGATTCGCGAAATGGTTGATCACTATGCCTCGCGTGGCATTTTGCTGGCCAAGGCAACGGTCACGTTGTACGAAGATATCCAGGAGTTCTTCGTTGCTGAAGATGAAGGTGTGGTCATCGGCTGCGGCGCGCTCCATGTGATGTGGGAAGACCTCGCGGAAGTACGCACCGTTGCAGTGCGAGCAAACACTGTTCGCGTTGGTGTGGGCTCAGCAATTCTTGAAGCGCTACTAGTTCGCGCGCGCGAACTTGATATCACTCGGGTGTTCTGTCTGACCTTTGAAACGCGTTTCTTTGGCAAGCACGGTTTTGTTGAAATTGAAGGTGCTCCGGTTGATCCGTCGGTATACCCGCACATGCTTGAGTCGTATGACGAAGGCGTTGCGGAAATGCTTGGGCTTGAGCGGGTGAAGCCCAACACCTTGGGTAATCACCGAATGCTGCTCGAACTGTGAAATTGTTTCGCATAGCTGCACTTTCACTCGTGTTATTCGCGCTGACACTTCCACCGGCACGCGCAACTGACGCTCCGTTGGCTGGCGCGGTGATTGCGATTGATCCGGGGCACCAATTGG
>CANFTO010000152.1 GCA_947449945.1 Actinomycetota bacterium | reverse complement strand
GCAACATGAATCAGGCCCGCTGGTAACGATGGTGGGTAACCACAAGCTTGGTTTTGACTTCAGTTACGTGCCTCCTGGCGATCATGTAGTCGAAATGGATTTGCTCGATAACCCATTGCTACCAGGGCGTTATCGCGTACATGTTGATGTGTTTGATCACACGGGTGCAAAGCTCCTTGATTCCTGGAACGATGCAGCTGAATTCCCTGTGCGCAGTGCTTCAGGTGAAATGGGTCAAGGATTCGTGCAGCTTCAAGCCGAATATCGATTGAAGTAATTGTGATCAGTGAATCCAATCCACTGATCAAAGCCAAGCGTCGTGCTGGCCGAGTCAAGCGCTACGTGAAGCGCAAGGTGTATGAACGCAACATTGGCAAGAACTACAAAGCTTGGTTGGCTGAAGCAGAAACAATTCACGCTGGAAGCACCACCCACGACTTCACAATCTCCATCATCGTGCCGGTGTACAACCCGCCTATTGAGTTTCTTGACGAGTGCTTGAACTCAGTGCTTAAGCAGCAAGCCAGTAACTGGCAGCTAGTGGTGGCTAACGATGGATCAACAAAACCAGAGGTGGCGCAATATCTCGCTGCCTTCCAAGCAGCGCACAACACTGATGCGCGCGTTCGCGTAGTCACCAAAGAAAATGGTGGAATCAGTTCAGCACTCAACGAGGCCTTGAGCCATGCACATGGTGAATACGTCGGAATGCTCGATCATGACGATGCACTTGATCCACGCTGCATTGAACTCTTCAGTCAGACCATCGAAGCACATGCGCATCCTGATGCGGTGTATTCCGATGAAGACAAGCTCAGCCCAAAGGGTGAGCACTACGACCTCTACTGCAAGCCGTCATTCTCACCAGAACTCTTACTCACCCAGATGTATTTATGTCACTTCACAGTGTTTAAGCGCCAGCAAATGAATGCCATCGGTGGATTGCGGACAAGCATGGATGGTGCGCAGGATTTTGATCTTGCTTTGAGACTTTTACCGAATCTGAAAAACGTTGTACGCATTCCTTTGCCGCTTTATCACTGGCGCGCCTGGAGTGAATCGACGGCGCTATCTATTGACGCAAAGCCATGGGCTCAGGAATCCGCAGCCAGGGCCCAGCAAGAACATATTGATCGAACCTTCAATGGTGGAACGGTTGCTCCAAGCCATATCCAAGGCTTGAATGAAGTGCATCCAAGAATTGAAGGATCACACAAGGTTTCCGTCATCATTCCCACAATCGGAACCTTGAACGATCGAGGCACGAACCGCTTTGTTGATGATTCGGTGAAGTCGCTAACCGAGAATGAAAATGAGACGACTCTCGAAATCATCGTCGTAACCACGGGCGTGATTGCGAATGTGGAAATTGCAGACCTGAAGCATCACGAGTTAAAGCACGTTGTCTATGAAACGAAGAGTTTCAATTTCTCGGAAGCAATCAACACAGGGCGAGCAGCAGCAACCGGTGATTACCTCCTTCTCCTTAACGATGACACGACGGTGGCTGAGGCAAATCCGGTAACGAAGTTGCTTGAGATCGGGCAGATTGATGGCGTCGGAGTTACTGGAGCAAAGCTCACGTATCCGGATACTCGCTTCCAGCACATAGGCATGGTGTTGTTGCCGAGCGGGCCAACCCATGCGTGGATTAGTAAGCCCAATACGGAGCCCGGCTACTTCGGTTCAACGCTGACCCCACGCAACTATGCAGCGGTAACTGCGGCTGCATTTTTGGTTCGCACGAGCGTGTTTGACCAAGTCCATGGCTTTGATTTGGCCTTCGCCAAGGATTACAACGATGTTGATTTCTGCTTGCGGGTGCGCGAGGCCGGCTATCGAGTGGCCTGGACTCCATATGCCCACTTCGTGCATTACGAAGGTGCCACGATGGCCCGTAAGAAGACGGATCCTCAGGAACACGCACTCTTTGTTGAACGCTGGTCGGCAATGCTCAACAATGATCCGTATTACTCACCAGCACTGAACCCAGAGCTGCAGCGGATGTACGAGGCCCTTTGATGAATCAACCAACGTTCCGCTCACGAGCCGGGCGCACCCTCGTGGTGTTTGGTGATGCCGCGCTGCTCACGATGGATCGCATGGAGGAATTCGGCCGCCGGATCGACCTAGATCCACGCATCGTTTCGCTTTCACTTAATCCAAATGCGCAGCTGACCGATCGCTGGTTGCGATCAAGTGCCCCGCAAGGCCCAGTGATAGCTATTGCTGAAGATGCACAAGATCTTGTTGGTGAGATGCCAGCGGAAAACGACGCTGAAGGCCTAATCCAGTGGTGCATCAAAGCGTCAGAGCGCGGGTTGTGGCATGACTGGTGGCTTTCAAATCACCGCGACGTAGCAAAGGCCGCAACCTTCATTGAGTTGAGTGACCTGGATGAAGCTGAAGCCAATGATCCAAGTAGTTCTCACTTCATCACCACGCATACTCAGCCGTTGAAAGCACGGAACTTGAAGGTTGCTATTGATGCAACCTGGCTTGGGCCGCATCAAACAGGCGCACAAGTACTCACCACTGCGGCGATTGAAGCGTTGGCGCAAGATGAACGCATCGACGCAGTTACCTTGTTTGGCCTCGATGAATTGCCTGATTACGCCAAGCATCTTGAGCAGCTCAGCAAGGTGCAGTTAGCTGCGAATGACGAAAGTTCTTTCGATGAACCTGCTGACGTGGTTTGGTACCCAAACCAGATTGATGGTCGCAGTGACATTTCGGCGGCACGCGATTATGGTCGCCGCGTAGTCACGACCTATTTGGATTTAATCGCCTATGACATCCCTAGGTATCACGCATCAACTGATGCGTGGAATGCCTATCGCAGCATGCAGCGTCGCATTGCCTTGAGTGTCGATGGCATCACCACGATTAGTGCAGATGTTGCGCACCGACTTGAAGAAGAAACACCACGCCTTGAAAAAGAGCGTGTGCAGCCGATTGCTCTTGGACTTGATCACATCAAAGCTGCAACAGCTCCAGAGATTCCTGATGAAGATCTCAATGATCTCGTAAAGAATCTTGGCGATCGCCGCTTTGTGTTGGTGTTGGGTAATGACTTCCAACATAAGAATCGCGATTTTGCGATAGCCGTGTGGCAGCAAGTGCTGCAAGCCGGTGAATCGTGCGATTTAGTGCTCGCCGGATTGCATGTGAAGAGCAGTAGTTCAAAGCACGGTGAAGAAGCATTGCTTTCAAAGCACGTTGATCTTCGCGGATCTGTTCACACGATCGGTCACGTCACGCCAAACTCGCGTGAGTGGCTACTCGCGAATGCGCACGCGGTGCTCTACCCATCAAGTGCTGAAGGTTTTGGCTTTGTGCCGTATGAAGCTGCTGCGTTGGGAACACCTACCACCTTCGCCAGCTTTGGCCCCTTGAAAGAAATCAGCCAAGTCACGACAACGCCAACCTTGTGGACGAT
>CANFTO010000151.1 GCA_947449945.1 Actinomycetota bacterium | reverse complement strand
GATCAAGTTTGAGTTGACCGTAAGCACTCAAAGGAATCGGCTGTGATCCATCGGTGAATGGGGGAGCGCTTGATCCTGCGTACACACCGCCAGCAGACGAACTGAGGAAAAACACACCGGGACCTTGAGGCGCATGGTTGCGAAGTGTTGCAGTGAAGTGCTTGAAGGCAGAGAGTTCTTTAGCTGTTGCATGCCCATCTGTTGATGTTGTTGCACTTCCAGCTGCCCAAATCACACACCAAGGTGCAAGACCAGCTTGTTGTTGGAATTCCTTGATTGCGTCATCAAACTGTTGGGTAAGCAACTCATGCGAATTCCAAGCAAAGCGTTGTGATTCGAATCTGTCGGCCTCTTGCACGTACTTGATCAACGCACTACCAAGTAGGCCGCCGGAGCCAACAATCCAAGTGAGCACTGTTATTACTTTGGGTCAGTGCTGCGTGGATCAAAGGTGCTTGCCGGGTCACGTACTACTACGTAGAGCGGCTTACCCAAACTCATATTGGTAGCTGCACCGACATATTGAGCAACGATGCCCAGACTTAACAGAATCGCACCGCCGATCACCATGAGCGCAACAAACGTGCTGGCCCATCCAGTGACAGCTAGGTCTCCGACAAACCGTTGCCACAACACCCAAACGCTTACAAGGCCGCCAATCAGCACGAAGAAAATGCCCAGCCAGCTCACGACCGCTAGTGGCTTGGTGCCACTTGATACGACTAAGCGGCCGAAGTGAGAAAAAAGCCGCCGGTAGTTGTAATTCTGCGCTGCGCGACCTTCTTCGCGAGCAACAACTGGGCAAGTAGTTGCGTCAGCAACAACCCAACTCAATGCAACATCGAGATACACGCCGTTGCCGGTGTAAGCAGCAACTGATCGGCCCACTTCGCCAAGTACTAAACGGAAGCTGTTGAACTCGGCAAACTTCGAATCGGAAAGTACGTTAGTAAACAGGCGCTTAGCTGATCGTGAACCGAGATTGCGTACTTTGCTGTGCGGCGGTGGGTTCGTTGGTGTCCCGTAGACCAACTGTGCGCTTTCGTTGTAAGCCGTATCGATCATGTCTGCGATGAACCGTGGGTCTTGTTGACCGTCTTCATCCATGGTCACGATCCAGTCGCCACCTGAAGAGGTCATGCCGGCCAAGGTTGCTGCGTGCTGCCCAAAGTTACGTGACAACCAGATTGGTTTAATCCACTCGTGCATATTAGAAAGTTCACGGATGACTTCATCGCTTCGCCCTGGCCCGCGATCCCAGACCAAGAGCACTTCGCTAACGGCGAATGGTCGCCCTTGTGGAGTGTGTTGAGTCATCGTGAGCTTCTCAAGCTCAGCCATCAGGCTTGGAAGCGTCTCTTCACCCCGGTAGACCGGAATGACCACGCTGATATTCAGCGGACGTGATTCCTGATGGGGGGTCTGAGGCATTTAGCGATTCTAGGCCTAAGCCTGGCTACGGAAGGAACCCTTCATGCGTAGCCACGAGTAGGCGCCGCGCCGGAGGCCGGTCTGCACATATACGCCCATGCCTGCTCTTACACGCTCCACTTTAGAAAGGCTGACCCTTCCGGCGCCGGCAAATGCTACCTGCCAGTCTTGGAACTGCTTGAGTTGTTCCTTGGCAAGTCGTGTTGACCAGGAACTTGTGCTGACACGAAATGCCCCAATTGACTCACGTCGAACCAAAATATCGCCTGCTCGAGAAACTCTCTCGTAGCAATCGAGGTCAAGGACGAGAGGATTGGACCCATCCCACGGCATGACTGCCAACAAGGCATCTGCTCTGAATAAGACCGCTAAAGGCTCACCGAGAACATTCATCCCTTGGATGAATGTTGCTTTGAGGACTTCATCCCCTGAATGCAGGCCATTGCTGAGCCCGGCGCATCCCCGATTTGCATAGAAACGGTCACCGTTGGCGTCTACGACATCGCGCTGAGCAATGGCCATGATGGCAGTCGGATGGGTTTCAAGGTCATGGACTTGGCCAGCGATGGCAGTCGAATAGAGAAGGTCGTCCTGGCACACCAATTTGATGTAGTCCCCACGGGCTGCCTTTGTGGCAGCAGTCCAGTTCTCTGCAGCAGTAGTCCCTGCATCTTGCTGAATGATCCGAATTCGGGAATCTTCTAGGGAATTCAGGAATGCCATGGATTCATCAGAACTGCCACCTTCACTAAAAATGACCTCTAGATCCTGGTAAGACTGATTGAGGACAGATTCAGCCAATGCAGGCAGATGCGGCATCCCGTTAAAGACGGGAATCACAACGGATACGAGCGGAGCCACGCAGCTAGTATCGCGGTTTATGAAGCGACCTTCGGGAATCAGGGTGTCGTGGGCGCTATTTATTGTGACGTTCGCCCTCTTGGTCGTTGTGCTGATCCAGGTTCTTCGAACCGCGAATAATTCAGCGACAGCTAATTACGTGGCACCAACAATGACTGCATGCGCAGTTCTTTTGGGGATATTTGTTTTTGGATTCTTTATTCGCGCCGCGAGCATTCATGTCGGACGAGCATTCGCTTGGCTCATTGGTCTTGCTTCATTTCTGTTTGCCTTTGTGCCGTGGATGGTGCTGACATCAGGGAACACTGACCTTGCGGCCACGATGTATCGAGGACTTCGCGTTCCTCAAGGCATTGAACGTTTCTGGGATTTGTCTTTGGTGCTGCAGAGTGTTGATTGCGATGCGTGGGGATTCAATGTTTTCGTTGATAACAATGGGTGCTTAAAAGACGCTGCAATTTATGGGCCAGGCATGCTCTGGCTGAATAAAGTCCCCTTTGATGTGTTCTCATTCAGTCACGTATTAGCGCTTGGCGTGATCATGATGGTGATTTCATCACTTGCTCTGGTGTGGTTAGCGCGTGAATCCTCAGGCATTGGCCAGATTACGTTGCTTGCAGCCGCTCTCGGCACACCTTGGTTGCTTCTATTAGAGCGCGGCAATATTGATGCAGTCTTGATTTGGGTGGCCATTGTTGTTGTCCTAATTGTGCGTCGCTGGCCAAACGCTTGGGTATGGTCAATTGCGGCGTTACTCATTTGGCTTGTCGGCACGTGGAAGTACTACCCATTCGCCATGGGAATCATGCTCCTGCCCGCCATTCGCCTTCGTCGCGGATGGATGGTGTTCGGAGGATGGGTGTTCGCATCGCTTAGTTACGTGTTGCTAACTTGGAGCAACTTCAAGTTCAGCATGCAGTCCAATAGCAATATGACTGAAATAGGTGACTACGTAGTCCTTGGTCGAGTACCAGTAGTTGCCCGAATGTTTGGATCAATCTTTCCAGCTCAAGGTATTCAATTTGGCGATCTGCTCATTGGACTTTTGGCAGTCGCGGCAGTGGCTTGGGGTGCGGCTTGCGCTCTTCGAATGCGTTCGCGTGAAACAGCCAAAATTACAAATATTGCAGTGCTTGCAGCTGCCGGAAGTGCGCTCTTTCTCTCGAGCGTATTAGTCGGCGGTTTTGGTTGGGCGTATAAAGCAGCGTTCTTACTTCTCT
>CANFTO010000150.1 GCA_947449945.1 Actinomycetota bacterium | reverse complement strand
CCGTACCAGTGGATTTTCAGCTTGGACGCGAATGAATCATCTTTTGGTCCGACGATCACAACTTCAACATCTGGAACTGTGTTCTGAACCTCTTCGAGCGCAGCTTCCAGGAGATCCCAACCTTTGCGATGATCATGAACACCAGCTGATGCAAGGAACAGTACGAGCGGAACACCCTCGGGCAAGTTGAGTGTGTTTCGTGCCTCGTTTTTGTTTTGAGGTGCGAATGCTTGGGTATCGATCACATGTGAAATGCGTGTAATCGGCCAGGTGTCTGCAAGAGCGCTGTTCTTCGTTTGAACTTCCAACCAAGTGCTCGCAGGAACCATATGCATGGGCTGCCAATTCTTTTGTTTTCTTTTAAACGCATTGCGATCAATGTCGATGCGTGACTCGTCCGCCGGTCGGTTAGTTTTTAGATAACCATTGTGACGTCGTTCGCTCGTTCCAGTTGCTTGGTAATGCTCAGTGCCGGAAACTGGCCAAAGGTCATACATCGACCACACAATTGGCTTCGTGATCTTGCCGATTTCTTCGATGCTTAAGAATCCATCGGTGACCCAATGAAGGTTCACGACATCTGCATCGCTGGCATTAATTTCTTTTGCGGTGATAGTGGTGAACCTGGCAGGTGAACGCCACGTGATGGTGGGTGACTTCTGGAGTTTCCAGACCTTGCGATCCAACTCACTGGAAAGTTTGAACCTCAGACCGTCGTGATCTTTGATGGTTGGATCGTTCGAGCCTTTTCGGGCAACCCACATTTCAGAAACAATTTCAGTGGCGTCCATTGCCTGATGTAGGGCATAGGCAGCTCTTGCGGCACCGCCATTGGTGTCGTAAGTGCTTAGATGGAGGACTCTGAGCGGCACCTGCTCACGGTACCCGGATTCATGGGAGAGGATGAGCGCGTGGACTTTGCCTTTCTAGTGGCGTATCTCGCGCTCATTGCCCTGACCTACTGGCGCACCCGCTCAATTGCCTGGCTGGCCGTAGGAATGGCCGCTTCGGTCTCAATTGCCGGCGTGCTGGTCAACCTGGCAGAGAACTTCGGGCATCTGTGGACGCGAGTTGAGCTCCAGTGGGTTCTTTTGGCGGCTTTGGCCGTTCTGGGCCTGCTGGCCTTCCTGAGGGGCAATATCGGCGACTCTGGACTTCGCCGCCAGTTCTTGGCTATTTGGCTCCCATTCATCCTGCTGATCGTCTTTTTCTGGGTGGTCACCACCTTCTGGACCGCTGGAGCCGCTTTCGAGCATCCCGTGAGCTACCTGATGGGCCACGCCGTCGCTGAAGACAACGCCAAATGGCTTGATTTCACCTCTCAGATGGCTGCCGGCGTGCCAATTGACCAAGCCGTGCCGATGGGCGGGCCGCTGGCTTTGGTGACGGTCTTCGTGGCAACCGTGATGGGTGTGGTCTCGCAACTACTTCTTGGTGGTTACAACCAGGTTGCTGTTGCTGCGAACTCGGTGGTGTTTGGCCAGTTCTTTCTCGTTGCCCTTGCTCCTCTTGCCCTTGCTCCAATGGTTGAAGCTCGGGTTCCTTCCCGCGGTGGCGCAACCACCCGGATTCCTGCTCCGTTGATCTGGCTTGGCGCACTCGTGTTGACCTGCGCAAACCTCATTGCCACGGGGTATGGGCACTACACATTCCAATACACGGTTTTGATTGCTGCCCTTTGGTCAGCAACGTTTATGAGTAGCTGGGCTCGCGGGCATGGTCGCCTGCTCACTTCCTTGGCTATTGCCGCCGCAATGACCGTGTGGTTCCCGCTCAGCGCACTCGCGGTGATCGTGATGGTCGCTGTGTTCGTCTGGATCATCCAACGCATTCGCCGCACTGGTTGGTCCCGCGGAAATGTGCTTGATCTAGGACTCTGGCTCGTTGTTGCTATCGGCTTGTGGGAACCAATTCGTAGCTCCCTTTCGTTTGTCGTTGATTCAGCTCCGACAGCGTCGGGTGTCCTTGGTGGCGTGCGCGGAGTAGCCGCTGCAGTGACTTCTGCTGTTACTGCCGGGCTTGGTGACTCAACGTTGTTCGCAGCATCCGGTGGCACCGACACAACCGGGCCAATTCTTGGCATCTTGGCTGTAGTTGCAGCGCTTGGCGCGGGCTATGTGTTAAGCCGCGAAACTACTTCACGATCTTCAGTTATTTACGTGCGCTTTGCGCCAGTGATCCTGTTGGTCTTTATGGCATTGAGCATCACCACGCTCGATGCATGGGCTACAGGTGGCGGACCGCACTACGGTTCAGTGAAATTCACCTTCATGGCCGCAGTTGTCATTGCAGCCACCTGCTTGCCGTTCGCATTGTTGTTGCTTGATCACAAAGCTGGATCAGAGATGACACCTATGCGCTGGATGGGCATTGTTGGTGTCATCGTGTTGTTGATGATTGACACGATCTTGCCTCGCGCAATTGCAGCAACACGCCCAGAGCAATGGTCGCCAGCGAACCCATTCAATAACGCGCAAAGCTACTGGTGGCCAGCTGATGTGAATGGTGGAGCACACCAATCGATCTCGACCAACCCAATCGGTTGCGTGTACTTACCTAATGGCGCAAAGGTGCCATCAGCTCTGCTTGTTTCGCAAGCATCTGATGCACAGCGGGTTTACGCTTGCACGCGTATTCTTTCAGGGCTTGCAGGGTCCGATAGTACTGCGCAACTTCTAGTTGATTGGTTGCGGCGAGAGTGGTTGACGAACACAGGCGCTTGGTCAGATGTTTATGACGGACTAGCTGGGATGCCGGATTCGGTTTTGGATAAGCCAATGATTTTACTAAACGACACGTCTGAAGTTATCGGCTTGGATTCCTTGCGTTCACTTCTCCAGCGTTATCCAAAGTTCGCAGGAAAAACTGTTGAAGAGCTCGCCGTAATTAACGGAGCTGCAGGGCTAGCTGGTACCGGTTAAGAATGTCGAGATAGACATTCTTAACACCAGCTGAAAGTGGCGTATTAACTAAGGTTTCTGCTTGCTTTGCATTTGTGGGTACGAGCCGCAAATCACGCGCTTGAGCACCAGCACTTGAGTGATTGCCATAAGCAACCGGAATCTTTGTGTGCGCCACATCTTGCATCATGTTGATGAGGTACCCAAGGGATGTTGGTTGACCTGAGGCAATGATCACTGTGCTTGCTTGGATATTCCCGACATTGCTGGTTGCACTCTTTTGTTGCTGTTCAACAAGTGCGCGAATTACTTTCGCCGCATCATCTGTGTAGATGTAATCGCGAATGGTGTCCAGTGAAACGAACATCGTGATTGGCTCTTTAGTAATTGCGGAAAGCGCGAGGCGTGAAATCAGTCCTTGAAGTTTTTCAAGGTTTTGGCCAGGGCCGTACAGATTTGAAATTCTCCCAATGATGACTGGGCAGGTGTTCTTCAACGCCTCTTTTGCTTGCTGCTCTTGATCAAGTTTGAGTTGACCGTAAGCACTCAAAGGAATTGGCTGTGATTCATCGGTGAATGGGGGAGCACTTGATCCTGCGTACACGCCGCCAGCTGACGAGCTGAGAAAAAAT
>CANFTO010000149.1 GCA_947449945.1 Actinomycetota bacterium | reverse complement strand
TAGAGCCTGAGGCAGGCATTCGCAGTAACGTGATTGTTGGTTTCCCAGGTGAAACAGAAGACGATGTCGAAGAGCTTGCTCAGTTCTTGCAAAAGGCTCGTCTGGATGCCATCGGAGTATTTGGGTACAGCGACGAAGATGGCACTGAGGCCCTCACGATGAGTGACAAGATTGATGCTGATGTGATCCGTGCCCGCGTTGAACGCATCAGTGCCATGGCCGATGAAGTGATGGCGCAGCGCGCTGAAGATCGAATTGAAAGCACGGTTCAGGTCATCATCGAGCGTTTCGATGAAGACGAAGCTGGCGGGCTTGTTGCTGTTGGTCATGCTGGTCATCAAGGTCCAGACGATGCAGAAACCTTCATTCCCGTTGAAGAAGGTGAAGTTTCAATTGGTGACGTTGTCACCGCAGTAGTTGTTGATGTTGACGGTGTTGACCTGATTGCAGAGCTTGCATGAAGCCAGCACCAGTTGATCCGGCAACCTTGCCTGTTACCAACGATAAAATCGTCAACATCCCCAATGCGTTAACGACTCTTCGCCTTGTTGCAGTGCCAGTGTTGATCTGGTTGATGGCCACGGACACGCGTGATGCGCGCGCCTGGGCAACAGTCGTATTTCTCGTCGCCGCATTCACCGACTTGATGGATGGTGCGATTGCGCGTAAGCGCGGTGAGATCACCTCGTTTGGAAAACTGGCAGATCCGATAGCCGATAAAGCCTTGATTGGTGCTGCACTTATTGGGCTGTCATTGCTTGATGATCTGGCTTGGTGGATCACCATTGTGATTCTGGTGCGCGAGCTGGGTGTGACCTTCTTGCGTATGTGGGTGATCAAGCACGGTGTGATCCCTGCATCTCGCGGAGGTAAAGCAAAAACTCTCGCGCAGGTTATTGCGATCAGCATGTATCTCTATGTTCCAACGGATCTTGCTTGGTGGAGCAACATTGCTGAAGGCGTGATGGCAATTGCCGTTCTCCTGACGATCATCACAGGCTTTGATTACATCGTGCGTGCCGTGAAACTTCGTCGAACCTCGATTGGATAGCGCATGCAGTCCGATCTCATTGCCCTATGTAAATCGCGTGGCCTCACGATCGGTACCGCCGAGTCCCTGACTGCTGGATTAGTAGTTTCCAAGCTTGCCGAGGTGCCAGGTGCTTCTGCCGTATTGCGCGGAGGAGTAGTGGCGTACGCCACCGACGTGAAGCACTCAGTCCTTGGGCTTGATGTAACACTCCTAGATCACGTCGTCAGTGAAGCAGTGGTCACCCAGATGGCTATTGGGGCAACTCGAGTGCTGAGGACTGACCTGGGCTTGGCCACCACAGGCGTTGCTGGCCCCGATGCCCTTGATGACCAGCCCCCGGGCTCCTTCTGGCTGGCTGTTCACCATGCGCCCAGCAACACCACCATGACCAAATACGCCCATATACAAGGGGATCGGGGCTATGTCCGGGAGATGGCGGCCAAAGGGGTCATTGCCCTAGCCCTTGAGTGTTTAGCTGACCCAAACTAAAAGCGACCATTCGGGAATAACTGGTCTGGGCCGTGCGTTAGACTTAGCAGTCAGCAAGGTTGAGTGCTAATCAGAAGCCCTCATCATTGTGCGAAAGGAGCAACATGATCGTCCTACGCGAAGTCATTGGGGATGAGTTGCGCCGCCGCCGTCAAGATCAGGGCCGCACTCTTCGCGATGTATCAGCCGCAGCCGCGGTGTCCTTGGGCTACCTGTCAGAGGTAGAACGCGGGCAAAAAGAAGCCTCAAGTGAGCTCCTTGGAGCAATTTGCGGCGCATTGGAAATCTCAATTGCTGATGTACTCACCTCGGTGACTGCGCATATTGTTGAGGCTGAAAATCCAATGAAGCTTGATTTCGATCGAGCTGCCAAAATCTCTGTGCCTGTTTAAGGCCCATGCGTCTTACCGATTTCTGGGAACGCATGGATGAGGTCTTTGGACCGATCTATGCCAAATCTTGGGCTCGTGATTTTGTTCTTCCCACGATTGGTTGCACGGTATTGCAAGCAATCGATAAGGGCGTCGAAACCAAAGAAATCTGGCGTGCAGTGTGCGCAAGTGCTGAAGTTCCCTCGGTATTGCGGTAACCCATGTCCGTCTTAATTTTCGACGGTGACTGTGGGTTTTGTCGAAGGCGAGCAATGTGGTTGCGCAACCATGCTCGCGAAACCCTGCAGATCGTTCCTTGGCAAGAAGCGGACCTGGCATCGCTTGCGTTAACCGCAGAGCAATGCCAGCAACGTGTGCAATGGATTGATGGCAGTCACCAGGCATCAGGCGGAGCGGCGATCGCGCGTTGCCTGCAAGGCTGCAGACAACCGTGGAAAACCATGGGTTTCATATTGCGGTTGCCACTGATTCGAAATCTGACCGAACTTGGTTATCGAGTGGTTGCTGCGAATCGTGGGCGATTGAAGTTCTAGGTAGTGCTTATGTCTTACGGGTGAGCAAGGCGCTCTCACGTAGGCTGATCCCATGTTCGGTAAGCGCGCGCAACCTCTGAGATACCTCACGGTGGTGACCTACGGGCGAACCGGCAGCACGGCATTGCAAGCTGCGCTGAACACCCTGCCGGGAGTTCTTATTCGCGGCGAAAACTACTCGGCTCTCCGGGGAATTGAAACCTACGTTCAGGCCATCGCCGAGACAGCCGATCGACATCACGCCAAGCGTGCGCGGCATCCTTGGTTTGGTTCGTCAAGCATTCATCCCCAAGCCATTCTTGATGATCAACGCCGGCATGTGGTTGAGCATGTGTTCCAGCCAAATAAAGACACGTCAATTATTGGATTCAAGGAAGTTCGCTACGAGCCTGGTCACTTTGAAAGTTATGAAGTGATGTTGTCCTACCTGCTTTTTTTGAACAAACTCTTTCCTGGCATTACCTACATCATTAATGTGCGTGAACCAGAAGCTGCAGCTCGCAGTGGCTGGTGGCCCAATCATGGCGACCCGATTGCGGCTCTCACCAAGTCACGCGACTGGCTTCTTGACGCAACAGCGGATCTCAATGCAATTTTGGGAAATCAGCAAGCGCACGTTTTGCATTATGAAGACTGGCAGGAAAACCCTGATGCCCTCATCCAGGCGTTTAACACAATGCAGTTGCCAAGTAATGATGCAGGAGTGCGTGAAGCCTTAGCAGTGAAGTTAGACCACGGCCCCCACGCGCAGGAAAGTGAAGAACCGAACTAGTCGGTTCCGGCTTCCATTGCTGCACGATCGAGGGAATTTTCTGCAGCAGGATTTGATTCATCCTCTGCGGAAGCAATCGCTGCGGCGCCACCGGGCGTGAGTTCACCGACGAGGTTGGTATGAATCTCAAGCAGTTGACCCTGAGCTGCATACATTTCCAGCTTGGCTCGCGTGTCAGCAATATCCAAGTTACGCATGGTGAGCTGACCAATGCGATCAAGTGGACCAAAGGCGGCATCCTCGGTGCGTTCCATTGAAAGTTTGTCTGGGTGGTAGCTGAAGTTCGGTCCTTCAGTCTTCACAATGGTGTAGTCATC
>CANFTO010000148.1 GCA_947449945.1 Actinomycetota bacterium | reverse complement strand
CGTTGACTTCTCGGATGCAAAGGGCTACCCAGTTGCTCGCATCCAGAATGCATCAGGTGAGTTCATTGCGCCTTCAGCAGCTTCTGCTTCAAAGAACCTTGCAACTCAGACTGACATCGGTTCGAACGGTCTCGTTCAGTTGAACTACCAGTCAAAGGTTGCTGGCGCTTACCCAATCGCGATCTTCAGCTACGGCTTGGCTCGCACAGACGGAAACGGTCCAAATGGACTGGGTGTTCGTCAGTTCGAAGATTACGTGATCCAGAAGTGCGGCCCAGCTCGCGCGGCTCAGCTTGGCTACGTTCCAGTAGCTGGAGCAGTGCTTGCAAAGGCTAAGGCACTTGTTGTAAACATCAAGTAGTCAAATCTTCTGAACACTCAGTAACACCAAAGCGAAAAGGTGAGGGCGATGTCTCGTAAGAAACCACGGGGCGTCGCCCTCACTGCTTTGATAGCAGTGCCAGTTGCAGCTGCTGCTCTTGTGTTGAGCGCCTGCACTCCACCATTGCCACCAGATGTGTTAGCGGCTCAAGCTGAAGCGAACATCACCTGCCAAACCGGCAGCGTTGATGTGTCAGCCCCAGAAATTTTCAAGGGTGCAATGGACGCGGTTGGTCAGTCTTTGACCGCGACGTGTCCAGTGGAAAAAGTCACAGAAGTCTCAGCTGATGTTCCAGCACCGGTAAAGCTTGTTGATGTTCTTCCTTCTCCTGCGCTTCTCGCAGATTTCAAAACGACAAGCTGCCCAACTGGCAGCACTCTTGTTGTTCCCGCCTTCAACTACCCAGTGACGTTGGCGTTCAATGAGCCAGGCCTTGAAGGTATTCAGCTCACTCCACAGGCGATTGCTGGCATTCTCAATGGCACAGTGAAAACGTGGGATGACCCAATAATCACTGCTTCAAATGAAGGTTTAGCGCTCGACGGCCTTCCTGCCCTGAAATTAATTGGACTCAATCGTGAACAAGGAGATGTGCAAGCTATGACGGCTTGGCTCTCGACAACTGCACCAGATGCTTGGAAGTTGGGCACAGTCGGTTCGGTGCCGGTGGCTAAAGCGTTTAACTCCGTTGATGCATTGATCACCGAGATCACTGCGAACGAAGGTGAAGTTGCTGTTCTTCCCGTAACCACGGCAAATAACAATGTTCTTGGAATGGCATCGCTGCCGGCTGGCCCAAATCTGGATATCTGGATCACCGCTGACGATGTTCAACTGGCAAAGGTTGGCTCGGCAGCTATGACCGACCAGACCAGCACGCTTGCTGGTGGCCAGTCCACTGACATGTTGATCTACGGTCCAGGTCTTGGCGGGGTTCCAGTTGAGGGCCAGTTCGACATCGCGGCATCAAAGATCGTCCTGAGTGACGGTCAGGAACTCATCGGATGGCCAGTCATGGGCGTAGCCCACCTGCTCGTATGCAATGACAAAGCCAATCCGCTGCCGCTTTCATTTGCGCAATATCTCGTTCGCCTTGCTGGGCAAGGATCACTTGAGGCCTTTGGTGTGACTCCATTGCCAGAGCCAATCCGCATTAAGACCTTTGCTCCGTTGCAAGTCACGACGGCTGCGAATACCGGTTCAACTGAGTAACGCCTGTAGATATAAAGGAAAGGCCCCGTCTATGCGACGGGGCCTTTCCTTTCTATGTCTGTGATTTAGTGCTTGTGACTTCCAGGCACAAAGCGCTTCTGCGAAGCGACGATCTCAGCTTCTGCTTCAGTGCGGCCTTCCCAGTTCGCGCCTTCAACACTCTTGCCTGGCTCAAGATCCTTGTACACCTCGAAGAAGTGCTGAATTTCCAGACGATCGAATTCAGAAACGTGGTGGATGTCGCGAAGGTGCTCAAGACGTGGATCGCCAGCTGGCACACACAGCACCTTGTCATCGCCGCCTGCTTCGTCAGTCATGCGGAACATGCCGATTGCGCGGCAACGAATCACCACACCTGGGTACGTAGGCTCTTGGGTCATCACGAGTGCATCCAGTGGATCGCCATCTTGGCCCAAAGTGTCATCAATGAACCCGTAATCGTGTGGGTAGCGCGTCGAGGTGAAGAGCATGCGGTCCAAGCGAATACGGCCGGTCTCGTGGTCTACCTCATACTTATTGCGGCTACCTGCGGGAATTTCAATCGTCACGTCGAATACCAAGGGGTTCATAGTCGCCTAGTCTTCCCTATAGAAGGTGAGATGACTGCACGGAAGAGAGGTGACAGGTGACACATACGCGAAAAATGGCGCTATTGCTAGGTTTTTTGCTGTTGTGGTGTGCGTCACCCATCACGCAATCGCTTGCATTCGCAGCAGATGGCTCCGCATCGGTCCTGAACCCGATTCCGGTTGTCGGTAGCAACGCTCCGATCCCCACGACAGCAGGGCTCACTGCAGCTTTGAATGCGATTATCAACCGACCTGCTTTAGGCACAGTAGGAGCGTGGGTTGGTGATCCAGCCACTGGAGCGACGCTCTTTGATGCACATGGAAATACACCCTTGCTCCCAGCATCGACATTGAAACTATTAACGGCGGTAACGGCACTGAAGTTACTGACGCCAGCGCGTCGCATTGCTACTCGAGTAGTGGTCGATGGTTCAACAATCACGTTGATTGGCGGCGGCGATGCGATGCTCGCAAGCTCTGGCCCAGGTGCATCGCTGGCATCTTTGGCGACCCAAGTGGCCAAGCAAGTGCAGTCAGCTTCGGTCAACTTGAACTACGACAGTTCCCTGTTTACTGGCCGCAAGCTTGGCCCTGGCTGGTCGACATCATTTCCAGCTGCCGGTGTTGCGGCGCCGGTGACCGCATTGATGGTTGATCAAGGTCGTGCCAATCCTCGGGGAAATTCACGAGTCAGTGATCCAGCAAAATATGCGGCTCAATTATTCGTGAAGGCTTTGCGTACAAGCGGAGTGAAGGTCAGTCTTGGTTCGGAGGCCAAAGCGCCAACAGGCGGAACGCAAATCGCCAAGGTTGAATCAGCGCCGGTTCAACAGTTGGTCAACCACATGCTCACTGATTCGGATAATGACTTAGCAGAGTCACTTGCTCACCTGTCAGGGATTGCGCAGTCCGGCACTGGAACTTTCGCAAGTGGCGCGGCTGCAATGACGAACACCGCAAAAGAGTTGGGATTGCCGATCTCAGGAATGCAATTGTTTGATGCGAGTGGACTGTCGAGTAAGGACCGAATTGCGCCACAAACCCTTGGCAAGATTCTTGTTCTGGCAGCCGACGGTTCATTTGGCGGCATTGCACCAGCTCTCGCAGTTGCGGGATTTACCGGCACGTTGGCCGACCGATTCACCTCAGGATCGCAAAAGATTGCTGCTGGATTCGTTCGCGCGAAAACGGGAACGTTGAGATCCGATGTAGCACTAGCAGGCATCGTTCCTGATGTTTCAGGGCGAGTGCTCGTGTTCGCGATCATCGCAAATGAGATTTCTTCTATTCCCAAAGCGCGAAAGGTTGTTGATCAGTTCGCAACCAAACTACGTCTGTGCGGATGTGCGTAGCTATGAGTGAAGAAATTCCTGAGCGCCATTGGGCTTCATCACAGACATTGGCTGTGCGCTCGGCAGTGCACGAGTCGCTCACAGAAATTGACTCGGGTTCAACCATTATCGTGGCCTGTTCAGGTGGCCCTGATTCATTGGCTTTAGCTGCCGCTGCTGCGTTTGTCGGTAAGCAACGCGAT
>CANFTO010000147.1 GCA_947449945.1 Actinomycetota bacterium | reverse complement strand
GGCCAATCCAAGCATCCCAATTGACCAGATGAGAATCAATGCGACCATGAGCGACTTATTTGTAAGCAACCTCAGCGGATTGTTTGCCACGACTTAAGCGTATTTCTGGTTCTAGAGCCGGCGAGGTAGTTGACGCAGAATTCGAATAGGAAGCCTGCCAGACATTGTTGGGACATGTGTTCCGGGCGATTCGAGGAGGGATTCAACCGCAAGCCTTACGTTCTCTGGGTCCACCTCCGCATGCTCATCTAATTGGTCGACTGTTGCGTAATCGATTCTGCGTGCTGAAGCGAGGTTGGCAAAGATCTCGTTTATCACCGGGGGAAGTGGTGGTTTAATTTCAAGTACAGCTGCGCCTTTTGGAAGCCAGACAATGTTGGATAAGCCCGCTCCATGTTGGGCCACGAGTAGGTCAGTCTGACTGAAAAGGCGGACCTGATCCGCAGGCGACATAGCAGCAGAATCCACAAGCGTGACACTGCCCAAATCCCGCAATGACTCCGCGATTCGCTCAGTATTTGGCATTGAGCGCCATTCAGCTCCTGACGATAAGACTTCAGATTTTTCTGCGAGAAAGTACTCGGGGCTAGGTTTCCGGTCGAGCACCGTAATGCGCTTCTCACCAGGATTCTGTGCTCGGGAGTTGATTCCTATGCGATCGAGAATCGTTGTGGAGAAACGTTCGAGAGATTCTTTATGAAAATGGAGCGGGTTATCCCAGTTTCGGAAAATCTCCATCTCTTGTCGATGAATCAGCAGTCGCTGAAGCATTACGCCAGGAGGAATAAACGTTGGCTTGGAACCTTCTTGCAACAAACTAAACCAAGGGTTCATTGGCCCACAGTCACGAATAGTGAAATTTTTGATGCGAGTCTTTTCTTGCCAGAGAACCATTGGCATGAAATACCCAAAAAAGAAATGGTAAAAATGTTCTACCGAGCCACTCCATTGGGCTGGAACCAGCATTGTTTCTTTCATGCGCCAGCGCTTGCGAACCATGTTTCCCCTTGCTGGAGTTTGAATCCGTGAAGGGTTGAACTATATCCATTAGCTAATTGGTCTCGCGTTAAGCAAGAAGACAGTGGCAGTCAAATAAATCGATTCTTCAGAATTTTCAAGGTCTGGACTTTTTCAATTGTCACTGAGTACCTTTTCATCATGAATGACGCTGAAGACAAACTCGCGAACAGGACAGTGCAAGTAGATCGCCATACGAACCTTTGGACGTTGGATGCATCTCTTAGTTTTACTGGCGGAGGTATGACTCCTGAGGCGGCGAGGATGACTTGGCCTGAAATAAGAGAGTCACTCGCGGAGCATCGCGAAGGATTCGTACTTTCAGCAAATTCGGGTGAGGACAGGAACACCTGACTCAAACAATGGCGCCTGTAGTGATCTGAATTGCCGTTGAGGTCCTCCTCAGTAAGGCGAGTGTGGCCACATAGATGCACTCGATGCTCCGGAACGCATTCATTACTGATCATTGAAAACTGTTGGCCAATGAATTGTTTTCAGTTTTGGCCATTCGCTAATTCGCGTGTTTAGCAACCGCTTCAAGCACTTCAGCTACACCAACGCCAGGCTCTTCATGCGTAATCGCATTCGCGTACTTGCGCACTTCATCGCTAGCTGTGCCCATAGCAACGCCAAGGCCGGCCCATTCGAGCATCCGAATGTCGTTGTCACCATCGCCAATAGCGATCGTGCGTGTTGGGTTGAGATCAAGTCGCGTGCACAATTGCCCCAGCATGTAAGCCTTGTTGAGATCCTTAGGTCCAATATCAAGCCACGCCACCTTGGCAACACCGAACTGCACTTCGTGCAAGCCAAGGGCTTCGACGATATGGCCCAGACCTTCTTCCATATGTTCTTCACTTCGCACTACTAGGCGCGCTGCATCAAGTTCACGAATGAGTTCAAGCGGCATTTCACGCACTGCCATGCCAAGCGGGCCGCCGCGGAAGGCAACGTTGGTGTTGAGAACGCCCCAGGCATCTTCAACTGAGTAGATCGCATTGGGAAGCAACGGCAGCATTTGATCAATGAAGTCTTTTGGTTTGAATGTGACTGCTTCGATCACTGTTTCTGGTTCAACGGTTGCCAAAATCGCACCATTGGAGCAAACCAACCAGCCATCAAGTCGTGCTGCACGCGCAATTGGGCTGGTGGTGCTTAATGAACGCCCAGTTGCCAGCACCACTTCAACCCCGCGCTCTTGCACGGCCTTGATTGCTTCAATCACTCGATGACGAATCACTCCATCTTGGGGAACCAAGGTGCCATCAATATCCAGCGCGATGAGTTGCGGGAACTCAATGGTGTCGAGCGCAGCTGGATCAAAGTGGGTCATGGTGCTGAACTCTCCATCGGGTAGTTGAACGAGTTATGCAGGAGCGGTGAACACAGTCTTTCCGCCAAGGAACGGTTGCAAGGCCTTAGGGATACGCACTGATCCGTCAGCCTGCTGATGATTCTCAAGAATCGCAACGATGATGCGTGGCATTGCACACAAGGTGCCATTCAAGGTGGCCAAAGGCTGCGTCTTGTCACCATCGCGCATACGAATCTTCAAGCGACGAGCTTGGAACTCGGTGGTGTTCGAGGTGCTGGTGATTTCGCGGTAGGTGCCCTGCGTTGGAATCCATGCTTCGATGTCGAACTTGCGCGCAGCACTTGAGCCAAGATCACCGGTGGCCACATCGATCACGCGGTAAGGCAATTCGAGAGCATCAACGAAATCGCGTTCCCACTGCAGCAGGCGCTTATGTTCTGCCTCAGCTTCGTCAGGGGTGGTGAACACGAACATTTCGACCTTGTCGAACTGATGCACCCGAATGATGCCCTTGGTGTCTTTGCCGTAACTGCCCGCTTCGCGGCGGAAACAACTGCTCCAGCCTGCGTAACGAATTGGCAGTTGGTTGACGTCAATGATTTCGTCAGAGTGATACGCAGCAAGGGGAACTTCGCTGGTGCCCACGAGATACATGTCATCTTCTTCAAGGCGATACACGTTTTCCGCAGCTTGACCAAGGAAGCCGGTGCCCTCCATTGCTGAAGGCAACACGATTGCTGGCGTAATCATTGGAATAAAGCCATTCGCACTTGCCTGCTGCATCGCCAGGTTCAGCAATGCAATTTCAAGTTGCGCGCCGATGCCCTTGAGATAGAAGAAGCGTGAGCCAGAAACCTTTGCTCCACGAACAGTGTCAATCGCGTCGAGGATTTCTCCGATTTCAATGTGATCACGTGCTGCAAAACCTTCTGCGGCAAAATCTCTCGGCGTACCCACTTCTTCAATGAGCGTGAAATCTTCTTCGCCACCCACAGGTGAATCAAGATTCACCAGGTTGCTGATTTGCAGCCACAACTGATCAGCCTTTTCACTGATCTCATTTGCCTTTGCGTCTGCTGCCTTCACATCGTCAGCAAGTGTGCTGGCTTGCGCCATGAGGGCATCAACTTCAGCTTGGGCTTGTGCTTTCGCTGCTTCGTCGGTTGCCTTCTTTAATGCGCCCTGCAATGGGCCAATCTGCTTGCCGAGCACCTTTTGCTGGTTACGAAGTTCATCAAACTCTTGCATCGCTGCGCGCTTGGCTAGGTCGGCCTCAATGAGCAGATCGACGACCTCAACACTTTCGCCACGACGACGCTGGGATTCGCGAATGCGGTCAGGGTCGGTGCGCAAAATATTGGGATCAATCACAGCAAAACCTTAGTGCGCGGGGTCCTGCGTTAAGGAGTCACTCCCTGAGCCAAGAATTCCT
>CANFTO010000146.1 GCA_947449945.1 Actinomycetota bacterium | reverse complement strand
GTCTGCAAGGTAAGTGGGGATCAATAGCAATCTTGGCAACAAACGGCAAAGAGTTGGCGGCCTTTGATCAACTTCTGCAAGAGCGTGGGATTCCAACGCAGTTGCATGGCGCGGCTGGCTTACTGAGCCAACCAATCGTGATTGATGTACGCAGCATGTTGCAAGCAGTGGTTGACCCGATCGCCAATGGCGCACTCGTGCGGCTACTCAGTGGCCCGCGTTGGGCCATTGGTGTTCGTGATCTCTTCGCGTTAGGCGATCGCGCTCATGCCCTGTCTCGTGGAGAACACACGGCTAGTCCACAGACAGTTGCGCAAGCCCTTGATGCAGCTGTTGCCGGTGCAGATCCAGTGGAAATGACATCACTCAGTGATGCCACCATGGATCTCGGTGATCTTTCGAATTTCTCGCCTGAAGCTGCGCAGCGCTTTGCAGAGTTCGGTGAAGAACTTCAGTATTTGCGCCAATACTCAGCGGAACCACTGCCTGAATTCCTCTCACGGGTCCTGCGCGTCAGTGGCTTAGACGTTGAACTTGCAATGGCTTCGCCTCAAGTTCATTTGGCATGGATGACCTTTGCCAAGTTAGCTGCCGAATTTACCGATCTAGATGGCCGATCGTCAGTCAGTGCTTTCCTGCGGCGCTTAGCTGATGCCGAGCGCTTTGACGTTGACCTCAAAGTTGATGTGGTTCAGCGCACTGATGCAGTGCAACTCATGACCATCCATAAAGCTAAAGGCCTTGAGTTCCCAGTCGTGATTGTTCCGGGATTTGTTGAAGGAGCGTTCCCAGGCGGCACTACACGAAGTCGTTGGTTGAAGAGTGCTGCAGTTATTCCCTGGCATCTTCGCGAGGACAAGACCGATGCGCTTGAAAGCTATCCATCACGTGATCGAAGTCCTTCAACCAAGGAGGTCGATGAATACATCGAAGTGCTGCGTGAACACGACCTCTTAGAAGATCAGCGATTGGCATATGTGGCACTCACGCGAGCAGAGAACACGCTGATTGCAACGGGTCACTGGTGGGGTCCAACGCAGCAGAAACCACGGATTCCGGATGCCTATTTGGGAAAAGTGCGCACCACCAGCGCTGAGTTCGATGAAGCAATTGCTCATTGGCACGATCAACCTGAGGATGAAAAGAATCCGTATTTAGAAGAGGTGGAAGGCTTTGCTTGGCCGGCACCGCTGGAGCAACCCTTGAAGGTTCGTGAACTTGCGGCTTTGGTTGAAGGAGCCAGCGAGATATCTCACCTTGAGTTGTCGTCAACTGATGCCGCTCTCGTTGCCCAATGGGAAGACGATTCGCGGGTGCTCATTGAAGAGGCGCGCAAAATGCGAGAACCAGTTGTGAATGTTGCACTTCCGGCATCAGTTTCGGCCAGTGTGCTCATTCGCGCGATGCGTGAGCCAGAACAACTTGCCCGTGACTTGGCTCGCCCAATGCCATCACCTAGTTCACAAGCGTCGTCACGCGGAACCGCCTTCCACGCATGGGTGGAAACTCAGTACGGGCAGCAGTCTTTACTGGATCCTGATGATCTTCCTGGTAGTGGTGACCAAGACATCATCAGCGACGAGCAACTAGGTGAACTTAAAGAGGCCTTTGGTCGCAGTGCATTCGCGCATCTGACACCTGTTGCTATTGAACAACCGTTCGCCATGGTGATCGGTGGGAGAGTAGTGCGCGGCCGCATCGATGCCGTGTTCGCTGCCAATGGTCGCTTTGATGTTATTGACTGGAAAACAGGTAGTGCCAAATCCGCCGACGAACTGCAGTTGGCGTTGTATCGATTGGCTTGGTCGCGAATTGCCAATGTTCCACTTGATCACATTGATGCAGGCTTCTTGATGGTGCAAACCGGTGAAGTGCTACGGCCAACGCTGCCAGATCTTTCACATCTGGCGCAGTAGTACTACTTTTCCGCAACCTCAATTGGTTCAGCTCCGTCAGTTTCATGCTTTGCTACTGCGATTGCTGCGCCAGCTTCTTCCGTTGGCGTTGGTCGCACGCCGATCAGCTTGCGCATCCATTCGCGCGCAGGTTCTTCGATGAACTTCCACATCAGCCAAGCGATCACGAGTGCGCCGATTACTAGGCCAATCACGCCCAGTGTGTAGAGAGCACCTCCATCGATGCCAGCAGCCTTCATGCCTGCCCGCCACAAGCCAAACCACACCAGGTGTGTCATGTAGAGCGAGTAGGAGATGAAACCACCCAGCACCAGGGTTTGTGTGCCCAAGGTTTTGGTGAGCCCGCGACGCGAAAGTGCGAGCGCGCCGATCCAAGCGATAAGTAACGGCACCAACAGTAAGTGGTAGTAAGGGGGCAGCGGTTCAGCATCCTCGCCCAAGTTCAGCTGTGGTGGTTGAGCTGCAGGAAGGTTTGCCAAGAACACTGAGCCGGCGATCACCAAGATCGGCAAAATAATGGTGAGCCAGGTGGCTACGCGTTCAACCTTGGGGGCGGGATCGCCACTTAACCCTGGATGCAAACGAGAAACAATGAGATAGGTAATGCCACCAGCGCAGAACTCTGTGAGCACGCGAATCGTGGATCCCCAGTTATCGGTGTAGTACGAGTCAGTCGTGTTCAGGCCGTACACAATTAAAGGAATAAGCACGACCACCCACGCGACCAACAGGCCCCAAGTAGGCAGCGAGCGGCGCAAGCGCCACAACACCAACACAATGAATGGGAAGAGTAAGTACGCCAACCACTCCATTGAGAGTGACCAAGAAACGAAGTTCCAGCCGCGTTGCGGTTGAGGGCCCCATTCTTGAATCATGAGTAGGTTCTTGATGAAGTCCCATGGGTTCAACCAGTCGCGATTGAGCGCATCGCCAGTGACCTTGGCTTGAGCGAACACGGCAAGGCCCGCGACAACCAACATCACTAAGTGCACGGGGTAAATGCGACCAAGGCGCAACCAAAGGAAGAAGCCAGAGGTTTTGGTCTTGAACTTTTCTCCCATCCGCTCTAAGTAGGTGTGCGCGAGGATGAAGCCAGATAGTGCAAAGAACAGGTCCACTCCAAGGCGGCCTACGCGGAAAAAGTCCGAGAGGATGGGGATGCTGACGATTCCAACTGTGTGGAGGGGCACTTGCAGGTGGTAGAGCAACACCCAAGCGGCAGCTAGGAAGCGAACGCCCGTTAATTGGCGAATAAAGACGTTCACGTAGCACTCCTGTCCAAACCCTGAACCCTGATCGTGGCACGGCAATAGGCTCACACCCGTGACGAACACCCGCCTCTTTGACGATCTGTTGTTCACTCGGGCTGGGTTAGATCGTGCAGCGCACTTGCGCACTGATGATGAATTCTTAGCATCGCTGCTAACGGCGAATGCGAAAGCAATCTGGGTGCATCGCGGGGAGTCGCCACTGGATGTGGATTCCAATCACCACGAACTTGCGGTGATTGATGGTGAACAAGTTGCTGCATTCATTGAAGGCGATCACTCGCGGATTAGTTTCCTTGGTCTTGATGCAGACGGGGTTGCGTTTATCTCCGTGCATCTCAAGGATCGTGAAGAGCTGAGTGGTGAACATTTCTGGGTTGGTTTGCGTGAAGCGCGCAATCTTCCCGACCTGCATGCTTCGGCATTTGTTACCGCTGTTGGCCTGGATAACTGGCGCAACAAACATCAGCGCTGCACGGTATGCGGCGACGAGCTTGAAGTGGCTCAAGCCGGCTGGACCTTGCATTGCGCAGCGCATGAGATGGATCATTTCCCGCGCACTGATCCGGCGATCATTGTGCTCGTTCGTGATGC
>CANFTO010000145.1 GCA_947449945.1 Actinomycetota bacterium | reverse complement strand
CTGCAGCAAAGCGCACCGCCAAGAAGGCAACCGCTAAGAAGGCAGTTCGCAAGACTGCAGCAAAGCGCACCGCCAAGAAGGCAACCGCTAAGAAGGCAGTTCGCAAGACCGCTGCAAAGCGCACCGTCAAGAAGGCAACCGCTAAGAAGGCAGTTCGCAAGACTGCAGCAAAGCGCACCGCCAAGAAGGCAGTTCGTCGCGCGAAGTAGTCACACCTGTTTCAGCAAACAAGGCCCGCACCTTTCGGTGCGGGCCTTGTTGTGTTCCTAGATCAGTGAATCGACTGGCTAGTCGTCATCCCCGTCAAAGGCTTCATTGCGTTCGTGCGCAGTCTTCAACGCAGCAGCAGCATCGGCTTCAGTGGCGTATGGACCCATGCGTTCCGCATTGGGGCAACCAGCCTCTGGCTCTACCTGCTGATGCTCGAGGCAGTAGTACCAACTCATGACTTATCCCTTCGTTTACGGACAAGAACCTAGACTGTTCTCCATGTCCAGTGCTACCCAGCCCTCACCTGTTGTGCCAGGCCGAGTGAGCCCCATGCGCAGTGTGCCTGCCTCCATTGCTCGCCCGGAGTATGTCGGCAAGCCAGGTCCTGCTCCATTCACTGGATCAGAGATCAAAGATGCTCAAACCATCGAGTCGATGCGACGTGCCGGCACGTTGGCATCGTTGACGCTTGCAGAAGTGGGGCGGCACGTTCGGCCCGGGATCACCACTGAACAACTCGATGTGATCGCCCATGAATTTATTTGCGACCACGGTGCCTATCCCTCTCCCCTGGATTACCGGGGCTTTCCGAAATCTATTTGCACATCGGTCAACGAAGTGATTTGTCACGGCATTCCCGATACCTCGGTGCTCAACGAAGGTGACATCGTCAATATTGATGTCACAGTATTCATCGAAGGCGTCCATGGCGACTGCAACGCCACGTATCCAGTCGGCGAAGTCATCGAACCGGTAGCGCTGTTAATCGAGCGAACCCGAGAAGCGCTGAATCGCGGAATCAAGGCCGTGGCTCCAGGCCGACCAATCAGCGTGATTGGTCGTGTTATCGAAAGTTACGCGAAGCGATTCGATTACGGCGTCATTCGCGATTTCACTGGCCACGGCATCGGTTCAGCTTTCCACTCAGGTTTAGTTATCCCCCATTACGACGATCCAAACATGACCACAATCATGGAACCCGGCATGACGTTCACGATTGAGCCGATGATTGCTCTGGGAACCTATGACTATCAAATGTGGAATGACGGCTGGACAGTTGTCACTGCCGATCGCAAATACACCGCGCAGTTTGAACACACGGTGTTGGTGACGAACGATGGAGTTGAGGTGCTCACCGCATGAGTATTTGGCCCGCAGATGTGAAAACGCTCGCGATTGATATTGGTGGCACATCTTTCAAAGCTGCGATTTTGGGTCCGCAAGGTGAAATGCTCACGGACCAGGTGCGCGTTGAGACTCCGTACCCATGTTTTCCAGAAGTCTTCTTGAGCACGCTCAAAGATCTCGTTACCCAACTTCCACCAGCGCATCGCGTCACGGTGGGATTCCCGAGTTTAATTCGGAACGGAATTGTTGCTGGTATTCCAGGATCGCTATCACGAAGCGTTCTTAATGGGGAACGCGATCCAGCTCTTATCGAGGCTTGGGTTGGTTTTGAAATCCTGAAGGCACTGACGCAAACGTTCGAGCTGCCCACAAAGGTGGAAAACGATGCCGATGTGCAAGGTTGTGCAGTGATTGAAGGTAACGGACTTGAATTTGTCGTGACCTTTGGTACCGGTGTGGGAACCGCATTGTTTTGGAATGGCCGTTTAGTTACTCACCTCGAACTTTCCCATGGTCCGTATAACTCTGAGATGACTCATGACATTGCACTTGGTGATGGAGAGCTGAAGAAAATTGGCGAAGATGCGTGGAAAGAGCGCGTTCGAAAAGGTCTCGCGCAATTTGATGCGATCGTGAATTGGGATCACCTGTATGTCGGTGGGGGAAATGCTCGACTGCTCAATCAAAGCGATATCGGTGTGAACGCGACCTTGGTTTCAAATGCCAATGGACTCCTTGGCGGTATCCGAATTTGGGACCTCCACGAATAAGTTTCGATTTCAACTACTTGGGCGTATGCTGAGCAGGTGACGAACTGGTTGGACCAAGATCAGCAGGCCGTTTGGCGTGCCTGGTTAAGCGCAACCACCCTGCTTCCCGAGCAATTGGGACGAGACCTTCAGTGCGACTCAGATCTCACAAATGCCGATTATGAAATTCTCGTCCATCTCTCTGAAGCAAGTGACCGTCGAGTTCGCATGAGCGAACTTGCCGAACGCACCCTCTCCTCACGCAGTCGACTTTCCCATCAGATTGATCGCATGGCTAAAGCCGGCCTCGTTACCCGTGAATTGTGTGCAGATGACCGTCGTGGCTCATTTGCGGTGCTTACCAATGCCGGTTGGGATCTGCTCGTAAGTGCAGCTCCAGCGCACGTGGAAAGTGTTCGACGTCACTTAGTTGACGTTCTTACGCCTGAAGAATTTGCTGCGCTGGGAAACGCGTGCATGAAAGTGAGCAATCACCTGAAATCACTGGTAGTTGAACCCTAAACTTCCGCAGTGACTAACTTCGGAACATCTTTCACTGCCACTGTTCGCACGACCCCAGAACACCATGCGTCAGGTGAACTCACCAAGGTCGTAACGGACCTCGGTGGCATCGTGACCGGTATGGACGTGGTGCATTCCTGCCATGAAGATGTTGTTCTCGAACTCACCTGCCTCATCGGTGGCGAAGATGTGGATCGCCGCCTTGAAGATGCGCTCAACGCGCTCCCTGAAACTGAGGTCGAGCACGTAATGGACACAGTGATGTTGATTCATCAGGGTGGCAAGCTTGAAATTCAAGCGACCTGCCCAATGGATAACCGTGTTGAACTAGCTCGCGCCTACACCCCAGGTGTTGCTCGCGTGTGCTTAGCCATTGCTGAAGACCCATCACGAGCCAGAGAACTCACCATTAAGCGCAACACCGTTGCAGTTGTCACTGATGGCTCCGCAGTTTTGGGACTTGGCAACCTTGGACCTGAAGCTTCAATGCCCGTGATGGAAGGCAAGGCAGCTCTCTTCAAGCGCTTTGCTGATATTGATGCGTGGCCGATTGCACTGGACACCAACGACGTCGATGAAATCGTGCGCACGGTGCAGCTCATCGCTCCTGGCTTTGGTGGAATCAACCTCGAAGACATCTCTGCCCCTCGTTGCTTTGAGGTTGAGCGTCGTCTTCGCGAAACCTTGACGATCCCCGTCATGCACGACGATCAGCATGGAACCGCAGTGGTCGTGCTCGCAGCACTCAAGAACGCTGCTCGTTTAGTGAAGAAGGATCTCAGTAGCCTCAAGATCGTGATGTCAGGCGCAGGTGCCGCTGGTGCAGCGGTTACCGGCTTGCTTATGAAGGCTGGCGTGCAAGATGTCGTGGTGTTCGACTCAAAGGGTGCCTTGCATCAGGGGCGCACCTTCGATGACCCAGACAAGGCTGATCTTGCCAAGCGCACGAACCCACGAAATGTTTCAGGCACGCTGGCTGAAGCACTCGTAGGCGCTGATGTGTTTGTGGGCGTATCGCAACCAAACTTGCTCACAGCCGAAGACATCTCGCATATGGCCAAGGATTCGATCATTTTCGCGTTGTCGAACCCAACACCTGAGATTGATCCAGTCGAGGCTCACAAGCATGCAGCTGTGGTTGCAACGGGCCGTAGCGACTATCCAAACCAGATCAACAACGTGTTG
>CANFTO010000144.1 GCA_947449945.1 Actinomycetota bacterium | reverse complement strand
TGGTAGCAGCGGTAGTGACTGCCCAACTCAACAGGCAGCTCCAACCCAGGCACAGCTTGCCCAGATGACTGTTGAACAAAAGGCAGCGTTGCAGTCATTCATGACCGCATCCGCACCAATCAGTAAAGACGGAAAGGTTGCCTACGCAAACATCACGTTTGCGGGCGACGGATCCTCAGTTGATTCCCTCGACGCCAAGGCGATCGTTGCTGCCATTAATAAGGCCAACTCGCCAGAAGTCACCGTTGTCTACAACGGGTCTATCCTTGAATTTGCTGGCCAAGAGCCACCAAGCAGTGAAGGCATTGGCCTGCTCGTTGCCATCGTGATCTTGTTGATCGCGTTCGGCTCTCTTGTTGCAGCTGGGTTGCCGATCGTTGCGGCCATCCTTGGTTTGGCTATGGGTCAAATGGGTGTACTCATCGCAGCAAACTTCCTTGACGTTGCAACCTTCGCGCCAACACTTGCCGCAATGATCGGTCTTGGCGTGGGTATTGACTACTCGCTCTTCGTCATCAACCGTTACCGCCAAGCAATTCTTGCTGGTCACGATCCAAAGGCTGCCGCGATGGAGTCCGTGGAAACTGCAGGACGCGCAGTGTTGTTCGCTGGTAGTACGGTGATCATTGCGCTTCTTGGCTTGTTCATCATGCGTATTAACTTCTTCAACGGTCTCGCTGTTGCATCGATCGTCACCGTGCTCTTCGTGATGCTTTCAGCTCTGTGGTTCTTGCCAGCACTGCTGAGCTTGCTTGGCACCAAGGCTCTGGCACTTCGACTGCCATGGGGTAAGAAGCCAGGCCAGGTACATCCAGAAGGTAAAGCTTGGGCGCACTACGGTCGATTCCTTCAGCGCAAGCCGATCATTCCTGCACTTGTGTCCATCATTGTGGTGGTGGTGCTGGCAATTCCGTTGTTATCACTTCGCCTTGGTTTTGCTGACGATTCCGGTAAAGCACAGGGAACACCGCTGCGAACCGCGTACGACCTCATGGCCGAAGGCTTTGGCCCGGGAGTTAATGGTCCATTCTTCGTTGCCGTTGAACTTCCAAAGCCAAACGATGCGGCTGCTTATGCAGCTGCGGTGAAGGCGATTGAATCAAGCCCAGGTGTTGCTTCAACGTTGCCAAGTAGTGCAGCCCTTCCAATCGTGTTGGCTAACCCAACTGCATTCGGTGCGGACGGCACCATCGGCACGATCATGGTGACGCCTACTTCAGCACCTCAGGACGAAGCAACGGATGCGTTACTCAGCAATTTACGAGATAACGTGAATCCACAAATCACGGCTCAAACTGGGGCAAAGCTGTATGTCGGTGGACAGCAAGCAATTATCAGTGACTTCACATCAGTCATGACCAAGGCTTTGCCACTGTTCTTGCTGGTTGTGGTTGGGCTTGGATTCTTGGCACTCGTGTTGTTGTTCCACTCAATCGTGGTTCCGCTTACCGCAGCCATTACAAGTTTGCTCAGTTTTGCTGCAGCAACTGGCATTACCGTCGCCGTCTTCCAGTGGGGTTGGCTTGGCAATGTCATCGGTTTGGCCGGCACTGGTCCGATCTTCCCATTCCTGCCAATCATGGTGTTTGCAATCCTGTTTGGACTTTCCATGGATTACCAAGTGTTCTTGGTGACGCGTATGCAAGAGGAGTGGGCGCGCACTGGCGATAACAGTGCTTCAGTTCGACGTGGTCTTGCAGGTTCCGGTCGCGTTGTTGTGATTGCTGCGGCAATCATGGCCAGCGTCTTCCTTGCCTTCGTTCCGGATAAGAACTCGATGATCAAGCTCTTCGGTGTTTCACTTGCATCCGCCGTGATCGTTGACGCCTTCATCATTCGTTTGATCTTCATTCCATCGATCATGTCGCTTCTTGGTAAGGCAAACTGGTGGCTGCCAGGATGGCTTGATCGCATCCTTCCAAAGGTTCAAATTGAGCCAGGCGAGGATGAAATCACTGACGATGAGTCGGTAGTAGCCTCGCAGGCATGAGTTCACCGGTCAGTCAATCTGACACTCCACCACGCAGTGCGTTCGTTCTCCTTGCACTGATCGTTGGTGCCATCGTTGCCAATATCAATCTCTCTATTGCCAACGTCGCATTGCCAACGATCGGTTCAGAGTTAGGCGCAAGCCAAGATCAGCTGAACATGATCGCGGAAGCGTTCGCGTTGGGGCTTGCGTCAACAGTGTTATATCTGGGCGCGATCGGTGATCGATACGGCCGCAAGATGCTGTTCATTATTGGTGCGATTCTGACGATTCCAACGGCGTGTATGTCGGCTTGGGCTCCGAATGCAGACTTCCTCGCTTTTGCTCGTTTGACGTCAGGATTCGCGGCAGCATTACTCTTTCCCACCACGCTTTCATTGATCTCCACGCTCTATCGCGGCAATGCGAAAGTCAAAGCGATCGCTATGTGGTCAGGGTTAGGTGCGGGATTTGCAGCGCTTGGTCCGTTAGTCGGTGGATTCCTATTGGAGTCTTACTGGTGGGGATCAGTCTTTCTGATTTCAATTCCCCTGGTTGTTGTTGCCTTGGTTATTGGCATCATCGTGATCCCAAGTCATGTACCCACGCAGAAGGCACCCGTTGACCATCTTGGCGGCATACTTTCGATTCTCGGTGTCGGTGGATTAGTCATCATTATTCAGTCATTTCATGACGGACTGACGACCACGTGGCTGATCA
The DNA here is from genome assembly GCA_947449945.1 of Actinomycetota bacterium. Lineage (GTDB taxonomy): Bacteria > Actinomycetota > Actinomycetes > S36-B12 > S36-B12 > UBA11398. Next base: position 1,107 of record CANFTO010000144.1, on the reverse strand, counting down.
GCGCATCAGTCACCGTCGTTGCCATGGTTGGCTTTTTCTGGAGACAAAAGCGCGCCCCTCGACCATTGGTTGACCTCCCTCTTGCGAAAGCTCGCACCTTTTGGGTCGCATTCGTTGCTGGAGCGATTACCTTTGGCGCACTCATTGGGGCAATGTTCATTGGTCAGCAGTTCACTCAAGATGTGTTGGGCTACGACACACTTTCTGCCGCAGCAGTTGCAGTGCCGTCAGCAGTGTTCGCTGCCGTGGGTGGCCAGATAGCGGGCAAGTTTGTGATCTCGCGTGGTTCACGCGACACATTGAGCATTGGCCTTGGGCTGGTGGCTATTGCATTCGCGATCATGATGTTGACCTGGAAGCAAGGCGCGAACCTCACCTGGATCCTCTTGGCATATGGCTTTGTTGGAGCAGGTGTCGGCATGGCAGCAACGCCTGCGTCGCGCGCACTCATGTCTTCAGTTCCACAAAGTCATTCAGGTATGGGATCTGCCTTCCTTGATCTCACTCGCGATTTCGGTGGGGCAGTACTTCAGGCACTCCTTGGCGGAATTCTGGCTGGTGTGTACGTGAACAAAATGAGTGAAAGCATTCAAGGGCTACCTGCGAATCAAGCAGATCAGGTCACTTCAGATATTGCCAATTCATTGACCGCATCCTTTGGCGATGCAGCCCATGTCGCAGCGCAATACCCGCCAAATATTGGTCAACAGATTTTGACTGGTGCATCTGAGGCTTTTACTGATGGCAAAACCGCAGCCATGGGCGTAGCTCTTGCACTCAGTGTCATTGGGCTTGCGCTTGTTGTTGTGCTCTTCCCAAAGAAGCAAGCCGAAAACGAGTATTACGAGAAAGTCGCAGCAACGAACTAGCCGTTACTAAATCGCGGCAGGTGCCTTTGATGCTGAGGAAGGTGCAGGTGATGGCTGAGGAAACAAGGTTGCTGGGGTCTTCGAATTCAACAGCACGACCCATTGCTGACCTGGTTTAAATGGCATCAGTGAGCCATCGGCCATGGTGAACGTTGTTCCAGAGTCTGCAGAAGGTCGATTCCACGTGACGTTGTATGACTTTCCATCACGCAGCACAATTGCAGTTCCGCTGCCAATG
>CANFTO010000143.1 GCA_947449945.1 Actinomycetota bacterium | reverse complement strand
CATTTGGCGTCGCGTGTGCACTATCTGTGATTCTCGTGATCGGAACTTTGGCCTTAGTCGCTTCTATCGATAGTTTGGGAGCAAAGCGATGGAAACGATCATGAATACGCTGCAATTGCAGGACCTACACGTCGGCCATGACTCAACGCTGCTAACCGCAAACCTCACCGTGAGCTCGGGAATCGTGGCAATTCTTGGACCAAGTGGTTCCGGAAAGTCCACGTTGCTCTCAACAATTCTGGGAAGCCAGCCATCGAAATCTGGATCCATCTTCATCCAGGGCATCGACATGACACATGCGCCTATCCAGCATCGCTCGGTCGGCATGGTGTTTCAAGATCCATTGCTGTTTGCCCATCTCAATGTCGAAGACAACATCATGTATGGGCTGCTCCGCCATCAAGTGGATAAATCAGAGGCTCGCAATCAAGCTCATGAACTCTTGGAGTGGGTTGGCATGGCTGGGTTTGGAAAAAATTCAGTGCATGAACTTAGCGGTGGTCAGGCGCAAAGAGTTGCACTTGCGAGGGCACTTGCACCGAGGCCAGCGGTGCTGTTGCTCGACGAGCCATACAGTGCACTCGATACTGATTTACGTACCCGCCTTGCATTGGAAGTTGCTGCACTCTTACGCGAGCGAAATGTTGTTGCAATGCATGTGACCCACGATGAAGCAGAAGCTCGCAGCATCACGACGTCGGTTTTCCGAATTGCGAATAAGCAATTAGAAGAAGTACCTAGCTAAAGTCGACAGTGAGTGGTGCATGGTCACTCCAGCGCTGCGCATATGTTTCGGCCTTACCTACGGTTGCCGTATGCGCTCGCTTAGCTAGCTTCTCCGTTGCAATGACGTAGTCAATGCGCCAACCACCATCGGTATCAAAACCCTTGCCGCGCCAGGACCACCAGGTGTAAGGGCCCGGACCTTCACCACCGAGAATGCGCCCAAGGTCATGCCATGATTTTGAAAACCAGCGATCTAAGTAATCGCGTTCTTGACGGAGAAATCCAGAATTCTTCAGGTTGCCCTTCCAATTCTTGATGTCCACTTCGTGATGAGCAATATTGAAATCTCCGCATACCAATACCGGATTTTTGCGACGAGGTGACTCCAATTTCTTTAACCGCGCATCCATAGATTCAAGGAACACGTACTTCTCATCCTGCTTTGGGGTGTCCACTTCACCGGCGTTGATGTATACCGACACAACAGTGATCACACCCAGCGCAGTCTCTACGTCAACTTCAACCCAGCGACCTTGTTCGTCTAATTGCGTATCGCCAACAGTGATGCGCTTTGCGGGATTTTTCGTGAGCACCGCAACGCCTGCCCTACCCAATTGCGGAGCGGGTGAATGCTGCACGTGGAAATGAGCAAGTGGTGAATCTTGCAACACCACGTGTAGTTGCTCATGAGTTGCACGAACCTCTTGAAGACAAATCACGTCAGCGTCAGCATCAGCCAACCACTCCAAGCCACCCCTGCGAGCTGTGGCGCGAATTCCATTGACATTGGCAGTGATCACTCGAAGCATTTGAGCATCGTGCCAGATTGCTCAGCGTTCGTTAGCAGCCGCGGTTAGTGGCTCGCCAATGTGATGCTCCAGAGTTTGCGTGCTCCCAGTTGTACACCGTGCTAAAAGCTGCATCTTGCCAAAAGCGCGTCCACTTATGCATGGACGTCGTTCGTAAGCGAAGCATTGCGACTTCGGCTGCCTTTTCGCCAAGAATTTTTTTAAATTCAGGAAACATCATCCATGTCGCACCGCGCGCAAGCGCAGGTGACATTTGATAGGCACCGCGATAGGTGCCGCTGTGTGAAACTGAAAAATAATGACCTGAACTTTCACGGCGCACAATGCATTGACGCACACGCTCAAGGCTGGGTCGGTAGTACTTGCCGCGATACAGGCTGGGTTGCACGCCCGTGCGATCCAAAGTGGCCTTAGAGACGAAGGCAAACTTCCAGGTTTTGGTGACCAACGATGCACTTCGAGGAGTCATCTGCATCGACGCTACCGCGGCCACTTCAGGGGTGGGATCAGTAACGGCGACCTCAGAACTCATGGTCATCGACTCGTCAGCGAAAGCAGGAGCTGCCATCGGGAAAAGCCCGACCCCTGCCGTGGTCGCCAGAATGGCAACCTTGTGCGCAATGCGCATTCGTCCTCTTCGATCAGCACGCGGCAAGCGTGCGTGGTGAAACCTCAGGTCCCTGTGCCCACTAGCCATCTGTCCGACCAGTTGCACTCTCCAACATGCATGACCGCTATCCCGAGTCTCACGGAAATAGTCCACTTGGGCCACGATGCTCCCGGCTGTTACCGGGGAGTTCTCCAAAGGTGATTGCTCACCCTGCTTGGTACGACGATAGAAAATGGGTCTGACAGAACCAAGTAGGTTTTTGTCCACAGGGTTGGCTATTTGTCTGTTTTGCCCGATATCGGGCGTGATCTGGCCCACTCATCGCGTCGTGTCCCCCTTTCCCGGCTGTGACATGAGTCATGTCCGGTTTGCCCTTAATTGGCGTGGTTATGGCGTGTGGTTGAATGGGTAAACATTCGTTCACTTCGAGGTGGGGATCGGCATGCTTGAACGCCCCGGGCGGATTTTTTCGCCTAGCGTGGTCATCGCCGTGCTCGCCATCAGTGGGATGGCCGCTTCACTCATGCAGACCTTGCTTGTTCCACTCTTGGGTGATTTGCCAGGGATCCTCCATGCCTCAGTTGACGATGTTTCGTGGGTGATCACCGCGACCTTGCTCTCGAGTGCGGTAGCTACCCCCACCCTGTCGCGACTTGCGGATATGTTCGGCAAGAAGCGGATGCTCATCGTCTGCCTTGGGCTGCTGCTCATCGGTTCGATCATCGGAGCCCTCAGCGCCACCTTGGTCTGGGTGATTATTGCCCGGATTTTCCAAGGTGCGGCAGCTGCCTTGATCCCGATCGCCATGAGCATCATGCGCGACGAACTACCGGAAGAAAAACTGAGTTCAGGCGTAGCACTGATGAGTGCGACCTTGGGTATCGGCGCAGCCATCGGCATGCCGCTGTCAGGTGTGGTCTATGGCTTTTATGGATGGCACGCCATCTTTTGGGTCTCGGGCCTGTTCGCAGTGATCATGATGACTGCCATCGGCATTGTGGTTCGGGAATCCGAAATACGCACCGGAGGAAAATTCGATTACGTCGGAGCCCTCCTACTCTCGGGCGCATTGACCGCACTGTTGCTTGGCATTTCAAAAGGTGGTTCCTGGGGCTGGACAAGTTCGCAGACTCTCTACACCTTTGGCATCAGTGCTGCGATCTTCGCGATGTGGGTTCCGTTGGAGTTCCGCAATCCACGACCACTGGTTGATTTACGCGTGAGCTTGCGACGTCCGGTACTCATCACCAACATCACATCGATCCTGATGGGATTTGCGATGTACGCAAACATGTTGGCGACTTTCGAACTATTGGAAATGCCAACGTCAACTGGCTACGGGCACGAACTCACAAGCCTGCAAGCTGGCTTAGTCATGATTCCTACCTCGCTCACCATGGTCATCCTGGCTCCTGTCTCTGCCCGGATCACAAAAGTCTTCAGTGCAAAGATCACGCTGATCACAGGTGCTGGGCTGATGGGATTTGGTTACGTCTCTCGAGTGTTCTTTAACGACACCGTGGCACTTATTGCAATTGCCGCAGTCATTGTTGCGGCGGGTACCGCTGTTGCCTTTGCTGCAATGCCTTTGCTCATCATGGGTGCAGTTCCGGATACGGAAACCGCAGCAGCCAATGGCCTCAACACATTACTTCGAAGTATTGGCTCTTCCGTGTCAAGTGCAGCGATTGCAGGCGTCCTTGCGGTGATGATTGTGAATATAGGAGGAAAGAACTTGCCT
>CANFTO010000142.1 GCA_947449945.1 Actinomycetota bacterium | reverse complement strand
TTGCAGAGTCAAGCGCAGTCGAAACAACCTCCGAAGTCGGACCTGTTGTGGAAGAACCAGTTGAAGTTGTTGAACTCACTCCAACGACAACCAAGAATCTTGAAACTGAAGTAATTGAATTGCCTGCACCCCAGGCAGATGAGGAAGAAGATCGTGGGATTTAAAGCAGCATTTGTTTGGGCCTGGGCAATGTACCGAAGTCAGCTTGCTGCTTACATTGCACTTTCTGCGGTAGTTGCCATCGTGCTCTTTGCGCAACAGATCGCGACCAAGCCAATAGTGACGGCATTGGAAAACTGCATTGATGCAACTTCGCCTGGTCAAGTGAATTCTTGCGAAGGAAGCATTACCAATGCCGGTCTTGCCGCAGTTGTAGCAATTATTTTCAGCTTGATTGCACTGCTTGCTTCCGCCGGAGTGATGCGTGCCGCGCTGGGCAGCACTCGTGGACAGGCTCCGAGCTTTGCGGACATGTTGACAGGCAACAATTTGTGGAAATTCCTAATTTTCAGCTTTCTCTATACAGTCCTGCAAAACGTCGGACTCTTGGCGTGTTTCTTCCCGATCGTGATCGTCACATTGTTCTTCCAACTCGGACCATATTTCATTCTTGATCGTGGAGTTGGCCCTCTGGCTGCCTTCAAAGCAAGTGCGGGCGTAATGAAAAAGAATTTCCAAGTTGGCTTGTGGCTTGCAGCTATTACCCTTGCAGTGTTAATTCTTGGAAGTTTTACGCTTGGTTTGGCGACACTGATTACGTTGCCAATGATTTCGCTAATAACCGCACATTTGTATCGTCAGTTTAATGATGAAGCCATTACTCCATCACGGTAATTAAGCAGCGTGAATCGGGTTTCAGGCGTTGCCTTTTTGCAACAGCGCGGTAATCTACATAGAAGTTAACAGGGGTTAACGAGGAGTTCGAGCTTTGCACTCGGGCCCCGTGACGCTCGCGTATGCATGCGGCGGGAGGTTAATCATGTTAGATATCAATATTGATCTAGTCGACGGTGACGACAATGAGCCTCGAGTTTTTGAAATCACTCAAGATGGTCGACAAGTGAAAGTTCGTGCGCACGTCGAGTTGGCGGATGGTGAGGTTCGTGCAGCCTGTCGTGAACTTGGAGAATTAGAAGTTCCGGTGTATTCGGCTTGGCGCTCGCGAGTGGGATTGGACTAGTGGGTTCAATTATTTATTGCGTGGCCAAATAAAAGTCAGTGTCTGACCTTGTTTCGTCACTACTGGCGGTGTATCGAGAGCTGGGTCGATCGCGCCAATTCGTACGAGTACTTCGTAGACGCCAACCTGCAGCCCTTTAGCCAGGAATTCCAGGGCATCAACCCGAGGCCGCTGTTGTTGCCTAAAGATGCGCGAGATATTTCCCTTATCGGAATTGCATCGTTCAGCAAGAATTTCGAGCGAATCAATGTCAAGGAATTCCATGCGTGCTCGTAGCCAAGCCAGACTCTGTTCAGGCCGTGCCCGCATTGCACTTCTCCTTCGAAGTTGAACGCGACGGGATTGGACAAATGTCCTGTTTGCTTTCTGCAACGTAACCCATAGCAAGACTTCGACAGTTTGTGTTGCAGATACGCAACCGTGATACTGGTGATGCAGGGGAGCAGTCGGAGTGATCGTTTCTGTGAAACGGTCACTCCGACTACCTCGCTGACATAGGTCCATGGTCCTTGAACCCCTGAGGCGCCTAGCCCAATAGGCTTACCCAAGTGAGCAAGCGCATCGTTCTCCTGGCGTCAGGGTCAGGCACGCTCTTGCAGTCTGTACTCGATTCCTCGGTGCTGTCCTCAGTCGTTGCTGTTGGCTCAGACGTCCCAGATTGTTCGGCTTTAGACCGGGCTGCTCATGCTGGAGTCCCCACTTTTGTCGTGGCACCGTCAGATTTCCTGGATCGCGCCTCGTGGAATGAGGGCTTACTTGCCTCCTTGGCGGGCTTTTCCCCTGACCTGATCGTCTCTGCCGGATTCATGCGCATCTTGGGGCCAACAGTGATCTCCACCTATCGCGGCCAGATCATCAATACCCACCCAGCTTTATTGCCTCTCTTTCCTGGTGCTCATGGGGTTCGCAATGCTCTTGCGGCAGGTGTTACGGAGACCGGAACCACTCTGCACTACGTGGATGAGGGTGTGGATACAGGTGAGATCATTAGCCAGCGTGTGGTTCCTGTGCTCGACGGCGACGACGAGGCTTCCCTGCATGAACGCATCAAAATCGAAGAGCGCGACCTTTTGGTGAGTGCTCTTGAAACTTTTGTCGCTACTGGAACGTTTATCTAAAGGAGCAGTTTGATGACCACCACGCCAATCCGTCGAGCCCTTGTGTCGGTCTATGACAAGACTGGTCTTGAGGAGTTGGCCCGCGGTCTGCACGCAGCTGGTGTTGAGATTGTTTCAACTGGTTCTACTGCTTCCACGATTAGCAGCTTTGGTGTTCCTGTCACACCTGTTGGCGATGTCACCGGTTTTCCTGAATGCCTCGACGGTCGAGTGAAGACCCTGCACCCACACATTCACGGCGGCATCCTCGCTGACCTTCGCAAGCAGTCACATGTTGATCAACTAGCAGATATGGGCATTGCTCCATTCGAATTGGTCGTCGTGAATCTGTACCCATTCAATGAAACAGTGGCTTCAGGCGCATCAGTTGATGAATGTGTTGAGCAGATCGATATCGGTGGCCCAACCATGGTCCGCGCATCAGCAAAGAACTACGCCAACGTAGCCATTGTGACCTCTCCGTCGCGATACGCAGATGTGCTGGCTGCGCTTACTGCTGGTGGATTTGATTTAGCTGCTCGCGCTGATCTTGCCCGTGAGGCCTTCTCGCACACCGCTTCCTATGACATCGCCGTTGCTTCTTGGCTCGGGTCAGTCGTCACTCCAGATCCATCAGGATTCCCAGTGTGGTTGGGCGCATCGTGGACTCGTCACGACGTGCTTCGCTACGGTGAAAACCCTCATCAGAGTGCTGCGGCCTACAAGTCAGATCGCAATCAGCCAGGTCTTGCCAATGCAACCCAATTGCAGGGCAAGGAAATGAGCTACAACAACTACGTTGACGCTGATGCAGCTCGCCGCGCAGCCTTTGATCACCTTGAACCAGCAGTCGCGATTATCAAGCACGCCAACCCTTGTGGCATCGCCGTTGGCTTGGATATTGCTGAGGCGTACCGCCGTGCATTCGCGACGGATCCAGTTTCGGCTTTCGGTGGCGTTGTTGCCGCTAACCGCTTGGTGTCACTGGAAATGGCAGAGGCCATGATCGATGTGTTCACCGAAGTAGTTGTCGCCCCTGCTTTTGACGAAGCAGCCCTTGAATTGTTTGCATCGAAGAAAAACCTGCGCGTCCTTGTGTGTGAAGGTCCGCATGTTGGCCGCAACCAAGAAGCCCGCACCATTACAGGTGGCATCTTGATCCAGCAGGTTGACGATGTTGCCGCAGATGGCGACAACCCAGCGAACTGGACTCTTGTTGCCGGCGAGGCCGCCGATCGCAACATGCTTCGCGATCTTGAATTCGCTTGGCGTGCCTGCCGTTCGGTGAAGTCGAATGCAATCCTGCTTGCCGATTCTGGCGCAGCAGTTGGTGTAGGTATGGGCCAGGTCAACCGCGTTGACTCAGCTCGCCTAGCTGTTGCTCGAGCAGGGGAGCGCGCGACTGGTTCAGTTGCCGCATCAGATGCTTTCTTCCCATTCGCTGACGGGCTTCAGGTGCTGATTGATGGGGGAGTCAAGGCTGTTGTTCAGCCTGGCGGTTCCGTGCGCGATGAAGAAGTGATTGAAGCGGCGAAAGCTGCAGGCATCACGATGTACATGACCGGCACGCGTCACTTCTTCCATTAATCAAATCGACTTGTTGACACAGTGATTGCGCCGCTGACTTCGTGAACGTATCCGGGAGCAAGGTTCCTGTTGCCATTCCGATGGTGGCTTGCGTAGTTGTTGGTGCACTCACAGCAGTT
>CANFTO010000141.1 GCA_947449945.1 Actinomycetota bacterium | reverse complement strand
TTGAGCATCTGGCGAACGATGACTTCAATGTGCTTATCGTGAATCGATACACCCTGTGAGCGGTACACCTCTTGCACCTGATCAACGAGGTATGACTGCACTGAACGCTGACCGAGAATACGCAGCACCTGCTTTGGATCAACTGCACCAACGGTGAGCTGATGACCAACCTGTACGTGCTGTCCGTCTTCAACGAGCAAACGCGTGCGCTTTGACACTGGCTGTGCAATTTCTTCACTGCCATCGTCAGGAACCACAACGAGCTTGCGAGTCTTGTCGGTGTCATCGATGCGTACGCGACCAGTGACTTCACTGATTGGCGCTACACCCTTAGGGGTGCGTGCTTCGAAGAGTTCAACAATACGTGGAAGACCGTGCGTGATGTCCTCGCCTGCCACACCACCGGTGTGGAAGGTACGCATCGTGAGCTGAGTACCAGGTTCACCAATGGACTGTGCAGCAACGATGCCAATTGCTTCGCCGACGTCAACCAGCTTGCCAGTTGCCATTGACGTGCCGTAGCACATTGCACACGTGCCTACCTTGCTCTCACAGGTGAGAACCGAACGGGTACGCACTTCAGTTGCGCCTTGTGATACGAGTTCATCAAGACGAGCGATGGTGATGATCTCGCCAGCTTCAGCGAGAACCTTGCCATCAACTTCAACCGCGCGACCCAAGGTACGGGTGGTGACAGCTGTTTCGATGTTTGGCAGAGGAACCATCTTGCCGTCACGAAGTTCGCCAACCTGAATCGCTGTGCTGCGATCGGTGAAGCAATCAACTTCGCGAACGATGACGTCCTGTGACACGTCGACGAGGCGACGGGTCAAGTAACCCGAGTCAGCGGTACGAAGTGCGGTATCTGCAAGACCCTTACGAGCACCGTGGGTAGAGATGAAGTACTCGAGAACCGACAAACCTTCACGGAAGTTGGACTTGATTGGGCGAGGGATAATTTCACCCTTTGGGTTAGCTACCAGACCACGCATACCTGCGATCTGACGAACCTGCATGAAGTTACCGCGAGCACCCGAATCAACCATCATGTGAACTGGGTTGTTGCGAGGGAAGTTAGCCTGCATTGCCTGAGCAACTTCGTCAGTTGCGCGCGTCCAGATCTCAATGAGTTCTTGGCGACGCTCTGAGTCAGTGATCAAACCACGCTCGTACTGCTGCTGCACCTTGTCGGCAAAGCCTTCAGCAACTGCGAGGAGGGCAGCCTTACCCGGAGGTGTCACAACATCGGAAATCGAGATCGTTACACCTGAACGAGTTGCCCAGTAGAAGCCAAGTGCCTTCAACTTGTCGAGAGTTTCAGCAACATCAACCTTTGCATAACGCTCAGCAAGGCTGTTAACGACGAGGCCAAGCATGCGCTTATCAATCTGAGCATTCACGAATGGGTAATCCGCTGGCAATGCTTCGTTGAAGATCGCGCGACCAAGGGTGGTCTTCAGGATGAATGGATCTCCTGGGGTCCAACCTTCTGGAGCCTGGAAATCTTCAGGTGGAAGTCCATCGGTCAAACGAATGGTGATGTCTGACTGTCGTGAAAGTGACTTCGCATCAAAGGCCATGTATGCCTCAGCGATCGAGGAGAAGGCGCGGCCTTCACCTGGAGCACCTGGCTCATTCATGGTCAATGAGTAGATACCAAGAACCATGTCCTGCGTTGGCGTGGTGATCGCGCGACCGTTTGCTGGCGACAAAATGTTATTGCTCGACAGCATGAGGATGCGTGCTTCAGCCTGTGCTTCAGCGCTCAATGGAAGGTGGACTGCCATCTGGTCACCGTCGAAGTCTGCGTTGAATGCAGTACACACGAGTGGGTGAATCTGGATTGCCTTACCTTCAATGAGTTGTGGTTCGAAGGCCTGGATGCCAAGACGGTGCAGGGTTGGTGCACGGTTCAGCAACACTGGGTGTTCGGTGATGACTTCTTCCAGGACGTCCCACACAACTGAACGTGAACGTTCAACCATGCGCTTTGCGCTTTTAATGTTCTGAGCATGGTTGAGGTCAACCAAACGCTTCATCACGAATGGCTTGAAAAGCTCAAGTGCCATCTGCTTAGGCAGACCACACTGGTGGAGCTTCAGCTGAGGGCCAACCACGATGACCGAACGGCCTGAGTAGTCGACGCGCTTACCGAGCAGGTTCTGACGGAAGCGACCCTGCTTGCCCTTGAGCATGTCTGAAAGTGACTTGAGCGCACGGTTACCAGGACCGGTAACTGGACGGCCACGACGACCGTTGTCGAACAACGCGTCAACAGCTTCTTGGAGCATGCGCTTTTCGTTGTTCACGATGATCTCAGGTGCACCAAGATCAAGCAGACGCTTCAAACGGTTGTTGCGGTTGATCACACGACGGTAAAGGTCGTTGAGATCGGAGGTCGCAAAACGGCCGCCATCAAGCTGAACCATCGGGCGAAGATCTGGTGGAATGACAGGAACAGCGTCAAGCACCATGCCAGTTGGTGAGTTGGTGGTGGTGAGGAATGCGTTAACCACCTTGAGGCGCTTGAGTGCACGGGTCTTCTTCTGGCCCTTGCCATTCACAACGATGTCGCGAAGCAAAACGTTTTCTGCTTCAAGATCGAAACTTTCAAGACGCTTCTGGATTGCCTGAGCACCCATGCTGCCGTCGAACCAGCGGCCGTAACGGTCGCGCATTTCGCGGAACAACATTTCGTCACCTTCAAGGTCTTGAACCTTGAGTGTGCGGAAGCGATCGAAGATGCGATCAAGACGTTCGATTTCAGTGTCTGCACGACGACGCACTGCTGCCATCTCGCGCTCACCTGATTCGCGAACCTTGCGACGCACATCTGCCTTTGCGCCTTCAGCTTCAAGCTCAGCCAAGTCAGCTTCAAGCTTCTTGGCCCGAGCGTCAATATCAGCATCGCGACGATTAGCAATCTGCTTCTTCTCAACGCCGAGTTGGTTTTCCAATGAAGGCAATGCTTCATGGCGACCATCAACGTCAACCCACGTGATCATGTAGGCAGCGAAGTAGATGACCTTCTCGAGATCCTTTGGAGCAAGGTCAAGCAAGTAGCCAAGACGACTTGGCACACCCTTGAAGTACCAGATGTGAGTTACAGGAGCGGCAAGCTCAATGTGACCCATGCGCTCACGACGAACCTTGGCGCGAGTGACCTCAACACCACAGCGTTCGCAAATGATGCCCTTGAAGCGCACGCGCTTGTACTTGCCGCAGTAGCACTCCCAGTCGCGAGTAGGTCCGAAGATCTTCTCGCAGAACAGGCCGTCCTTCTCAGGCTTGAGCGTGCGGTAGTTGATCGTTTCTGGCTTCTTCACCTCGCCATATGACCAGGTACGGATGTCATCCGCAGTGGCAAGGCCGATGCGTAATTCGTCGAAGAAATTGACGTCTAGCACTGAAGTGTCCTTCGTTCGTTTCCGGGAAGTTAGCTAAGGGTTGAGCTTGAGTTTCTAAAGCTCTTCGACGCTGCTGCGCTCTGGGCGTGACAAGTCGATACCGAGTTCCTCGGCGGTGCGGAAGACATCTTCATCAGAGTCACGCAGTTCGATGAGCTGACCATTGCTGGACAACACTTCGACGTTGAGACACAACGACTGCATTTCCTTGACGAGAACCTTGAATGATTCAGGAATACCTGGCTCAGGAACGTTCTCGCCCTTGACGATGGCTTCGTACACCTTCACGCGACCAAGCACGTCATCGGACTTAATGGTCAAGAGCTCCTGAAGTGCATAGGCCGCGCCATATGCCTCAAGTGCCCACACTTCCATTTCGCCGAAGCGCTGGCCACCGAACTGTGCCTTACCGCCCAATGGTTGCTGGGTGATCATCGAGTATGGACCAGTTGAACGTGCGTGGATCTTGTCGTCAACCAAGTGCAGAAGCTTGAGGATGTAGATGTAACCCACGGTTACGCGGCCTGGGTAAGGCTCGCCACTACGTCCGTCAAACAATTGCGCCTTGCCATCTGCGCCGACGAGAGTGAAACCATCGTCAGTTGGCAATGTCGACTCAAGAACCAATGCGAGTTCTTCTTCGCGAGCACCATCGAACACTGGTGTTGCCACCTTGGT
>CANFTO010000140.1 GCA_947449945.1 Actinomycetota bacterium | reverse complement strand
TGCACGCAAGTGGTCGAGCAGGTTCCAACGCAATGCTGACAACTGATCCGGGTGTTGTTGCAACTTCAACCTGCCCACGGACCTCCGTGATGCCGTCTGGCGCTCCCGCGTTAATTCCGCGTACCTGAGCAACAATCTGTAATGGCTGAAGACTGCAAGGCAACACTCGGCCTTGTGCTTCAAGTAGCGCTCCGAGCCATTCCAACCCAATGACGGGATCACCAGTTTCTTCCCAAAGGGCGGTGATTAAAAGATTGCCAAGCGAGTGACCACCCAACTCCCCCACACCGCCAAACCGATGTTGAATCACGCGCTGCCACGTGCGCCCCCAGGTGTCATCGCCGCATAAAGCAGCCAGAGCCATGCGTAAATCACCAGGTGGAAGAATTCCGAATTCAGACCGCAAACGTCCACTTGAACCCCCGTCATCGGCAACTCCAACGACCGCGGTGATTTGATCCGTCATCCGTCGGAGTGCTGTCAATGATGATGCAAGTCCGTGACCGCCACCTAACGCAACAACCTTCGGTCCAGAATCCACTGCACTATTGAGCGTGATGGGCAGGCGTTTCATTCGCGCCCCAAATCACGATGAACGACCAGCGTTTGTATGCCCTGGGCACGCAATCGTGAAGCTAACTCCTCTGCAGATGCAACACTGCGATGTTTTCCGCCGGTGCAACCTACGGCAATGGTCACGTAGCGTTTGCCCTCAGTGAGATAACCAGGACGCATTGTGCAGACAAGATCCTCATACAGCTTGAAGAATTGTTGTGCTGCAGATGATGAAGTGACTACGTCAGAAACCGGTTCATCTAGACCGGTTAATGCTCGAAGTTCTGTATCCCAGTGAGGATTTTCCAAGAAGCGCATATCTGCTACGAGATCCGCATCAACAGGTATTCCATATTTGAATCCAAAAGACAGCACCGTTGCTCGCAGATCAGCAGGAGTTTCTTCGGCGAATGCAGCTTCCACCTTACGGCGCAGATCGTGAACATTCAGGTTCGTCGTATCGACCACGACATCAGCTTCCGCTCGAAGATCGCCAAGGAGCGCTCTCTCGGCCTGAAGCCCATCAACAATTCGGCCCTGTCCTTGGAGTGGATGCGGACGACGCGAACTCTCAAAACGTCGAACGAGAGACTCATCTGAAGCCTCAAGAAACAACGTCCGAAGTAGCACTTGCTTGTCTTCTAGATCGTCGAGTGCTGCAGCAAGCGCCTTGAACATCGAACCACTGCGTACGTCAACGACGACGGCTACCCGATCCAGATTATTGGACTTCGTGGCTAATTCAATGGCTTGAGACAAAAGGGCTGGTGGAAGATTGTCCATGACAAACCAACCAAGATCTTCAAGCGCACGGGCAGCTGTGGAACGGCCCGCGCCCGACATACCAGTCACGAGCGCTACCTCTAATGGGCGTGAAGTCACTTCGTGGCGTCCTTTCGATGCAGTCCTTCATGAATTCTGGCAGCAAGGGCTGGTCCGACCCCGTCGACCTGCTGAAGATCCTCAACCGTTGCCGCTTTCACAGCTTTCATCGTTCCGAAATGTTTCAGTAAAGCTTTTGCTCTCACATCACCTAAACCAGAGATGTCATCCAAAATGCTGGATTTCATTGCCTTGCCACGGCGCTTGCGGTGGAAGGTAATGGCAAAACGATGGGACTCATCACGTACTCGTTGAAGTAGATACAAACCCTCACTCGATCGAGGAAGGATTAATGGGTCTTCATCATCTGGCAGCCATACTTCTTCAAGGCGCTTGGCCAGACCAATCACCGGAACATCGGTTACACCGAGGGCCATTAGGGCATCTTGCGCGGCCCGCACTTGAGGTTGACCACCATCAATCACGAGTAAGCCAGGTGGATAGGCAAACCGTTTCTTTTCTTCCACCACTGGCAAATCATTCGCCGGTGCTTGCACAGGGGCACTTGATTGTGTGAAGCGTCGAGTGACCACCTCGGAAACGGCCGCCGTGTCATCTGCGCGTTCATTTTTCATGATGAAACTTCGATAATCCGATTTCTTTGGTAAACCGTCTTCAAACACCACTAAAGAACCAACAGTGTTCTCCCCCATGGTGGTTGAAATATCGATGCATTCAATACGCAGGGGTGCTTCCATCAGGCCGAGTGCCTCGCGGATTTCTTCGAGTGCAATCGATCGTGTTGTTAAGTCGCTCGCGCGCTTCAAGCGATGCGCCTGCAATGTGTGGGCGGCATTTTTCACCGCTGTCTCCATCAGGGCTTTCTTGTCACCGCGCGCAGGAACACGAAGATGGACAGGACCTTCGCGTAATGAAGTCAGCCAAGATTCAAGCGCTTGCGCTTCCTCCACTGGAGCAGACACGAGAATCTCTCGTGGAATGTCATTGATACCCGGTTCGGAATAGAGGCGTTGCAGAGATTTACCAACAACCTCTCCTGGTGTGAGCTCTTCTGCCTTTTCAAGAACAAATCCTCGTTCTCCTCGGATGCGCCCACCACGCACATGGAAAACCTGCACTCCTGCTTCAAGTGGGTCTTCGGAAACTGCGATGACGTCGGCATCCGTATCGTCATTAAACGCAACAGCATTTCGTTCCGTTGAGCGCCGCAATGCGCCTATGCGATCACGAAGTCGCCCAGCGTCTTCGTATCGTTGATCTTCGGCCGCCGAAGCCATCTGAATCTCTAACTGCTTAATGAAGCCATCGCCATTACCTGACATGAATGAACAAAAATCCAGAACGATTCCACGATGTTCATCCTCAGTAACCTTTCCTACGCAAGGTGCGCTGCACTTATCGATGTAGCCAAGCAAACATGGGCGGCCAACTTGTTTTGCTCTGCGAAATACCCCATCGCGACACGAACGCATGGGAAACACTCGCAGCAGTTCATCAACCATGTCACGCAAGGCCCAAGCATGCGCATACGGACCGAAATAGCGCGTCCCCGATTTCTTCGCTTCACGAACCACCGCCACTCGAGGAAACGGGTCAGAAAGGTTAAATGCGAGATAGGGATATGACTTGTCATCTCGAAATTTCACATTGAAGCGTGGATCGAATTCCTTAATCCATGCATATTCAAGTGTGAGTGCTTCTACTTCGGTACCAACAACAACCCAGTCAACGTCGCGGGCTGTCGCAACCATGCTCGCTGTCCGGGGGTGGAGAAGTTCTGGATCTTGGAAATAGTTTGAAAGCCGTGATCGCAAGTTTCGAGCTTTACCTACGTAGATGATTCTTCCCGTGGCATCACGAAATCGATAGACACCAGGTTCGGTGGGTATAGACCCAACTGGTGGTCGAAGATCAGATTCATGAGCCATCGCGTCTATTACGCCAAAACGACGTTTGTGCCTTTCACGCTCACTGCGGCGACCTCCAAGGATTGCTCAGCTGGCCCCTGAATAACAGATCCGTCTACTGCTGAAAAGCGTGAGCCATGGCAAGGACAAATGATTTCATCGTTTTGCACCGAAGACACCAAGCAGCCTGCATGCGGACAGATCGCAGTAAAACCTTTGAGTTCTCCGGACTTTGGTTGGGTCACCACAATCGGAGGATCGCTCACTACAACACCACCACCGACAGGAACATCTGCCACGGCGGCAAGAACGGTTCCTGACGCGCCGATATTGGTGCCCTTGATTTCAGGGTTTGCCTCATCTTCGGTGCCCGGCGCACAAGCAGCGAGGGCTACTCCGACAGCAACGATTCCGGTACCGGCAAGGATTGTTCGGCGGTTGACGATTGACTGATCAGACATAAGTGCTCCTTCATTACATCAAGACTAAGACTTGCGTCGTTTTGCTGGAGCCCGACGCGCAGTAGGCAACAGATCCACTAAGAACGAGCCCGTGTGGCTTGCCGCGATTCTTGCGACTTCTTCCGGGGTACCTTGAGCGACCACAGTTCCACCGCCCGATCCGCCTTCTGGTCCCATATCAATAATCCAATCGGCTGTCTTGATGACATCCAGATTGTGTTCGATGACAATGACTGAGTTTCCCTTGTCGACGAGAGAATGCAAGACACCCAACAGTTTGCGAATATCTTCGAAATGCAAGCCAGTGGTCGGCTCATCAAGTACGTAGATTGTGCGACCGGTAGATC
>CANFTO010000139.1 GCA_947449945.1 Actinomycetota bacterium | reverse complement strand
GGCGTTAAAGGTGAAATCAACTTGCAAGCACTGCTGCAAAAGAACGGCACGATTCACGCACTGGCGCTTCGAAGCCGGCCAGTAAGCGAAAAGAATGAGATTTGCCGAGCAGTTGAGCGCACGATCTGGCCCTGGATTGCAGCAGGTTTAGTGAAACCTTCTATTGGCCTTGAATTACCTATTCAGCAAGCTGGTGAGGCTCATCGCATGATTGAAGCGGGCGAAGTCACCGGCAAGATTGTGCTCGTGGTGAATGGTGCCTTGAAGTAATGACGAAACGAAACATTGCTGCACTTGCAGCTATAGCAGTCACACTCACCGCGACGAGCTTTGTCGCGGTTTCCGCCAATGCGGCTGACGCTGCAGATCCCGCAGCAACACCAACTCCGACCACGTCAGCAAGTGTGAGCCCAACAAGTAGCGCAACACCCACTGCCACCAGCTCAGCAACACCAAGCATCACCGCTACTCCCGCAGCAACACCAACAACGCCAACGACAGGCACCAGCGTTGTCTGCCCTGTAAGCACTGCCGAAATCACCAAGCCGCAAGCCGATGTGGTGTATCAAGTGGCAGGCAACAAACTCGCAACTGCGGCCAAGGGCAGTAAGAAGCGTTATCCCTTTGGAGCGCTTGCCAATCAAGTGAACTACGTGAAGACCGGGCCATCTGCTTGGACGGCAGGGTTTTATCCAGGTGAACTGTGGTTGATGTACCAGCAGACACATGACGATCGCTGGCTCAAGCGCGCAAATCTATACAGCAAGGCGTTGATCAAGGTTGCCAATGACAAAGGCACGCACGATCTCGGTTTCATGATCGGGGTCCCGATGGGCCTTGCGCATGAACTTGAACCAACAAGCAAACTCAAGCGTGAATATTTAAATGCGGAAATCACTGCCGCAAAATCACTCGCCCGTCGCTATAGCAACGTTGTACATGCGATTAAGTCCGCGACCTATAACGGCAAGTGGGGCGTGATCATTGATTCATCAATGAATGCACCGATGATGATTCAGGTCGGTCAATGGCTTGGTGCTGAAGGCGATTACCTCGCAAATGAGGGTGAGCAACACATGCTCACCCTCGCAAATAACTTCATTCGTCCCAATGGTTCGACCTTCCATCGCATGGCCTTCAATCCAAAAACCGGCGCGCTCATTGGGCCTATTGCAGGTCAAGGATTAGCCAGCACCTCAAGTACTTGGTCACGTGGTCAAGCCTGGGCAATCAATGGTTTTGCGCAAGCCTATGAACTCACCAAGAATCCTGCGTTCCTGAAAGCCGCTGAAGCAACAGCGAATTACTGGATGAGTCGCGTGCCACCGGGCTGCATTCCAGCGTGGGATCTTGATGTCAGTAATGACAAAGCCCCACGTGATTCAAGTGCTGCAGCCATTGCGGTCAGCGGTCTGCTTACTCTCGCGCAGAATGAACCAAGTGCTGATGCAGCTAAGACCTACAACACCTATGCGCGTTTGACGTTGGGAACGTTGGCAACACCAGGTTGGCTCAACACCAACACCCGAAACCCAGGAATTCTTTTGCAACAGAGTCTGAATGTTCCTGCCCTGGCACGCGATGGCAGCTACGTGTGGGGTGACTTCTACCTGTTGCAGGCGCTCGCGCAGATTTCAACGAGCCTGCCAACACCAATGCCGAGCCCTACAGCAACTCAAACTCCAAACCAGACCCCAGCCCCGACGGCAAGTTCATCGGGATCACCAACGCCAGTAGCAACTGGTTCTGCTTCAGCAACCCCAAAGCCAAGTCCAACTGACTAGAGCGAGCCTGACGCAGGTAAGCCCCTTACATTCGGCGCATTCGGCCGCTACCTTCACCGTATGAAAAAACTTGCCGTGAGTGTGTTGTCGGTGATGCTCCTCATCGGAACTTCGCGTATAGCGATGGCTGAATCCGCGAAACCAGGTTCGTTTTGCGCAAAGGCAGGCGTGTCCGTGAGAGTTGGCGCGAAGCAACTGACCTGCGTGAAGAGTGGCAAGAAGCTTGTCTGGGCGATTGTTCAATCGTCAACTCAAGTGACAACACCGTCACCCTCAATGCCTGCGAAATCAACATCTCTGAGAGTGATTACTCCGGTGAGCATTCCTACCAAACCACCAGTGCCACCAGTCGGCACTTACATTTTGAACAACTACACCTTTCCTCCAGCTAAGACCATGGTGCGAGTGGCATTGTTTGGTGCTCCCGGCCCCGTCTACGACAAGGCTGTGCGCACGATGCCAATCGCTCTGCAAAAACTTGCGGATGTCACCGGCAACAGTTTCACGATTCTCGATACGACAGGAGTGCCTACGCCTTTCTTTAACGACACTTGTAACAAGCATTTCGGGGACATCGACATCGTGATTGGTGACGGATCCAATGACGCTCGCGGTAATGGTGCTGCGGCTCATATTGCCGACGGCGGCCACGGCGTTACCTCTCCAAATACTGGGAATTCGAATATTGCAAGTTGTCCAGGAATTCTCATCGGTCGAGACGCGCAGTGGTCGTCTGAAGACTTTTCGTCATCAATGAAGTCCGTGGGTCACACGATCATGCACGAGCTTGGACACGCATTCGGTCTAGGTCACCCTCCTATTGATGGGCAAGTGATGCAGACCGGAACTGTCTTTGTGAATGATTACTCCCCCGGAGATCGCTATGGCCTGTATTTGAAAACTCAAGGTCTTCGCTAAATCAACCCCATAATGGAATAGCTTTCTAAAAGTGAGACGATGCAGACATGACTTCTTCACCTCAAGATCTCGAGGGCTCCGAGAACGCTCCCCATAAGGTCACCGTGGTTGGCCCGGATGGTCAGCCCATTGGTGAAGTTGAACCCACTGGGATTGAAGACGCCGCTGAAGTCACTGATCTTGTTTCATCTCCAGCCAAGGTGATGCGCATCGGTTCGATGGTGAAGCAACTCCTTGATGAAGTGAAGAGTGCTCCCCTAGATGAAGCGGCTCGCGTGCGTTTGGGTGAGATCCACCGCCAAGCCATTGAAGAACTTGGGGAGGCATTGGCTCCTGAGTTAATTGACGAACTCAATCGATTGAATGCGCCATTTGAAGGCCCTGCGCCCAGTGAGGCTGAACTTCGTATCGCGCAGGCGCAATTGGTGGGTTGGCTTGAAGGTCTGTTCCATGGAATTCAAGCTGCGCTTTATGCCCAGCAGATGACGGCCAAGGCGCAATTTGAAGAGATGCGACGCCAAGCCATGGCGCAAGGCGAACTTCCTTCGGGCCCAGGTGGTCCGGGTCGCCCAAGCGCCGGTCAATATTTGTAACAGACCAATGCATCTGCGCATTGACTGAAACACTTCGGCTATGCCAACCCAGGAACAATTTCAACAAGCGCTTGAAGAATCATCACAACAATTCGCGCAACTCATTGCGCGAGGAAACCTTGATGCACCTGTTGCATCGTGCCCTGGTTGGACGTTGACTGAACTTGCTCAACACATGTGTGGCACGCAACGGTGGTCCACTCACGCATTGATCACCGGCGAACGCGGTGAACATCCACAAGCACCAACGCAACGCGACGAATTACTTGCCTACTTCAATGAAGGCGCGCGCGAGTTACTCGATGCATCACGGTCAATTGATCCGCAGCGACCTACGTGGTCCTTTGGTCCAGAGCCGCGAGTTGCGCAATTCTGGACTCGCCGCCAGGCCCAGGAGGTGACCATCCACCTCTGGGATGCCTACTCTTCCCAAGGCCAGGAATATGAGATCCCAGAAGATCTCGCGCTCGACGGTCTCGCCGAAATCGTTGAAGTCTTCTTCCCGATGCAGGTGAAGCGCGGCAATGTCACGCCGTTGCCGCAGACACTCGTGCTGGCTCCCAATGACCAAACCACCACCTTTGAACTCACCACGAACACCGAGAACAACGGGCCCCGGATCACAATCCACGGCCCAGCCACGGATCTCTTGCTGCTTTTATGGGGCCGCAAGCCACTAACGGCGCTACAAATCGAGGGCGATGCCACCTTGGCGAAGGAATTCTTGGCTCAGGGAGTGACTCCTTAACGCAGGACCCCGCGCACTAAGGTTTTGCTGTGATTGATCCCAATATTTTGCGCACCGACCCTGACCGCATTCGCGAATCCCAGCGTCGTCGTGGCGAAAGTGTTGAGGTCGTCGATC
>CANFTO010000138.1 GCA_947449945.1 Actinomycetota bacterium | reverse complement strand
GGTGTGTGAGTCGGTGCCCACAACGGTGTCTGGGTATGCCTGACCACCGCGGGCCATGATTACTCGCGCTAAGTTTTCGATATTGACCTGGTGGACGATGCCGGTGCCCGGTGGCACAACCTTGAATTCCTCAAAGGCTCCCTGGCCCCAACGCAAGAATTGATAACGCTCAAGGTTACGTTCATATTCAAGATCAACGTTCAAAGCTTCCGCATTTTGGCTGCCGAAAAAATCAACAATGACTGAGTGGTCAATGACGAGTTCAGATGGCGCTAAAGGCTCGATCTTGCTGGCATCGCCGCCAAGTTCTGCAACCGCTTCACGCATGGTTGCTAGGTCTACAACCACAGGGACACCAGTGAAGTCCTGCATCACCACGCGTGCTGGAGTGAACTGGATTTCTTCACTTGGCTGTGCGGCTGGATCCCAGTTGCCAAGCGATGCGATGGTTTCTTTGGTGATGTTGGCACCGTCTTCGGTGCGCAACAGGTTCTCAAGAAGCACCTTGTGCGTAAATGGAAGGCGATCACTGCCCGGGACCGTTGCAATTCGGAAAATCTCGTAGGAATTCGATCCAACCTGCAGATTTCCTTTGGCACCAAAACTGTCCACGCTGGCCATACCTTTCGCTCTAAGTAGGTTCAAGGTAGCCGATTCCCCCTCACGAGGGCACAACAGGTCTCGTCCTTATGCCGACGGCTCAAACTTGGCGATGCACTCCATATGAGAGGTCATTGGGAAGGCGTCGAGGACCGCAATCGATGTAAGCGCGTACCCAGCCTCCGTCAAAACGGCTGCATCGCGTGCGAAGGCGACGGGATCACAGGCGACGTACACCACGGTGCGCGGCTTTGCTGCCGCAACTGACTTCATGACATCCAGACCAGCGCCCCGCCGCGGAGGGTCCAGAACGATGCCATCAACGTGATCCGGGAACTGCCATCGCTCTACATCGGCATCCACAAAGCGAACCTGCTGCAAGTCAGCTAGGGCCCGCTTTCCATCGCGTACTGCGCTTCGGTAGCTCTCGACCGCCGTAACATTGCCTGTCACACCGACCGCTTCAGCCAGGAAGGCACTGATGAGGCCCGCGCCGGCGTATAGATCAATCCAACTCTCCCCCAATTGCGGGTCACCGAGACCAAGAACATGTTCAACAATCGACGCAGCCGCAGCCGGATGCACCTGCCAAAAACCAGTGCTTTCTATTTCCCAGGTGCGATCACGTACTTGTTGCTTTGCCTTACGTGGTCCACTCACTAATTCTCGATCAGCCCACACCGAAACTTCGCCTCGTGAGTCTTCTGTGACGTGCACACTCTCCACACCAGACCAGTCCGTGTCGGTTACCTGAGCAGCAGTAATTCCCTCACTCGCCAGCAGGCATTCATCAACAGGTAACACGCCATGGCTCCTGAAGCCGAGCATGCCAGCTTGCCCCGCTCCATCAATTGTCCAGCGCATGCGTGTGCGCCAGTGCAATCCATCGACATCACCGAGAGGTTCAACGATTAAATCGCCCACATCAATACCTGCCTGGCGCTGCAAAGACTCTCGGGCAATCGCGCCTTTGATAGTGCGTTGATGGGCAACATCAACATGCTGAAAATCGCAACCACCACAGCCATATGAACGTGCCCATGGGCAGGGAGCCTCAACACGAAAAGGCGAGGGCTCATGAACTTCAATGACATCAGCGCGCACAAACTTTGAGCGCACTTCCGTGATGCGAACGGTGACGTCTTCTCCTTCTAAACCATGGCGAACAAAAGCCGTGTGTCCAAGTGGATGGGCAATTGAGTGACCACCATGAACAGTAGGACCGAGAATTAAGCGAACCTCATCGTCAACTTCGATGGGTTCTTTAGGAGCGCGAACCACGCTATTCGTCCTTATTCATGACGAATTCGCTGGAGGCTAACTGCCAAGGCACACTGGTGACCATGACACCTGGAGTGAAGAGCAATCGACTCTTTAACCTCAACGCTGACTGGTTGTGCAGCAACTGCTCCCACCAGCGGCCTACGACATATTCAGGAATGAACACCATCACGATGTCGTTTGGATTGTCTGACCGCAGGTCACGCACATAGGTCAAGATCGGTCGGGTGATTTCGCGATATGGCGAATCCAGAATCTTCAGCGTTACCGGAATTTCGCGACGAGCCCAATCGGCTTGCAAAGCAGCCGTGTCATCGTCATCAACATTAACGGTGATCGCTTCAAGAACTGTTGGGCGTGATGCACGGGCGTAGGCAAGGGCACGCAACGTTGGCTTATGAATCTTGGACACCAACACAAGCGCGTGAACGCGAGCCGGAAGGGTGACCTTTTCGTCGTCTCTCGTTGAAAGTTCCCGGCTTACGCGTTCATAGTGACCGTGAATCACCTTCATTAATGCAAAAATTATTGGCATGGCGACGACAACGAGCCAAGCGCCATGAGTGAACTTTGTGAGCAGCACGATCACTAGAACAAGCCCAGTCATAATGAAGCCAAAGAAGTTAATGCCACGTGAACGCCGCATTTTGCTACGTTCCTTCGGATCATCTTCGGACTTCAGGTTTCTCGTCCAGTGTCGAACCATGCCGATCTGGCTCAACGTGAACGAAACGAATACCCCAAGGATGTAGAGCTGAATCAGTGCGGTCACATCAGCCTGGTAAATCACAATCAACACGATTGCTAATCCCGCCAACGTCACGATGCCATTACTGAAGGCAAGACGATCGCCACGCGTGTGGAGCTGACGTGGCAAGTAGCCATCCTTGGCAAGGATGGAACCCATCACTGGGAAACCGTTGAAGGCCGTGTTAGCGGCTAACGCCAAGATCAAAGCAGTAGCCAACGAAATCACCATGACCGGAATCGCTTGGCCACTGAATACCGCGTTGGCAACTTGAACGATGACAGTTTTTTGGGCTTGCCCTGCCGGCAGGCCAATCAAATCTGCATCACGCTCCGTGATCTTCACACCCGTTTGAATCGCTAGCCATGTAATACCGACGAACATCACCATCGAAATACCACCAAGCAAAGCCAAAGTGGTTGCAGCGTTCTTTGACTTCGGTGGCTTAAACGCTGGTACGCCATTGGCTACCGCTTCAATACCAGTCAATGCAGTGGTGCCCGATGAGAACGAACGCATAATGAGGAAAGCCAGGGCAAACCCAGTAAATGATCCTTCAGGAAGAATCTGCCAATGCGCACTTTCGGCTTCTAAAGTGGTGCCGAAAAACATGCGAATAACCGCCGTGCCGATCATGACGAAAATCGCAGCCATGAAGAAATAGGTCGGTACAGCAAAGAGCCCACCCGACTCCTTCATGCCACGCAAGTTCAGCAAGGTGATCACGACGATGATGCCGACTGCCCACCACACGTTATGCAAACTAATTGCTGGAAATACTGAACCTAGGTTGTCCACTGCTGACGCAATCGACACTGCCACGGTCATCACGTAATCGATCAGGAGCGCACTTGCGACAAACACTCCCCAGTTAGGACCGAGGTTATGGGTGACCACTTCATAGTCGCCACCACCGCTGGGGTACGCATGCACGGTTTGGCGATACGACATGACCACTGCGAAGTAGATGAGCACCACACCCGCCGCAACGAGTGGCCCCCATTCATAGAACCCCACACCGCCAAGTGAGAGCACCAAGAGGATTTCTTGGGTGGCATAAGCATTTGATGACAGCGCATCGCTGGCAAATACGGGCAGGGCGATTTTTTTGGACAGATACGTCTCATGAAGACGATCGCTACGCAATGCGCGACCTACAACCAGACGCTTAAGACCTTCGGACAATGGCACGTCAACGGATGCTACGCCTTACCTGTATCTTCAGAACGTGCACATCGTCATCCTTGGGTGCGGACGCGTCGGATCCCTCCTAGGAGAGTTCCTCGACAAGTCTGGTCACTCCGTGGCCATAATCGATCAAGATCCCACCGCCTTCCGTCGACTGCCAGCTGATTTTGGTGGATTGACCGTCAAAGGCATTGGCTTTGACCGAGAAACACTTGAAACTGCAGGCATCGAACGAGCGGGTGCATTTGCCGCGGTGAGCAGCGGTGACAACACCAATATTTTGGCCGCCCGGGTAGCGCGCGAGACCTACGGCGTAGAACGCGTCGTCGCTCGAATTTACGACC
>CANFTO010000137.1 GCA_947449945.1 Actinomycetota bacterium | reverse complement strand
TTTCACTTACATTTGGGGCTTCGCGAGATGCCACGTACCTTTCGCCAATATTCGCAATGAAAAATCATCCTGAGCAGATTTCCCCGCGCATCGTCGAATTTTTCACAAACAACAACACTCTCATCGTGGTTTTAGTTGCGGTGGCAATGTTTATAGCCGCGTATAAATTCCGGTTCACCTGGCTAGAAGCCAGCGCGACCGGTCTATTCGCCTGCCTAGTGACTTACAAAGTTGGACACGCGCAGTATTACCTCGCGTGGATCATTGTGCTTGTCGCGCTCGTTATTCAGGGTGATAGAAGAAGCAAATTCATCGTTTGTGCGTTCTTGCCGTTCGTTGCGTTATTAGAAATTTTCCAATTCAGTTACTTTATCCGAATGAATGGGTTCTGGGTCACTGAGTTTGGCATCGATCAAAACGTAGGAATCGCTGTTCTCATCCTTGCAATTGCGACGATCGCTTTCATCTTCCTAAACAACTCATCGCGCTTAACACGAACCGCTAAATCGCAGGCAGCGAACTAGGAAACACTTAGTCGCTCAGTCCATCCGCAAACGCCGCATCCAGCGCCTCGCGCCAACCCCGCATCGGCGCCAAGCCAGCCGCCGCCCAAGCATCATGTCCAAGCACTGAATACGCCGGACGCGGTGCGGGGCGAACAAACGAAGCTGAATCTGTTGGCAGCACGCGTGCCGAATCAGCACCAGCGCCCGCAAACACCGCTTGCGCAAACTCAAACCACGAAGCAACACCGCTGTTGGTGCCATGGAATGTTCCTGCTGCGGGGCGAGCATCAATGAGTGCAATGAGCTGATGCGCAAGATCGCGTGCATAGGTTGGCTGACCAACTTGATCAGTGACAACTGAAACTGTGTCGCGTTCAGCCATGAGTTTCAACATGGTCTTGGCGAAGTTGTTGCCATTGATTCCATACAGCCAAGCGGTGCGCACGATGTAGTGCGCATCAGGAAGCGCAGTTTGAACAGCAACTTCACCCGCAAGCTTGGTGCGGCCATAAGCGGTGAGCGGTGCTGGGGGGAAGTCTTCTGCATAAGGAACGCAAGCATCGCCAGCAAACACGTAGTCAGTAGAAATCTGCACGAGCCACGCACCCGATGAAGCGCACGCATCTGCGAGAAGCTCCGGCCCAACACCATTAGCAAGTAGCGCTGCAGGCTCATTGGTTTCTGCATCATCAACAGCAGTCCATGCCGCACAGTTGATTACGACGGTTGGTTCAAACAGTGAGAAAGCCGTTGCAATGGAACCACTTTGGGTGATGTCGATACCTGGGCGATCAACACCCATCACTGGCGTTCCGCGCTCGCCGAGAATGGAAACGAGTTCCGAACCCAACTGCCCTTTTGAGCCAGTAACCAGAACGCGCATTACTTCAGCGCAGCCTTTGCCTTCAGTGGGCGCCACCAAGCTTCATTGGCCTTGTACCAAGCGACCGTTTCAGCAAGTCCATCTTCAAACTTGTGCTGTGGTTCATAACCCATCGCGCGAAGCTTTGAATCATCAACTGAGTAACGACGATCGTGACCCTTGCGGTCTTCAACTGGTTGCACGCTTGACCAGTCAGCGCCCATGGCTTCTAAAACCTGCTCAGTGAGTTCACGGTTGTTGAGTTCCAAGCCGCCACCAATGTTGTAGCTCTCACCGGGTGTGCCCTTGTGAACAACGAGTGCGATGCCACGGCAGTGATCATCAACATGCAACCAGTCGCGCACATTCAAACCATCGCCGTACAACGGCACCTTGCCGCCATCGATCAAGTTGGTGACAAACAACGGGATGACCTTTTCTGGGAACTGGAAAGGTCCGTAGTTATTCGAACAACGCGTTGAAGAAATGTTCAGGCCGTAGGTCACGTGATAGGCGCGCACCAACATTTCAGCTGCAGCCTTCGCTGCTGAATATGGTGAGTTAGGAATCAATGGTTCTGCTTCAGTCCATGAACCTTCATCGATCGAGCCGTAGACCTCATCGGTGCCGATATGCACGGTGCGAGGGATGTTATGACGCAAGCACGCATCAAACAGGGTCTGAGCACCAACCACGTTGGTCACCAAGAAGGCCTGTGGGCCGGAAATCGAACGATCCACATGGGTTTCAGCGGCGAAGTTCACGACAACGTTGTGACCTGGCAACACCTGATCGAGCAATGCGCCGTCACAGATATCGCCTTGCACGAATGAGTAACGAGGATCGTCAGAAACAGAAGCGAGGTTTTCGAGGTTGCCTGCGTAGGTGAGCTTGTCGTACACGGTTACACCAGTGACGTCGCCACCGTAAGAGCCAGCAAGCAATTCACGCACAAAGTGTGAACCAATGAAGCCAGCAGCTCCTGTTACGAAATAGCGCACGTTAGTTCCCCTTCAACTTCTGCAACCACACTTCGGCTTCAGCAAAATCAGCATCGGTCACACCATCACGCAACACCGGTGAAGCACCGTCGTGGCGAGGGTATGAACCCAAGTAACGAACATCAAGGCACACGCGATGCAAACCCTTGAGCGCTTCTGCAACCCGCGCGTCGTTGACGTGACCTTCAATATCAACACTGAAGTAGTAATCACCCAACACTTTGCGGGTAGGGCGTGACTCAATGCGCGTCATATTCACACCGCGCACTGCAAATTCATTCAGGATCGCAAGCAATGCACCTGGCTGATCGTGATGAATGTAAAGAGCGAGCGTGGTTTTGTCTGCACCAGTTGCAACAGGCACAACACCTGCACGTGTTACTAATACGAAGCGTGTATGCGCGTCTGACGTGTCACCGATGTCGGATGCCAACACATCAAGGTCATAAATTTCTGCAGCAATTTCTTGACACACAGCGGCGTCGTAATTGCGAGCTGAATCCAGTAAACCTTGCGCCGCGCCAGCGGTCGAAAGTGCAGGCAACACAACAACTTCGGGCAAATTCGCAGACAGCCAGCCGCGCACCTGAGCTGCAGCATGTGGATGCGTCGCAATACGTGCAATTGAGGCAAGTGACGTTCCACGTGGCGCAACAAGTGCAAATGTTACGGGCAGCACAACTTCGTCAATAATCACAAGTTCCGTGCCTGCGGAAAGCTCATCGAGGGTCAGCGGAACTGAGCCTTCAACTGAGTTTTCCATTGGTACGAGCGCGTGATCAGCACCGCCGGTGCGAACCAAATCAATTGCGGCCTGCACTGAGGCCGCAGGAATCAGCTCAGCTCCAGCAGCAGATGGCATTGAGCGAAGTGCGGCTTCCGCGAACGTGCCTCGAGGTCCTAGGAACGCAATACGAGTCATGCTTCACCACCTTTCTTCGCCAACTTCAAACTTTCGGATTCTTCTGGAGACAGTTCAATATCTGGCTTACCGCCATTGATGCCCTTGATGTATGTGCGCGTTTCAGTGCGACCATGAATAGAGGTCAGCACTAAACCATCGCCTGAGTCATCGAGCATCGCTGCTGAGAACGAGAAGCGACCGCCAAGATCACCGAAGGCGTCGTACCGCACTACCGAAACGTGACGCAATGCTTGAGCTAGCTCCGAACGGGTCTGCACGAGCAGGCGGTCAAGATCGCCAACTTCATCGCGCAGGTCGTGGAACTCAGAAATCGTGCGAGCCACCACATCGACAAAGGTCTCGCGGCCTTCGGCTGCTTGGAGCAGGGCAAGCGAGCGGTGGATATGGGACAGGCGCACGAGGGCGAAGGCGCCAACACCCAGACCCAGCACCCCCAGAATGAGGGCAACGATCACGAGAACGCTCATGGCACTCGTGTCGATATTCACCGCTAAAGCCTACGGCCTTGAGGGCTAAATGCAGCCAGCAGCACCTTGGGGGCCACCTAGACTCCCTTCGTGACCTCAATCCTGGCCAGTGAACCCATGGCCTTTTCCGATATGGCCTCACGCTCGGGCATTTTCACCATCGGTCTATTCCTGGCTTTGACCACCTTCATCAGCATGATGCGCACCGTGATCGTGCCTCGGCCGCTGAAATCATCACTTACTGGCTTAGTCATGCTGGCGGTCTACGGCGCCAGCCGAGGGCTGGCCGCAATGCGTCGCACCTATCGCGGTCGCGACAAAGTTATGGCTTGGACAGGCCCCGTCATGATCATGAGCATTTTGCTCACTTGGCTGGTCGGATTCCTGTTCGCCTATGCCATGTTGATTTATGGCATCAGCGGTATGCCTTTTGGTCAGGCTCTG
>CANFTO010000136.1 GCA_947449945.1 Actinomycetota bacterium | reverse complement strand
ATCATCACGTTGACGCCAGCGCGATTTTCTTCAAGAATTCGGCCGGCTATTGACAGTGCCTTGGCAGAATTTGGCTTGTCTAGTTCCAGTAACAGCCCTTGATATGAAGCAACGGCATACGTTGCCCAACCAATAGCCCCTGGCAACGAAAGCGTTTGTTCAACTGTTGGCTTTGCGGATTGAATCGCTGCATCGCGAGCCGCTTTCGCTTCGCTGAGCGCAGCAGTAATTGCTTTGCGCAATTGCACTTCAGCTTTCACAATCCCAAGTTTCGAAACATCGTCGGTGACTTTTGCTGCGCCCTCTGCGCGTGCGAGTCGCAAGTAGGCAAAGGCACCAACGCCGTACGCCTGATCCCACTTACCCGCAGCAATTGCAGCGTCCATGGACACAAGCGCGGCTCGCGCGAGATTTATGGCTTGACCTTGGGTTCCAGGCGGAACGCTGGCCAGGGCTTTCTGCAAACTTGCTCGCATCGCCTTGGTTGTTGAAATTATGGCTGCGTTTGACGGAGCTGAAGCTTGAACAACAGAAGAAGGCAATTGCGCATAGGCCTTTCCTGTGAGCAACTGATACGCCTGCGCAACGGTGCGCACCTCTTTGACATCAATACCCAAGGATTTTCCATACTCAACAAGAGTCATGGATGCGCCAGCATTGTCGGTGAATTGACCAAGGCCCGCAGGGATCACTGCAGTTGTGTAGCCGGCAGCTGCAGCAGCAGCCAGCTTTGTTGGCACGTAGCCAACAGCTCCAATCGATCCGTCGGGCGAAATAGTTCCGGTCATCGTGACGCCTGGTAACAGCGAATCACCTTGAATGTCAGCCAGCACACCAACAGTGAGCAAACCACCGGCTGATGGCCCGTCAATTGCTCCGGTAACGGTGAAGCCAAGGTCCAATTCCGATGGGTCAGTGCCACTGAGCAGTGTGCCCACAGCGGCTGCTTGTGCAGTTGCTGCCGTCCATTGCGGGCCTGCTCCCCCTGCTTCAATGGTTGAAAGATCAATGCTGAATTGACCATCGCCATCCTGGGTGACTTGAACTTCGGCAGGCTCAATGCCACCAACCAAAGATCCGTCACTTTGTGAAGCAGCCCAGAGCGCTGGCACCGTCATTGCGGTGCCCTGATCGATTGAGCGCAGCTGCCCGATTGTGGCGTCAGGTGCCGGAGTCGATGAACATCCGGTTATCGAGAGCGCAACCGACATCACCAGTACCACCGCTGATGCGGTTATCTTCACTCGTGGCGTTCTCAATCCCATATGCACGTGAGAAAGGTACTTGACCAACGCCCTCACTTCACCTGATCACCACGCTAGTGGCGTATTGCCCCATCAAGAATGAGATCGAGTACCCAAGCAAAGGTCGCTTCATTGAGTGCATCGATGTCGGCATCTTTGCGCGAGAACTGATCCAAACTCCCATCATTGGCTTCGCGATAGCGCGTGCGACGTTGACTGAGGTGATCGGGTGCCGATGTGTAGTCGTAGTAGGAGCCACCAATCACATGCGTTTCTAGTGCTTGATAACTGCGCACAAGATCTGATTCAGCAACACCCATTTCCCTCAGCATCCCCACGATCTGCACCTGAAAGGCCTGGGCTTGTGGAAGCGAACCAGCCGTAACCACAACTGCTGGCGCCAAACTCGGGTAGGAGTGGAACATGCCTCGAAGCCCGGAACATAGCTGACGCAGGCGTTCACGTAGTGGGGCCGAAGACGCCGCCGTGTCATGAAGGATGCCTTCAGACAGCCTCACAAAGACGGCACTTAAAAGATCGTCTTTTGTTGAGAAATACCGGTAGAGAGCGGTGTGGTGCATGTGCATGCTGGAGCTAAGCCAAAATAATCAATAATGTTGCCTTCGTAATGTACCTGCATCGTTCACCAACCATTTCCCACACACATTGAAAAGGTTCAGCACATGGCCAATCATCAGACTCATCGCGGACCAAAGAGCAAGATCGTCGCATTGGGGTTAACCATTGCCGGGCTTGGAGTGCTCACTGCCTGTGGATCAGAAGGTGCTCAATCCGAATCCTTCACCCAGGCCCCATCTGCTTCACCTTCTCGTCAGGCGGGAAACCTAGGCACGCGGGTGTGCATCAACAATTCCACTGGCCGTGAGATCACTATCGACATCACGAAGGCTGACACCGGAAACGGGCAAACAAGCATGGCGAATAATTCACGAGCCTGCGCTGAAGGAACTTTTGCCTTCTCCAATATCGAAGTCTCTGGCGTCATTGATAAAGACGGGGAGACTCCTTTGCTTTTCGAGGCCAACAATCCGGCATTAGAGCCGCCAACTTTTGGCATCCGAAATGACAGTTACTGCCTTAAGGGGCCAACACCTAACTTTGAGGTAAATAAGAGCAAAGACATCACCACACCCACACTCAAAATGCAAATCACACGCAAACCCGATGGGCAATGGAAGAACTTCGAGGTGTATCTGACCAATGGAGACGGCACTTCCATCCAACATACACAGAGAGAATGCGTGAACAGTTCGGCGGGCGCATTGGGATGAGTTGCCATCACTTCTCACACCCATGTGACATGTGTATGACCAAGGAGAACGAGGCTCACCAATGACAGCGCGACCATCTCGGATTCGGTAGATTCACACATACGCTGCTGTGAAATTGGTGCATGCATCTGTCGGAGATACCGATACCTGGGACAACGGAATCTTGAAATACACCGCTGTGCGCCAACCAGACTCCTCGGACTACATCAACTTCACCGTGACGGTCACTGGCACCCAAGATCCAGCCCTAGACGGTGTCGCTCGCACAACCTGCCCAAGCTAGAAACTCGCAGCGCGATCCAGCGCTTCCATTGAATTCATTACATTCGATTTATGAATAGGAGCCACTTAAATGGTCACTAGATTTCACACCCATCGTTCCACTCGCCTTGTCGTTGCCTTAGCGACTATGGCTGCAACGGGCAGTGTGTTGTCGGCCTGTAGTTCAGGCTCACAAGATGCTGCACAAGCATCACCAGAAACGAGTGCCTCTCCACAACGTATGGCTGGCCTGTATCGCGACTCACAAATATGTGTCGTGAATAACTCCTCGGCCGTCATTTCCGTTGCGTTCACCCAGAAAGACGCATCCCAAGGTGAGGGTGAAATGCAGCCAAAGGCTGGGCCTGCAGCTCAAGCGTGTGCGAATGGCTGGTTTGCTAGCGGACATGACGTTCAAGGCAACGTGACCACAACCAAACCTAATTCGATACTTCAGTTCGGTGCCAATAACCCACGAGTTGGCAAACCAGATTTCCTCGGTGACGGTGGCGGAGACTCAACAGTGTGCCTTGGATTTTCCACAGGAGCATCTGTTGGCGATAGTGACACGTGGGATAACGGCATCCTTAAGTACACCGTTACCCGCGAGTCAGATACCTCTGCATTTGTGAGATTCCTTCTCGTCGCCACGGATACGCAGAACCCATCACCTGACGGCATCGCGCGAGTCACCTGCTAGGTCTAGTAGGCAAACCGCACTCACGCGATGAGAGGCATACGTCACGTTTGACGCGCACCTCTCACCCATTACTTGCGAGCGTTACCAGTGAGCATTGCCAGTGAGCATTACCGGTGAGCGTTACCGGTGAGCCTTACCGGCGAGTTAAGCCCTTGACATGAACATCCGCTGATCGCGTTCCCATGGTGACAAGCCCTGCTTCAAACAGGAACGACTGGCGGCAAGCAACGTTGGCACCAGCATCACGCGCCCCAAGGCGATAGGTGCGACCTTGTGCTCCGGTGATGGCCTTGCCGTTACGTAGCCACAAGTATTGACGCGACAAAATTGTGCCCTTGGTGTAGTTGACATCAGCGCACGTGAGCGTTGCACCCACGCGCGGCGATCCGGTAATCGAGGTGGTGACCAAAGGCCCCTTACCTGTGCCGATCTTTGCCACGTGCGATGTGCCGTGTTCCATAAACCACATGTTTCCGTCAACGCCTGCAGCGATTCCGGAAGGATGAACATCACCGGTTCCTACTTTGAGTTCACTGATCTCACCGGTTTTCACATCGATTCGGCCAATAGCATCGCCTGCGCGCTGTGTGAACCACATTTTCCCATCAGGGCCTGGAGTGATCAGGAACGGATCGCTGTTGGCGATTGGTAGTGCATATTCGGTCACGACTCCGCTGCGCGGATTCAGACGACCAATTTTGTTCACATTGTTTTCGGTGAACCAGATGTTGCCATCTGGGCCAGCTGAGATGCCCCACGGTTCGGCCTT
>CANFTO010000135.1 GCA_947449945.1 Actinomycetota bacterium | reverse complement strand
TCTCCTTGAGCTCGCAGACGAGCCCTACAAGCTACGTCTGATTGGTAGTGAAGGTGGAGCAGAAGTCATGGAGGTCGGCGGTAAAGACCTCACGATTTATGACAACGTGAACCTCAAAACAGGCGAGCGTTGCTGGGGAGATCTGTGCCGTGGTCCGCATGTTCCTGACACTCGTTACATCCCGACCAATGCCATCAAATTGATGCGCACGGCAGCTGCTTACTGGCTTGGCGATCAAAAGAATGAACAGCTGCAGCGTATCTATGGCACGGCATGGCCATCCAAAGATGAGTTGAAGGCGTACCTCACCTTCTTGGAAGAAGCCGAGCGTCGAGATCATCGTCGACTTGGAGCCGAGCTTGATCTGTTTTCATTCCCAGAAGAAATCGGGTCTGGCTTGGCTGTATTTCACCCCAAGGGCGGTGTAGTGCGTCGTGTCATGGAGGACTACTCACGAAAGCGTCATGAAGAAGGCGGTTACGAATTTGTGACCAGCCCACATATCACCAAAGGCGCGCTCTTTGAGAAGTCCGGACACCTTGATTGGTACGCCGAAGGCATGTACCCGCCAATGCAGCTTGACACTGAGTACGACGCCGAAGGCAATGTTCGCAAACAAGGCGTTGATTACTACTTAAAGCCAATGAACTGCCCTATGCATAACTTGATTTTCAGTGCACGCGGGCGGTCATACCGCGAACTTCCGCTTCGACTCTTTGAATTTGGAACGGTATATCGCTATGAGAAGTCAGGCGTTGTGCAGGGGCTGACCAGAGCTCGCGGTTTTACTCAAGACGATGCACATATTTATTGCACCAAGGATCAGATGGGCGAAGAACTCGACTCGCTATTGACCTTTGTGCTTGATTTATTGCGCGATTACGGACTTACTGATTTCTATCTCGAGCTTTCTACGCGCGATCCGCTCAAGAGCATAGGCACGGATGAGGAATGGGCAGAGGCAACTGAAACGTTGCGAGTGTCCGCTGAAAAGCAAGGTCTTGAGTTGGTTCTTGATGAAGGCGGCGCTGCTTTCTACGGACCAAAGATTTCTGTGCAAGCCAAAGATGCGATCGGCCGCACCTGGCAAATGTCGACCATTCAGGTCGACTTCCAGTTGCCTCAGCGTTTCGACCTTGAATATCAGGCTTCTGATGGCACCCGTCAACGCCCAATCATGATTCACCGTGCCTTGTTCGGCTCCATTGAGCGATTCTTTGCAGTTTTACTTGAGCACTATGCAGGAGCATTCCCTCCTTGGCTTGCTCCAGTGCAGGTTGTGGGTATTCCGATTACTGAAGAGCACAATGAATACCTCGCGCAGGTGGCAGCGAAGTTGCGTTCTCTGGGTGTTCGGGTTGAGGTCGATACCTCAGATGAGCGCATGCAAAAGAAGATTCGCAATGCTCAACGCAGCAAGGTTCCTTACATGCTGATTGCAGGCGACGAGGATGTTGCTGCAGGTGCAGTGTCATTCCGCTATCGCGACGGAACGCAGAACAACGGCGTTTCAATTGATGACGCAGTGTCGGAAATTGTTGCTGCTATTGCAACTCGCATACAGGTGTAAACATGAAGACACCTTGGGATCGGCTTTGGACTCCGCATCGAATGAATTACATCCGTGGCGAGGGTAAACCGACTCATTCGGATGAAGGTAATGACTGTCCGTTCTGTCGTGCTCCAGGTTTAGGTGAAGATGAAGGACTTGTCGTAGCTCGTGGCAAAACGGTGTACGCACTCTTGAATCTGTATCCGTACAACTCAGGTCACCTCATGGTGTGCCCATATCGCCACATCGCTGACTACACCGAGATGACAGCGGATGAAGTTGCTGAAATGGGTGCATTCACCCAACGAGCAATGGAAGTGTTACGTGAGGTTTCAAATGCTCACGGGTTCAATATTGGAATGAATCAAGGAAGTATTGCGGGAGCAGGTATCGCAGCACACCTCCATCAGCATGTCGTTCCACGATGGGGTGGCGACACCAATTTCATGCCAGTTATCGGTGGTACAAAAACCATGCCGCAACTTCTCGAGACCACTCGCGAATTACTTGCGGATGCTTGGTAGCACGTGTTTTTTTAGACATTCACATCTTGGATGATGAGCGGCTTTGATGGCTGGGAAATTGTTGCCAATTGCTTAAGTGGACGGTCGGTTGCGATCCATACGAGGTTGGACGTCATCTCAGTGACTTCTTGAATCTCAACCATTCCGTTGTTGGTGTGAATCTGCTTGCGCAGTTCACCTGAGTAAATGCGTACAAGCGACAACGCATCACCATCAGCATGAATCACCTCAGCGACAAGAGGGCTGCTTGGGTCGGCTTCGATCGGCAACTGCGCTGTTCCATCTGGGCTGGCCACAACGGGTGTGAGCCGCAGGCTCGGATCAGGTAACGCATCCACAATCAGATCCAGAATGAATTCCGTTCCAACGGCAGTGTCATTTTCACGCAGTCCGTGACCAACAATGAGTTGCGCGTATCCACCGATGCTCGCTTCTTCAAGTGCACCGACAATGGTTTCAATTGATGGTTGCATCCCGAGAACCACGCTATTCGTAAGGCCATCGCTGTCACTAATCATCGCAATATCAGCGATCAGTTCCTCGCGTGCTTCCGCTATGAGCGCGATGTGCTCTGGATCTGAGTTAATGATCGACAGTTCCGGGGTAGTCCAGTCCCAAATTTCGGTCGTTGCTAAATCGATAAAACCGGCAAGATTTTCGTCATCATCGAGAACGGGCATAGTCAGACGTACGAGTTCGGGGCCTTCGCTGAATAAGCGTCGCAACACTGCGACTGTTTCATCCATGTCAGCTCGAGGTTCATCAAGCTTCGTGATGACTACAAGGCGAGGAATTTCCTCTTCAACGCAGCGTTGCCAAAGTTCTGCTGTATGTGAATCAACTCCGTCACTTGATGCAATGACGAATATGAGTGCATCTGCCGCGTGGAAGAGCGCCTCTTCGTCAAGGTTGTCCATAAGAGCGATATCGATATCTCGCCAAGTCACGACGCCCACAGACGGATCACTTGCATTGTCGTCTTCAAGAAGCCGTTCAAGATCCTCGGGATCTGTCCCCAGGAGCGCATTGAGGAGGAAAGTCTTTCCTGATCGCTGCGGGCCAACGAGGCCAATGATGCGTTCGTTGCTCCATGGATGTGTCATGGGCACAGCCTGTCGGCAAGTGACCCGTAGGCGCAAACCGGATCCGGAGGTTTGGTGAGGGAGCCCGCTAGGCTAAAGGAGTGTTAAACAACGCTGATGCGCGCAAAATTGTGTCAGGAATCCTTCAGCCGCCGGCACGGTTGCTGATTCGGCTGCATGTGTCACCCGATGCGATCACCGTTTTAGGAACGGTCGCAGCAGTGCTCACTGCACTTATCTGTTTTCCTCAGGGCTACTTTGTGGCTGGGACATTGTTGATCACTTTTTTTGCATTGGCCGATTTGCTCGACGGCACGATGGCGCGACTCTCTGGTACGAGTGGTCCTTGGGGGAATTTTCTTGATGCAACTCTTGATCGGATAGCTGACGGAGCGATCTTCGCTGGGTTTATCTGGTGGGCTCTCAACAACGACAATGTCTGGGTCGGTGTTGCTGCGTCTTTGGCGTTAGTGACGGGGCAGGTCACGTCATATGCGAAAGCACGAGCTGAGGCAGTCGGAGCCACGGCCAATGTTGGTATTGCCGAGCGCGCTGAACGACTCATCATCATCCTGGCAGCGGCCTTCTTCACTGGTCTTGGCATTCCATATCTTCTACCCATTGCGTTATGGGTCATTGGTGTTTTGGGATTGATAACTGTTGTGCAGCGCATCGTGCACGTTCGCGGGCAACTTCGCACATGAGTGGCTATCTCAAGGATTCACTCACGGCATTGGGGTTTCGTTGCGCTTGGTTTGGCATACGGCACTTACCTGAATCCTGGTCTCGACATGCATTTGATCGAATAGCCGATCGCACGTACCGAAAGAATGGACGTGGAGTTCAGCAATTGCGGGCAAATCTGATGCAAGTTGATTCAAATCTTGATGCTGTATCCCTCGAAGCACTCGTCCATGCAGGTATGCGCAGTTACCTGCGGTATTGGGTAGAAGCGTTTCGGTTGCCGGCATGGTCAATTGAACGGGTACGTGAGGATTTCCTTCTCGACAATGTTGAACTCCTTGACCATCACGTGGAACAAGGCAAGGGCGTGATCTTGGTGCCGGGGCATTTAGCTAATTGGGATCTCGGCGGCGCATGGGCCGCAAATCGTTATGGG
>CANFTO010000134.1 GCA_947449945.1 Actinomycetota bacterium | reverse complement strand
GTCGCATCCTGGGGCTGGAGTAGGTCCCAAGGGTTGGGCTGTTCGCCCATTAAAGCGGCACGCGAGCTGGGTTTAGAACGTCGTGAGACAGTTCGGTCCCTATCCGCCGCGCGCGTAAGAAATTTGAGGAAATCTGACCCTAGTACGAGAGGACCGGGTTGGACGAACCTCTGGTGTGTGAGTTGTTCTGCCAAGAGCACTGCTCATTAGCTACGTTCGGAAGGGATAACCGCTGAAAGCATCTAAGCGGGAAACCCGTTCCAAGATAAGATTTCTCACCGGGTTAACCGGGTAAGGCCCCCAGCTAGATGACTGGGTTGATAGGCCGGATGTGGAAGCATGGCAACATGTGGAGCTGACCGGTACTAATAGGCCGAGGACTTGCCTTTAACTTAACTTTTTTGTTCGCGTCCACTGTGTGGTTCCCGAGATTCGGTCGGGAACAAAGCCCAATTGAAATCTCAATAGAGTTTCGGCGGCCATAGCGAAGGTGAAACGCCCGGCTCCATTCCGAACCCGGAAGCTAAGACCTTCAGCGCCGATGGTACTGCACGGGAAGCTGTGTGGGAGAGTAGGACGCCGCCGGACAAATTTTGTGAAATGGCCACCCCTCGGGGTGGCCATTTCCATTTCTTCCCCAATGTAACGGCACACGTGTGTGTGCGAGAGGATCAAGTCATGGCAGAACGCAACGACCGCGGTGGAGCCCGGTCAAGTCGACCATCAAGTGGTGGCCGTTCCGGTTCATCACGCCCAAGTAGCAGTGGTCGTAGCGGAAGCGGTCGTCCATCTTCGGGTGGAACAGGCCGTCCAGCGGGTGGGCGCCCAGGCGGAGCACGCCCTTCCGGTGGCTCGAAATCTTTTGGATCCTCAGATCGCCAAGGTACTGATCGCCGTAATTCAAGTCCTCGTGGTTCGGATCGTCGTGATGATCGTGATGATCGCCCACGTAGTTCGGCGCCGCGCAGTGGTGGTTATGACCGTGCGCCAAGCCGTGATCGTGATGATCGGCCACGCAGCTCTGCTCCTCGTTCGGGTGGTTATGACCGTGCACCAAGCCGCGACCGTCGTGATGATCGTGATGATCGCCCACGTAGTTCGGCGCCGCGCAGCGGTGGTTATGACCGAGCGCCGCGTCGTGATGATCGTGATGATCGGCCACGTAGCTCAAGTCCACGCAGTTCTTCACCACGTACGGGATCTTCGGATCGACGCGAAGATCGGCCACGTAGTTCGGCTCCTCGTTCGGGTGGTTATGACCGTGCGCCAAGCCGCGACCGTCGTGATGAACGCGGCCGTCCAGATGGGCAACGCAGCGACAACCGCAACACGTCAGGGCGTCCGAGCAATAACCGTCGTGACGATCGAGGTGCTCGCGAGCAAGTCAACCGTCGTGACGAGGGTTATGAAATTCGCGACCCGCGTATTCCTGACGACATCACGCCAGAAGATTTCGATAAGGGAATGTTGCTGGAACTTCGTTCATTGCCAGAGGGCCTGCAGATTCTTGTTGCGCGCCATTTAGTCGCAGCTGAGCGCGCGATGGCAGACGACGATCTTGATCTTGCAACCGAGCATGTTAAGGCAGCCCGACGTCGCGCATCTCGCATTGCGATGGTTCGGGAAGCATGCGGAATCGTTGCTTATCAATCAGGTCGATTCGGCGAGGCCCTCACCGAATTGCGGGCTGTGCGTCGCATGAACGGCGGGGATCAATACATACCAATGATCGCTGACTGCGAACGAGGTTTAGGTAAGCCACAAAAGGCTTTGGACTACATCCGATCCATCGATACGAAAAAGATGGAGGCGGAAACTCGTGCTGAAATGATGATCGTCGCAGCAGGTGCTCGAGCCGACCTAGGTGAACTCGATGCGGCCATCGTCACCCTGCAAATTCCTGAGTTGACTCGATTGAAGCCTGGAGACACGCGGGCACGTTTGCAATACGCCTATGCAATGTTGCTTCAAGATGCAGGCCGCAAGAACGATGCGCGTGAATGGATGGAACGCGCTGCTGGTTCAGATATAGACGGTGCAACGGATGCAGAAGAACAGTGCAACATCATGGATGGAATTGAATTCTCAGACGAGAACTAAGTTTTCCACAGGTTGTGATGATGTGGGTTCGTATCCACCGATGGAAGTCGGTAGGTGCGAACCCACATTCATGTAGCCAGCATGTGTTCCATGACAACTATTCAAGATGTACACAGAGTCAATGAGGTTCACCTCATTGGAAAATTAGGACAACATGTCCTCACAAAGAAAATGCCCAGTGGTGATGAAGTCACCACCTTCACGGTGATTGTTCCGCGCACGAGTAGGCCTCGAATCGGCCATCAGAAAGTGGATTCATTAGCTTGCCAAACGCTCAAACTAGCAATCAGGACGAAAGTTGAAGCCTGGCCAGTAGGCACTTGGGTTGAAATCCAAGGGCAATTGCGCCGCCGATTCTGGCGTAGCGGCAATGGAATTGGAAGCGCCACGGAGATTGAGGTCCGCAGCTTGGTGCGCGTGCGAGAATCTACGGGTGTCAAACACTGATTCGGCAAGCAGCGAACCCTCAGATGAGGTCTATTCGTGGTACCAGCGTGCCCGCGAACTCCTGGACTCTGGAAATCCACACGCAGCGCTTTTGCTCATTGATCGCATTATGTCGGCAGAACCACAGTCGGCATCGATTATGGAGATGTATGCCAGAGCGCTATTTGATACCTCGGATTTCCGCGCAGCAGCAATGGCATTCGATGTCTT
Organism: Actinomycetota bacterium; assembly: GCA_947449945.1. Classification (GTDB taxonomy): domain Bacteria; phylum Actinomycetota; class Actinomycetes; order S36-B12; family S36-B12; genus UBA11398. The sequence continues at coordinate 1,522 of CANFTO010000134.1, read as the reverse complement.
GATTCAGTTGCAGCCGGATAATGATTATGCGCATTTCGGTAAAGGCCTGTGCCTATGGCGAATGCAACAATTTATCCAAGCGCGCGACGAATTAGGTATGGCCTCAGCTATGCGCCCGGACCGGTTGGAATACGCCCGCGCATTCGGACAGGTGAAAGCAACGCTTCGTGCTCGCATAGCTGACAATCTGCCGCTCAACGGACCAATTGAAAATCAAGAAAATCTCAATCAGATTTTCGGGGATGATCTATGAGCATTGGCGATCGTGATGTTCTCTTATTTGATCTCGATGGAGTTGTGTACGTCGGTCCCAACGTCGTGCCGGGTGCACGCGAAGGAATCCTGAGCGCTCATCAGCAAGGAGCCCGGTGCATTTTCGTCACGAATAATGCGTCGAGAACAGCATCGCAAATCGCAGTGCACTTGCGCGAGCTCGGAATTGCGGCTGAAGAGCAAGACGTGGTGACATCGTCAATGGCAGGGGCCACGTTGGTCTCGTCATTCGTCTCAGCAGGTGATGTGTTGGCTGTTGGCGGAGAGGGAGTGGCTGCAGCTTTACGTGAGCGAGGATTTAATCCAGTTCGCGAATACTCCGATTCCGTCGTGGCGGTTATGCAGGGTTATGGATCCAACGTTGGGTGGTCCGATCTTGCTGAAGCAACATTTGCCGTGCGCGCTGGTGTTCCATGGATAGCCACCAATCTTGATTCGACCTTCCCATCTGCTCGAGGGATTGCTCCAGGAAACGGGGCTTTGGTCCACGTTGTGGCGCAGACCGCTGGTCGCGGACCAAATGCGGTCGCGGGTAAGCCTGAACCGGCCCTCCTACAGGAAGCTATTGCTCGCACTGGGGCCCTGCGGCCTTTGATGATCGGCGATCGACTCGATACCGATATCGCCGCAGGTTCGCGTCTAGGAATCCCAACGTTGCTCGTTGGCACTGGGGTCGCGTCGTTGGATGAGGGTAGATCTGCGCGTGGCGAGGAGCGCCCAACATATGTCGCTGCCGACCTGACCTGCCTGTTACCCAACAAGGCCTGGGACGAAGTAGCCTGAAGCCATGCTTAATGACCTGCGTGGATACCTGCAATTAGCCAATGGCCTCAGCGACGTGACGAAAGCCAAAGCCAAAGAAATTGCTATGGAATTAGTGAGTCAAGGAATTCAACTGTCCACCAAGGCACCTGATCTCAAGGGTCAAGTCCAGGAGTTGGCTGATGAGTTGCTCTCAACGAGCCGCAATAACCGCGAAATGTTGCTCGGGCTGGTTACTTCAGAGGTTGATCGCGCTGTGAGTCGGATGGGCTTTGTTCGTGAAGATGAGTTAGCGGCAGTGCGTCGTCACGTACAGCGTCTTGAAAAAGAAATTGCCGAAATCAAGAATGTGAAGTCATCGGTAGGTGACAAGCCGACAACCACAAGTGCGGCTAAGAAGAGTGTCACAAAGAAGTCTGCGGCTAAGAAGGCTGCAGTGAAGAAGGCAACCGCGAAGAAGGTTGAAAAGTGAACGACGATTTCGAGG
>CANFTO010000133.1 GCA_947449945.1 Actinomycetota bacterium | reverse complement strand
GGCCAAAGGCTCGACATCACAAACGCCGCCTAGTGCAACCTGAGCGCATTGCCCTGATCGCAAGCCGAATACAACCGGGCGGAACTTGGAACATCGCCACTGACTGGGAGCCATACGCCGAGCACATTGAAGAAATCATGGTTTCGCAACCTCAATGGACGGGCGGAAAGATCGAGCGCCCAGATTGGCGCCCGGTGACTCACTACGAATCAATCGGACTGTCACATAACCGAGTAATTAATGATTTCGAATACCAACGAACCTAAATCCATCACACGAATCAACGAAATAAGGCACGATCAGGTTCATGGCAATTCTTGGTAATACGACTCTTGATGTTTTCCCACTGTGCTTCGGCGGCAATGTCTTTGGTTGGACAGTCGACGAACCAACAGCATTTGAAATTCTTGATGCTTACGCGGCAGCGGGCGGTAATTTCATTGACACGGCCGACATGTACAACTCTTGGTTACCTGATCACCCCATCGGCGAATCAGAAATCATGATCGGCAACTGGATGAAGGCTCGCGGTAACCGCGACAAAATCATTCTGGCAACAAAGATCAGCAGCTTGCCGAGCCGCAAAGGACTCTCAGCTGACAACATCGCTGCGGCTACCCAAGAGTGCCTTGATCGACTTCAAACGGATTACATCGATGTGCTCTATGCCCATCGCGATGACCTTGAAACACCAATGTTGGAAACGATGACTGCATTCAACGAGCTTGTTACGTCAGGCAAGGTTCGTTATCTCGGTGCATCGAACTTCTCTGCGGAACGGCTCCAAGAATCCCTTGATGTGTGCGCCGAACATGGTCTTGCCCCATATTCAGTGTTGCAAAACAACTACAACCTCATGAACCGCAAGGAATACGAAAGCGATGTTCGTGCGGTCGTCGCAAAGGCTGGCATTGCTCACGCTCCTTATTACGGCTTAGCTAGTGGCTTTCTCACTGGTAAATACCGCCCCGGGGTTGATGTTGATAGCCAACGCGCTCGTGGCGCCGCGAAAATGCTTGACGAACGAGGCCTCGCTGTTCTCGCAGCATTGGATGAAATTTCCGCCACGCATAACGTTCCTGTTGCTGCCGTTGCATTGGCTTGGCTGTATGCACAGCCAACAATTGGCGCTCCTATCGCCAGCGCGAGAACAGTTGAGCAACTCAATGAGTTGCTTCCCATGGCAACACTCCAACTCTCTGAAGCAGAAATCGCATCGCTCACAGCAGCTTCGGAGATTTGAGTCACGATTTACGATTGCTCACCTGTCAACACGCGAAGCTATGATTGAAAGGTGAGCAATCAGCAGTTTGGCGAACCAGATCAACAAACATCGCTGACTCCTGCAGAAGACTTCACTCAGCAACTCCTTTTGCGCAAAGTGGATCGCGATATTTTCACTGGCTTGGCCAACGGAGGCGGACCAATCCGCACCTACGGCGGGCAAGTAGCCGCGCAATCACTCATGGCTGCCGGAATGACTGTTGATGATCCTGGTCGATATGTGCACTCGCTCCATGGCTACTTCTTGCGCCCTGGTCGCACTGAAGATCCAATTACTTACCTGGTTGAGCGGCCCCGCGATGGCGGTTCGTTCTCATCGCGCATTGTGCGCGCAATTCAAAATGGTGAAACGATCTTCATGATGACTGCATCGTTCTCAGTTGAAGACTGGGGGCCAGAGCATCAATTCACTCAGCCGCTTGCGCCCCCTCCCGAAGATGGAGTCTGGGATCCATTTATGGACCCAGAACCTGATGCCGGTGGTGAAAGTGCTGCATCACGAAACCGTCGCCGCTGGATTGATTTGCGACTCTTTGATCCAGAAAAGCCTGTGGAGATGATTGATGGGCGTTATGAACGCATGGCTTGGGTGCGGATCTTGCAGGAGCTTCCAAACGATCCACTGATACAGGCGTGTGCCCTGACATACCTGTCAGACCTCACGATGGTGCCGACAGCGCTAAGCCCAAATGTGCAAATGCGCCCGCATCTGCAGATGGCATCAATTGATCATGCCGTTTGGTTCCATGCGCCGATACAGGCCGATCAATGGCTGCTCTTTGCCCAGGACACTCCAGTTGCGCGCGGTGGGCATGGACTTGCTCGCGGGTTGTTCTACAACCCAGAAGGCACACTCATTGCTTCCGTCGTGCAGGAATCACTGATTCGCGGGCAGCGAAAGAAGTAAGCGTTAACCCTTCTCTAAATTGCGCAGCTAGAGTCCCTTGAGTGAGCTCACAAAAGCAAAAACCCAAACTCGCGTGGCTCACAAGGAACCTGGTTATTTTGACCTTGGTGTCACTCACCCAAGATGCCGCGAGCGAATTGCTCTACCCGCTTCTTCCTCTGCTCGTTACTGGTCTCCTCGCAGCGCCACCCGTTCTACTCGGTGTCATCGAAGGTGCCGCTGAAGCTACCGCTGGTGTGACGAAATATTTCGCAGGTCGCTGGTCAGACACACGTGGAAGACAACCTTTCATTAGTGCAGGTTATGGATTGGCAGCTATCGGCAAAGTCTTGATTGCGCTTGCCTTTGCTTGGCCAACAGTGCTGATCGGACGCGTCGTTGATCGCTTTGGAAAAGGAATTCGATCAGCACCCCGCGATGCGCTTATTGCGGCTTCAGTCCCCAAAGAAGCACTAGGTCGCGCATTTGGTTTTCATCGAGCGGGTGACAACCTTGGAGCGGTCATCGGTCCGCTGCTTGGCTTACTCGCATTGTCGATGCTCAATGAAAACGTTCGTGCCGCATTGTGGTGGGCAGTAATTCCAGCCGTCATTTCAGTGTTACTGGTCATGTTCGTGCGCGAACCCAAGAAACTTCGATCCGCAGAAGACGAATTCCAAGAGTCACACGAAGTCACAACTCGTGAACACGGTCTACATTCACCACTTCCCCGAGAGTTTTGGCGGGTAACGATTGTCTTGATTGTCATCGCGCTCGTGAATTTTCCGGATGTTCTGCTACTCCTACGCGTTATGGAATTGGGATTTACTACGACGCAAGTGGTGTTGGCTTATGTGTTATTCAATGCTGTAAACACTCTTGGCGCCTACCCAGCAGGTGTACTCACTGACCGTTGGCCCAAGCCCTACATCTATGCCGTTGGACTTTTTGCCTTTGGCATTGGCTATCTCGGACTTGGAATAGTTCACGGCGGAGTCGGAGTATTTATCTGTATTGCTATCTATGGGCTGTTCCCTGCATTTACTGATGGCGTAGGCAAAGCCTGGATTTCAACTCTCGTACCCGATGAACATCGTGGCAGAGCTCAAGGTATTTACCAGAGTCTCAATAACGGCAGCGTGCTCATCGCTGGGCTTCTTGCTGGAATCTTCTGGACGGCAGGTGCCGGTAACGGAGAGCTACCTCTGATGATCTCTGGAACCATCGCAATTGCAGCAGCCATCGTGATGGTTGTGTATCGAGCTAGTCAGAAACGGGCAGCGGCATAACCCACATCGCTACCACCAAGCCTGCGGGTAGTTCGCATCTCCGAGAATGCGATGCGCACCCCACGCGAGAAACACCACCATGCATGCAAGCAGCACAAGGAGTGGAAGAGCGATGAGTGCAGACGTTCCCGTCGCAAAGGTCAGCACCATGATGAGCGGTATTGCGGTTGCAGGCGCATGAAAGGCACCGAGCAAGTGCATACAAAACATCGTGATGCCTCCTGCGATCACTGCTTCAACGAAAACTGGTCCTGGTAATTCAGCGAAAATTAGACCCAGTGATCCCGCAACGACGTACGCGGTAATGATGCGAAGAGGTCGAGAAATTCGCGAACTTGATGTTGCTAACACCAATAAGAAACTCACGACCGGCGGGAACATCAACGGCGCAAGAACACTGTCGCGAATATCTAGTAACCAGTAAAGAAGAAAAAGAACACCCAAGCCCAAAGTCTCAACTGAGGCTAACGCCAACGCGCGTTTTACCGGCTTACGTTGACTCAAATCAACAACTGGATGTACGCGCATGGGTCGAGCAAATCGACGCGACCGCTGCTGTGACATACCCCGATCTTAAGTCCGATCACTTAATGCACCTGGTGGAAATTATTCCTCTCGGCCCCAATAGTGTGGACCTATGTCCAACTCACGATTCAGTGTTGCGTCTGAGAATTCGCTCTTAAGTATTGGATCGAAGAATTCAATTTTGAGCATTGGCTCATTTGGATCGGCCTTCTCAATTGGCAGCGTCGGTTCATTCGGCTCGATTTTGAGTGTTGGTTCATTTTTGAGTGCTATTTCGCTCATGTCTGGCGTATCGAAATTT
>CANFTO010000132.1 GCA_947449945.1 Actinomycetota bacterium | reverse complement strand
GGTTCACGGCCCCGCCATCGTGGGAAGCCGACCCGGGACATACCAAGGAGAAGTTCGTGAAGACTGGCATTCATCCCGAGTACATTGAAACGACGGTCACCTGCACCTGCGGTGAGACCTTCGTAACCCGCAGCACCGCGAAGAACGGTTCAATCCACGCTGACGTATGTTCAGCTTGTCACCCGTTCTACACCGGTAAGCAGAAGATTCTCGACACAGGCGGCCGTGTTGCTCGCTTCGAGAAGCGCTTCGGCAAAAAAGAAGAAGCTAACTAGTTTTTGACCCCGGGCGCCGGCCTGGGGTCGGCCGCGTGTCTCCCCCGTCGCGCGGTCGACCCCAGACCGGCGCCCGGTTTCATGTTTGACCTGATCGGAAGGATGAACCGTGTTTGAGTCGTGTGCCGAGTTAGTCAGCGAATACGCAGACCTCGAGCAGCAGTTAGCTGATCCAGCCGTGCACGGCGATCAGACGCTGGCACGCAAACTCGGTCGTCGTTATGCCGAACTTGGACCAGTTGTGTCTGCCTATAAGCAGTGGCTTGCGGTCACCGATGATGTTGTTGCTGCTCGCGAATTAGCAACAGAGGACGAAGCCTTTGCCGCCGAACTTCCTGATCTAGTTGCCGCGGAAGCAGCCGCTGCAGAGCGCCTGACAACGTTGCTTCTCCCACGTGATCCCATGGACGATAAAGACGTCATTTTGGAAATCAAATCAGGAGAAGGCGGCGAAGAATCCGCACTCTTTGCCGGTGACCTTGCCCGCATGTATCTTCGTTATGCGGAGCGTCGCGGTTGGGTTACACAGGTGATTGAAGCTGTTGAATCTGACCTCGGTGGGTATAAAGACGTTGCAATTGCCGTAAAAACACGTGGTGTTCCAGAGCCAGGTGAGGCACCATTCGCTCGATTGAAGTTCGAGGGTGGCGTCCACCGCGTTCAACGTGTGCCAGCAACTGAATCCCAAGGTCGTATACATACATCCGCAGCGGGTGTTCTTGTACTTCCAGAAGCCGAAGATGTTGAAGTTGAAATTGACCAAAATGATTTGCGAATTGACGTCTACCGTTCATCAGGCCCTGGCGGTCAGAGCGTGAACACCACCGACAGTGCAGTGCGTATTACGCACCTTCCAACGGGCGTCGTCGTTTCATGCCAAAACGAAAAGAGCCAGTTACAGAACAAGGAATCGGCGATGCGTATTTTGCGGGCGCGGTTACTTGCTGCAGCGGAAGAAGCTGCGGCTAAAGACGCATCGGACGCTCGCCGTTCGCAGGTACGTACTGTTGACCGCAGCGAGCGGATTCGTACGTACAACTTCCCTGAAAATCGTTTGAATGATCACCGAGTTGGTTTTAAGTCACACAATCTTGATCAAATTCTTGACGGCGATATTGATGCGGTGATCCAAGCATGCATTGACGCCGACAATGCAGCCAAGCTTTCCTCTGGGGGAGCAGCGTGAGCGTAGACATTGAACGCACTCAAGGTGGACGTTCCACAGTGCGAGATATGTTGTTTGATGCTGAACGTCGTTTAAATGCAGTTGGAATTCCATCACCTGCTGCGGATGCGGCATGGCTCGTTTCCCATGCGCTGGGTATCCCACGTAATCGTTTGATCCTTCAAGATGACATCACAGATGAGCAGCGCGTACATGTAGAGCAGTTGCTCACCCAACGCCTAACCCGTGTTCCCTTGCAACACTTATTGGGTTCCACAGGTTTTAGACGCATCGATCTTGAAGTGGGTCCGGGTGTATTTATTCCTCGGCCAGAAACTGAACTCGTCGCTGAAGCCGCAATTCGTGAGTTGCGCGAGCAGCCGGTTGGGTCACGCATCGGAGTTGATCTGTGTGCGGGAAGTGGCGCAATAGCAATTTCACTTGGCCTCGAAGTTGAAAACTCTCGAATTCACGCCGTTGAGTTTTCCGATGATGCAATCAGTTGGACCAAGCGCAATGTGAATTCCCATGAAGACGTATTGAGTGCTGCAGGTTCGCGCGTGGAAGTTATTCATGACGATGCGGTCCATGTCGCCGACACTGGCCGAGCACTTGCACGACTAGCAGGTCAAGTTGCAGTAGTCGTAAGCAATCCGCCATATATTCCCGATGCGATGATTCCGCGTGAAGTTGAAGTGCGTGACCACGAACCAAAGATCGCGCTCTACGGTGGAGAGGATGGCCTCAACATTGTGCGCGGAGTTTTACGCACTGCAGCCATTCTTTTAGCACCAGGCGGTTTGCTAGTTATTGAACATGCCGACGTTCAAGGTACTGATGCTGGAATGCGTGGAGTGCCAGGTATTACTCAAGCCTTTTCGTCTGATTTCGAAATCGCATCACTTACCAATATTCCGGCGGGCACATCCGTGTATCAGGATGTTGCGGATCGAATTGACCTCAATGGTTTGCCAAGATTCACGATTGCTCGCCGGGTGTAGCTCATGTTGACCCTGTCATGTGAAGGAGCTGCTGGGCGCGAACGCGCAATATCCACGGCAGTCAGTGCAATCAAGCGCGGAGATTTAGTTTTCTTGCCTACTGAATCGGTTTACGCGATCGCAGCTGATCCATTTTCGCGTAGGGGAGTGGCTGCGATTCGTGCAGCCAAAGGCCAATCACCCGGATCGCCCTTGCCATTGATGGTGCCCGGTGCACAGACAGTCCAAGGTATTGCCACAGGCGTCACCACCGCTGTGCAAGCTCTTATGCAAGCCTTTTGGCCTGGGCCAATGACCTTGCTCCTGCCTAGCCAGCCATCACTGGCCTGGGATCTGCCACCTGAATTGCCAGTGGCCGTGCGCATGCCAATCCACCCTTTGATTTTGGCCATCCTTGAACGAACTGGTCCGATGATCGTGACCACGGCCAATGCAGTTGGCGGTGAAGCGCCGAAAACTCTGGAGCGGGCCGTTGATCAGTTAGGGCAATGTGCTGCTGTTGCGCTGGATGTAGGTGTAATGCCAGAGTCAACATTCACCAGCACTGTGATTGATGTGACTGGTGTGGCTCCTGCGATCGTGCGTGAGGGCGCGTTATCGGTCGCACAGGTACGCGAACTACTCCCAGAACTTTCCTGACGCCGCGGATTTAGATGGGTGGAGTGGGATGTTCGTCGATTGGGCCTGGTGTGAAGCCGCGTAGAGTATGGCTTTCACCATCACAAGGAGTGTTATGAGCACCACGCCGTTCTGGGGACCTGACTTCGATGCGCTTGCGCAGGAAGATCCCGAAATCGCCAACGTATTGCTGGCTGAGCTTGAACGAGTGCGTGGTGGTCTTCAGCTCATTGCTTCGGAGAACTTCACTTCTCCAGCGGTGCTCGCGGCCCTTGGCTCGGTTCTAAGCAACAAATATGCAGAGGGTTACCCAGGTAAGCGCTACTACGGCGGCTGCGCAGAAGTCGATATTGCAGAAAACATTGGCATTGCCCGTGCGAAGGAACTCTTCGGTGCTGAGCATGCGAACCTACAGCCACATAGTGGCGCGAGTGCGAACATTGCGGTGTATGGCGCATTCACCAAGCCAGGCGACACTGTGATGGCGATGAGTCTTCCGCACGGTGGTCACCTCACGCACGGTTCAAAAGTGAACTTCTCAGGTAAGTGGTTCAACATCGTTTCCTACGGTGTTCGACAAGACACAGAACTCATTGACTATGACGAAGTGCGCGCGCTTGCAATTCAACACAAGCCAAAGATGATTATTTGCGGCGCAACGGCGTACCCACGTCTCATTGATTTCGAAGCATTCCGATCCATTTGTGATGAAGTTGGCGCGATCATGATGGTTGATGCGGCTCACTTCATTGGTTTAGTTGCTGGCAAGGCAATTCCTAGCCCAGTTCCTTATGCTGACGTAGTCAGCTTCACCACGCATAAGGTGATGCGCGGACCACGTGGCGGCATGATCCTTTGTAAGGCTGAGCATGCAGCGGCAATTGATAAAGCTGTGTTCCCAATGATGCAAGGCGGGCCGCTCATGCATGCTGTTGCAGGTAAGGCTGTTGCGTTAAAGGAAGCTGCAACTGCTGAGTATCAGGCATATGCAAAGCAAGTCATCGCAAATGCACAAGCGCTAGCAGCAGGGCTTGCAGCTGAAGGAATGCGTCCTGTGAGTGGTGGTACCGATACCCACTTAGCATTGATTGATCTTCAAGGCATTGGGGTGAACGGCACCGATGCAGAAGCTCGTTGCGATGCAGCGCGAATTACGTTGAACAAGAACGCAATTCCTTATGACCCACAACCACCAGCAGTTGCGTCTGGTATTCGAGTTGGTACTCCAGCAGTAACTACGCAAGGGATGGGCGTTCCAGAAATGTCAGTCATTGCTTCAGCAATTGGGG
>CANFTO010000131.1 GCA_947449945.1 Actinomycetota bacterium | reverse complement strand
GTCACTGCAGCAGGACTAATTGAGCTAATTGGAGCGAAGTCACGAGCAAAATTGGCCGAAGGCACCAAAATGACGTTGTCCGGTGGAGCCAGAGGTTGGGAGTGTGCAGGCGCACCCACGACCTGAAAGAAACTATCCGCGCTGGGAAGGTCAACGACTCCATTCACTCGCATCGACAAGGGAGCCATCCCGACTCGCTGAACGCGGACCGTGTCACCAACGCCGACGTGCAAGTTTGCTGCCGTTTGTTGTGCGACCAGGACACCAGCTGAAGTTCCAGCAAGAGTCCTAATAACCGTGGGGAATTGGGTTGTGTAGCTTGGGGGCAGGCCGACCACCACTGCAGCACCAGTGGTTTGAGTCGTTCCCGCAATCTGGGCGCTGAGTGAAGGCACCTTGGCAAAATCAACGATGGCCGTTTGTTGGGTACCCGCTGCGTCGTTAACGATTTGCCGAACTTCAACTGCTGTCGCCGAAGGTTGCACCTGGACTTGCCAGTCCACCGGGACAGCGGTGACGGCACGTTGGGTCATCGTAGCTTTTGAGGTCGCCAGAAACATGCCCAAGGAAGCTAGAAGAGCCACTGCGATAGCGACTCCCGCGGATGGGCCAAACAGCATGGCGGTCCGTCTGTGCACAACGCCACGGAGCCAGATGCGAATCATGACTGGCGGCCCTCTTCGTTGATTCCCATCGCAACGTGCCCATCGTCAACGAGCAGGTGGATTGGGAAGTGGTCTGCAACGTGTTGGTCATGAGTAGCGACAATGAGAGCAGCGTGATGTACCTCGGCGCAGTGCAATAGGGCCTCAACAACCAGTGTGCCTGCTGCCGCATCAAGTTGGCCTGTTGGTTCATCAGCCAAAATCAACTGAGGTGAACCCACTATGACGCGCGCTACAGCTACCCGCTGGCTCTGGCCGCCTGAAAGCTCTTCGGGCAAACGGGCTGTCAGGAATTCCAAATTGAGTTCGCGCAGTGCTTGATGGGCACGTACTCGGGCTTCCGCAGGTTTCAAGCCTTGGATGAGCAAAGGCAGTTCGACATTCTCAACTACCGTCAAGGCGCTAATCAAACTCGGTGCCTGAAACACAGTTGCGATTGCGCCGGGGTGCTTGATCGGACGGCCCAGTGTTGGCCACGTCACGACGCCGCTCGATGGAGAAATGAGTCCGCTGAGGCAATGAAGCAGTGTCGATTTTCCTGATCCTGACGGCCCTATGAGTGCGATGCGATCTCCGCGTTGTATCTGCAGATCTGTAGGGGCAAGCGCCATCCTGGCGCGCGCGCCTGTTGCGTAGGTGACGGACACCTGGATTGCCTTGGCAACAACTTCAGCGCCCATTTGGTACTTCAATTCCGTCAGCAAGTTGAATCACGCGATCGGCTGCAGCCAACACAACTGGACTGTGTGAAGCCAAAACGACTGCCATGCCCTGGTTCGCGAGCGCACGCAGCAAGTCAAGGAGTACTCGTTCACTCGCGCGATCAACTTCGCCGGTTGGTTCGTCCGCTAGTAGTACGGCCGGATCGTTGGCCAGCGCGACCGCTAAGCCTGCGCGCGCGGTTTCCCCACCTGAAAGTTGATCGGGCAGCGCCTGCCCGCGATGCGCAATTCCGACTAATTCCAAGAGAGCTGATGGGCTTGTCTGTCGCGTGCCATCGGTTCGGCTTGAGGGAGTTATGGCCCGTGCGAGTTGCACATTTTGGATGACGGTCAAGTGTGAAAAAAGCTCGCTTGACTGCTTCAGAATCCCGATCCGGTCTCGCCGCAAGGCAGCCCGCACTGGTTCTGGTTGCCGCGACATCAAGATGCCGCAAATATTTACCGCACCTCCGGTCGGATCGTCCATTCCGCTTATGCATGACAACAGGGTGGATTTGCCAGAACCAGACGGACCAGCGATCGCCACGATCTCGCCAGGATTCACGATCAGAGTTACGCCTCGCAAAGCCAAGGTCTCTTCCGGTCCTGCATGAAAGAATCGATAAAGCGATTGGGCACTTATTGCCGGTGTGCTCATGGCGACCACGCAAACGAATCCGTCACAATTCGCCAAGGATCAACGTTGTCTGCTCCGCGTGGCCCAGCCAAGGTCAATGTCACAGATTGACTGTTCTTCCAAAATGTATATCGCTGGACTTCATCGTTTACTACTTTGCCTGTGACGGGATCTGCTGGAGCGTCGGCGCGATATAGGGACAAGATTGTCTTTCCAGCTAGGCGTGTAATTGCGGTGACATTGCCAAGGACGAATCCTGTTGACGTTGGTGCGATGGCTTTGACCGCGCGCGTCTCTGAAGAGATCGTTGGTGGGCCAGTTGCAGCGACGCTGGAAATGACTATCGAATTGAGTTTGTCGGAAAACTTGGTCGAGCTGGCACCGTCTGTTCGCGCCCATCCCTCAGGAACTTTGACTGTATAAGTGGCGGGGGAGGGCGACCAGGCAACGAAGACTTGATTGTCTGGAATATCACCGGCTGGGTTCACCTCAGGGGCCACGGCTGTCGTCGAAGAAGTCGCACTAGACGCGAGTGGTGTGGCTGAGGCTGAGGAAGTAGTCGAGCGTAACGGGTTGGAGGGTGGCGTGAGATTGGTTGAAGACGAGCAGGCCGACAAGCCAAGCAGCACTAGGCCCATGCTCGCAACCGCGGTTAGGTGAGTGCGGCCGATGGAATGGTGCGCTTTGCTCCATGCGGCGTACCGCGAAATTGACATAAAAGCACCGTACGCGCGGGATGTTGAGAAAAGACAAAGTGTCACAGCGCCAATGGAGATCGAACGTCGGCCTGCCGTCACGTGTGCCCGATAGGTCGCGATTGCGAGTATTCGAGCGTCGTTGTTCTCAACGTTTCCTTTGCATCGGCTTTCTAGGGTTTGTGCATGGCAGATCTTGTGAGGCAGGCCACGGGCCCTTCGAGGTTGTGTGACGACGATTTCGTTTTGCGCAATCCAATCCTGTCCGTAAGCGCACACTTGACAGCTGTCTCTCCCGGAATGACGCAGGCGCGACTAACGTCGCGGAGCGAAATGCCATTTTCGTTGCGTGTGAACCAGCCCAGCGGCCGCTGGCGTTCGAGAAATCGGTTGGACGTCTCCACCCGGGCCAGTGCCGCGGGGGTCAAGCTCGCTAGTGCATCTGGGCTGAAATCGACCGGTGTTGAAGCGGATGGACTAATTCGTGAGGCGTGTCGTACCGACCGCGCTGGCCTCATCAGCCAAGGCACTCCAGATTAGATTCGTCCAGGGAAGGAAGCGCACATGCGAGTACTCGTGGTCGACGATGAGGTCCGCTTTGCCAAATCTCTGCGGCGTGGCCTGATAGAGGAGGGCTTTGCGGTCGATCTGGCTCATGACGGTGAAGAAGCATTATGGGCTGCTACGGAGCAGGCGTACGACATCATCGTCTTGGACTTGATGCTCCCAAAGTTGAACGGCTACCGGGTAATCGAAAGACTGCGCGCGAGAGGGGTGTGGACACCGATTCTCATGCTGACAGCCAAGGATGGCGACCATGAAGAGGCGGATGCCCTCGATCTGGGCGCAGATGACTATTTGACCAAGCCCTTTAGTTTCGTCGTCCTGCTATCACATATCCGGGCGCTGCTTAGGCGGATAACGTCCGACCGTCCTTCCGTGCTCGCCGTTGGTAACCTGACCCTAGATCCGGTGTCGTTCCAAGTTGCCAGAGCGGGTGAATGTATTGAGGTCACACCTCGAGAGTTCTCATTGCTGGAGTACTTCATGCGCAACCCTGGGAAGGTCATCTCCAAGAGTGAACTACTCGATCACGTTTGGGATGCTGCGTTCGAAGGTCCGTTGAATGTGGTTCAGGTATACATCGGTTATCTACGCAAGAAGATCGATGTGCCTTTCGGCATTGAGTCGCTGGTTACCGTTCGCGGCTTTGGCTACAGACTCGATCCGATCGTCGCCGCCTTGTCCGAAGCAAACCTCATTGTTACCTGAGCGCCACCCAAAGGGCTTTGCTCGAGAACTACATTTCCGTGATGGATATGCGTGATCTCCTGAACAATCGCCAATCCCAATCCCGATCCGCCTTCGTTGCGCGAGCGATGCTCGTCTAAGCGGACGAAGCGCTCCAAGGCGATTTCGCGGCTCTCGATGGGTATGCCCGGGCCGTCATCCTCAACTTGGACCACGATGAAGCCCTGTTCGTTGAGCACGGTAAATCGAATCTGTCCCTTCGCGAATCGTGCGGCATTGTCAACAACGTTGCGGATCGCTTGGCCGACGGCTGTGCGGTCACCGCGGAGGCGCGCGGCTTCAACATCAGCGATGATGGTCAATGTGTGCTGGGCCTCAAGTCGGCGTACTTCGCCCATCACGATGTCATCGATGTCAACATCGCTCAGTCG
>CANFTO010000130.1 GCA_947449945.1 Actinomycetota bacterium | reverse complement strand
GGAACGAGGCTCTAGTTCTTCGAAGGATAAGGAATCCTTTGCACACGCCAGGTGCTCACTAAAGATTCGTTCGCGCTGGGGGTCGTTTTCCGGCAGATCAACAAAATCAAGGACGACCAACCCTGAGGCTAATTTGAGTGCTGTTTCGACAGAGTCTGTGAGCCGTCGTCGGGAATCAGCTTTGACCGCCAGACGATCAACGACAACCTCAATCGTATGTTTTTCCTGCTTCTTCAGCGTCGGCAATTCGTCCATGCCATAGACAACGCCATCTACTCGAACACGTGAGTAACCCTGAGTTTGCAAAGTGCGAAAAAGTTCCGCATATTCACCCTTGCGTTCACGAACAACAGGAGCAAGTACTTGGAAACGCGCTCCCTCAGTAAGGCCCAAGACTTGATCAACAATTTGCTGTGGACTTTGGCGTGCGATCTCATCGCCACACACAGGGCAATGAGGCTTCCCAATCCGCGCATAAAGTAGACGCAGGTAGTCATACACCTCGGTGATAGTTCCCACAGTCGATCGTGGATTTCGCGAGGTCGACTTCTGGTCGATTGAGACTGCGGGCGAAAGCCCTTCGATGAAATCAACATCGGGCTTATCCATTTGACCAAGGAACTGACGCGCGTAAGCGGAAAGACTTTCGACATAGCGGCGCTGCCCTTCGGCGAAAATAGTGTCAAAGGCCAAACTTGATTTACCTGAGCCAGATAGCCCCGTAAACACAATAAGCGCATCCCTCGGTAAATCGAGGGACACATCCTTAAGGTTGTGCTCACGGGCTCCGCGGATGACCAACCGGTCGTGCACGATGCCTCATCTCAGGGTTTGGCCCTGCGGCCACTTAAAGGGACGGAGTTGAATGTATACCGGCAACGTACGAGTAGGTGGCCCGGGTGATGTTCGCGAACTCCCCCATCTGATCATCAGCAAACTCGCAGTAGGCGACTACAACAACAATTCATACCTCCTGCGCTGCCGCCAGACCGGCGAACAAGCCCTCATTGATGCGGCTGCGGAGACTGATCGGCTCTTAGTCCTCACTGGGGAGACACTCAGAACCGTAATAACCACGCATCAGCATCAAGATCACTGGGGAAGTTTGGCGGACCTGGTGAAAGCAACTGGAGCTCGAACGATGGCTCATCCCATTGATGCACCTGGCATCCCCGTCCCTACGGATATCTATTTGGAAGAGGGTGTTGAACTCACCATAGGTAGCGTCCAGCTTCGGGTGATCCACCTTGTCGGTCACACCGACGGTTCCATTGCGTTCGTATACGACGATCCTGAAGGCACATCCCACGTGTTTACTGGTGATTGCCTTTTTCCAGGTGGAGTTGGCAATACCTGGGGAGATCCAGTCGCCTTTACCTCCCTGTTGAACGGGGTTGAAGAAAAAATCTTTGGCACGTTAAGTGACGAGACTTGGGTTTACCCAGGCCATGGTGACGACACAACCTTGGGCGCACAGCGGCCAAACCTCGCCGAATGGCGATCACGCGGTTGGTGAAGGTCAACCTTCTTCGTCATGATCAGTTAACCGCCCCGCATGCGCTACTGCCGAAGGATCCTTTCGAACCTTCATCAGTGACGCCCACGTAACAACGATCAAAATAACCGCAATGGCAATCAGCGACCACGTCGTTGGAATCTTCGGTATCGATGGCCATGTTTCATGCAGGTATGTGAGCACTAGTTTAATTCCGATGAATATCAGAATAACTGCTAGTCCTGTAGACAAGTAAATAAGTTTGTCGAGCAAACCCTTAAGTAGAAAGTAGAGAGCTCGCAGACCTAAGAGTGCAAATGCATTCGCGGTGAACACTAGAAACGCCTCTTGAGTAACACCAAAGGTCGCCGGAATTGAATCCAATGCGAATAGAACATCTGTCACACCAATCAAGAGCATGACTGTCAACAAAGGTGTTGCGAACCTTTTACCATCAAGCCGAATGAAAAGTTTATTTCCCTCGTACTTCGGCGTTGAAGGAATTCGGCGCTGGATAAACCGAGCCATAGCACTATCCATGGGATCTGGATCTTCGTTTCGGTGTCGCGCCAGTTGAATACCGGTCCAAATGAGGATTGCACCAAAAATCACGAACGTAAAAGCAAAAGCTGCCAACGCTGCAGCACCCGCCGCAATGAAAATCGTGCGGAAGAAGAGAGCAAGCACGACCCCAACAAGCAGCACTCGTTGGTGTAGCGCGTACGGCACAGCGAATTGCGTCAAAATTATAAGGAACACGAATAAGTTATCGACGCTGAGGGATTTCTCCACCAGGTACGCAGTGAAATACTGCGTACCAAAGTCCGATCCTTGCCAAACCAATATGCCCAGGCCAAAGGCAATGGCGATACCTATATAAAAAATCGACCACCACGCGGCCTCTTTGAACTGCACTTCGTGCGGTTTGCGACTCACAGCCACGAAATCTAAAATCACGAGGGCCAAGAGCCCGCCCACGGTCGCACACCAAAGGCTCAATGAAACGTTCACGATTCCCCTACTGCGGGCGAGTGTGAATCTTCCGTGACTCTCAGGCTCACGATGGCCGTGATTGCGAGAACACCGACAATGACTACGAGAGAAAGCCAGACAGGAATCAGCGGCACATTGAGCGATGTAGTTTCGTGAACTGCTTCAAGAATAAGTTTCACACCAATGAATCCTAAAATGACTGCGAGGCCATAGTTCAAATATTTGAGTCGTCGCATGAGGCCCTGCAAGAGAAAATACAACTGACGAAGTCCCATTAACGCGAACGCGTTTGCCGTAAAGACAATGAACGCTTCATGAGTGACCCCGAAAACCGCCGGGATGCTGTCTAGGGCAAACAGCACGTCTGTTGTTCCTATTGCCAACATCACCAAAGCCAGCGGTGTAAGCATCCACTTACCAGCAACACGTGTGCGTAATTTCGTGCCGTCATAGTCCGGCGACACGGCATAGCGTTTAGTCACGAAGCGCACTAGCGCATTTCCCTGTGGATCTGGTTCGTCATCCTCCGACTTCCATACTTTCCAAGCCGTAAAAAGAAGAAATGCACCAAAAAGATAAAAGATCGAGGCGAACCTAGCGATGAGTTCAGCCCCAAGAACTATCAGGATTCCGCGAAGGATAAGTGCAATCACGACACCAACGAGGAGTACCCGGTGTTGTAATACAGCGGGCACAGCAAACGAAGTCATCAGCACAAGAAAGACGAACAGGTTATCCACACTTAATGAATATTCAGTGAGGTACCCGGCGACGAATTGACCACCATACGTCAATCCAAAAGAAACACTCAAAGAAATTGCGAAGACAGCAGCAAGCGCCATGTACACGCCAACCCAAATGCCAGCCTCCTTGGTGCTGAACGCATGCGGGCGACTATCGACGATAAAAAGATCGACGCAGATGATCGCAAGAAACCCGGCAAGAGTTGCCAGCCACAACCATGTTGGGACGTTCATCGGCCAGTAGCCTCCTGCATCCCACGTAGTTCCTTCTTCAAATCTCGAACTTCATCGCGCAACCTTGCGGCTAATTCGAACTGTAATTCTAAGGCGGCCTGATGCATCTGGGCAGTGAGGTCATCGATGAGTTGAACAAGATCACTTTGATGAGCCGGCATCCGACGCTTGCCTTTCGAGGAATTCACCTGTTCGACAAGTGCCGCAGTATCTGCATCCTCGCGCGCTAACAGATCCGTAATATCGGCAATTTTTTTCCGCAGTGGTTGCGGATCTAACCCACGTTCTTTGTTGTATGCAATCTGCTTGTCACGCCTTCGTGTTGTCTCGTCAATAGCGTTTCGCATGGACGGAGTGATCTTGTCTGCATACATGTGCACTTCGCCCGAAACATTTCGAGCAGCTCGGCCTATTGTCTGGATGAGTGACCGCTCAGAACGAAGGAAACCCTCTTTGTCTGCATCGAGAATCGCAACAAGGGAAACTTCGGGCAGATCCAAACCTTCGCGCAATAAGTTAATGCCAATAAGGACGTCGAAGACACCCATGCGCAATTCACGCAGGAGCTCAACCCTTCGCAGAGTGTCAACTTCTGAATGGAGGTACTGCACACGTATCCCGTGCTCGAGTAAATAGTCTGTGAGATCTTCAGACATGCGCTTAGTCAGCGTCGTAACAAGTACTCGCTCATCGCGCGCGGCACGCGCCTTGATCTCATCCATCAGGTCATCGATTTGACCTTCAGTAGGTTTCAACACGATCTGTGGATCAACTAAGCCCGTAGGCCGAATGACCTGTTCAACCATGTCACCTTGGGCTGCTTCTAACTCGTACGGACCAGGCGTCGCTGAGAGGTACACCCGTTGCCCAACGCGCTCTTCGCATTCAGCCCATCGCAATGGCCGGTTATCCATTG
>CANFTO010000129.1 GCA_947449945.1 Actinomycetota bacterium | reverse complement strand
GCAGATTCGTCACCGTGGGATCTTCAGTAGGCACTCCGCAGGTAATGACGAGTACGGATGGCATTAACTGGTTTGGATACAGCCCAACGCAAGCCAGTGACTGGTACGACGTCTCCTATGGCAACGGCTTGTTCGTTTCCGTGTCGGCTGATGGTGCCAACCGAGTGATGACCAGTCCTGATGGGCAAACCTGGACATCGCGCACTGCTGCATCGATCTCACAATGGCAGTCGGTGACATTCGGCGATGGCTTATGGGTCGCAGTCGCTGGTGACGCCGTTGGGCCAACCGGTGGAGCAGTAATGACCAGTACGGATGGCATCGCTTGGGTTGCGGGAACACCAGCCAGCACTAGGGCATGGCGCGATGTGGCCTATGGAAACGGTGTTTTTGTCGCGGTAGCGCAAGACGGAAGTGTCATGACTGCATTGAGTAATTCCGGATCAACGAACTCAGCTCGCCCCACAGTGATTCGCCAAGCACTTCCTGTCGGCATTTCTGGAACGTGTGTTGATGTCGCAGATGCATCCTTTGGCTACAGCACGGGTTTAACCGGTGGATGGCAACGCGGATGGGAGCCGTGGCCAAACAATGGTGCAGGCGGCTGGGCTTGTTTGCGTGCATTGGTGAATACCGGCGGTACATGGCGAATCGATAACACGTTTTTATAGAACGTGAATTGGCTCGCTGGAATTTCTACACGTTTCACATGAAATTGCCGACTCACATATAACGCTTTGGTGTCATACCGATAACGCTTTGGCCACAGTTGGTTATTGCTATAGGAGAACGCCATTCTGAGGCGCATGCTCGTTGTAGAGCCCAAGCCATTCGCTTGGGAAAACAAGGAGAATCTCATGAGTCGCAACTCGAGCAACAAGCGTCGCTCGGCAGCAATCGCTGCTGGCGCAGGTGCTTCCTTGCTGATGAGCATTATGGCTACAAGTGCAATGGGTGCACCGGTGGTTGCACCAAAGGCAAGTGTTGTTGCAAACAACAAATGCCCAGCAACACCAGGTGTTACACCAACCTCCATCACAATGGGTTGGATTGGATCCAAGTCAGGCCCTGCAGCAACTACCTTCCTAGGTTCGCAGCAAGGCGCACAACTTCGCGTTGATCAGGAAAACGCAAAGGGCGGCGTGAATGGTCGCAAGATCATTCTCAAGGTCTATGACGACGGCACAAGCCCGACCCAACAAATCTCAGAAGTTCAACGAGCCTTGGGTGACGGCGTATTTGGTTTAACAACAACCACCAGCACGGTGGCGATGTATCCAACGCTCAAGGATGCAGGGATTCCGATCACTGGGTTTTCAAACCCAGCCTTCGGTACCGATCTCAATGCCTTTGGTGATGCTGGAGCGACCACCGGCTCTGTGCCAACCTTTGCCCCAACGCTGATTCTGGAAAAGCAGAAGCAGATGGGTGCCACCAAGATTGCGATCATTAACCACGCATCAGCTAGCGCAACCGCATCGCAAACGGCATTAGCCAATCTCGTGCCGTTCATTCCGGGCATGACCATGGTGTTGCGTATTGCTGATTCACCCCAGGGTGCTCACGATGCAACTTCGGAAGCATTGCGCATCAAGAATTCAGGAGCTGATGCAGTCAATTACTCGGGATTCGTCGATGGTGGTATCTCGTTGGCGCAGGCACTCAAGCAACAAGGTGTCACGCTGAAGTCATTCGCCGTTGCTGGCTTATCAGACCCAGCAGTGTTGAAGACGGCTAACGGTGCACTTGATGGTGCGCTCGGTCAGACCTACGGCACCGCTCCAGTGGGTGTGAACGTTCGCGCAGTGAAGACCTTCGCATCAGCAATGAAGGCTGCAGGCATGAATCCTTATTCACCAGCAGCACCACTTGGCTATGTCGGAGCTGACTTGTTCATCAAGGGTCTCAAGGTTGCCGGCAAGTGCCCAACGCGAGGTTCATTCATCACAAACCTGCGCAAGGTCAACAGTTACGACGGTGCTGGCATGTTGCCAGGAAAGGTTTCCTTCGTACCAAAGGGCATCATGCCGAACGGAAACCCAATCACCTGTAACTGGTACACCCTGGCCAAGGGCACAGATCTCGTGCCTGACGCAAAGCCAACCTGTGGTGGGCGATACATCGACACCACAACAGGCAAGGTCATCTTGGGCTAGTGGTTCATAGATAGCGGTTGTGGCGGGCATCTTTCGAGACCCGCCACAACTGCTTTTCTTTTCCAGGTCGTTCTTAAGGGCTAACCCTGAGTACAGACTTGTGGCTCTAAGAGTAAGAATTCTTGGAAAACACGATGCATTTCAAGGGGCTGTGCGTGAAATCAACTCTATATTTTCGTCATGAAAATGATCTCTGCAAAGTCCATCGCCGCGGTCGCATGCGCGATTGCTCTTTCAGGCTTAGTAAGTGCCTGCTCATCTTCTGATACCACTACATCTGAATCCGTATCTTCGGAGATCACAACAGTCGAACAAAATGGCACCGATGCTGGCATTCCAGCAGATGTCGCCCAAGCCTTCTTTGTCGCGTATTGCAATAAGCAGCAGGGCACGCTCAATGAGGCCACTGGTGATTGCACCACTGCTGATGGCTCCACCTCGAAGATCGATGTCACCCAAACTGATCCGTCATCGGCTGCCATCGTTGTGAGCTTGGCTTACGAAGACTCAACTCAGGCAGATATTGCTGGTTGCCCAACAGCCGCTGAATTCAAGGCCGCTGCATCCGGCGACACTCCACCAGCGATCACCCTTGATTGCCAGATCGCAGCAATCCAAGCGATGACAGCAGCACTTACGAAGTAGTAAGTCGCAACGTGCGCTCGACCTGTTTTCAGGTCGGGCGCACGTTGATTTTCGCCGGTGAATTCCATCTCACGCATACTCGGTTAGTGTCATGGCATGAGCGACTTAAACGAGATCGGCGAACGCGATGGTTGGCGCTGCTGGCTCTGTGATGCCCCGGTAGATCCAGAAGCTTCCGTGAACTCCGATCGCGGCCCGTCCGTCGATGGATTTGCGGCAGCTAAGGGAAAAAAGGGTGCGGTGATGGTGGAGCGCCTAGCTCACCGCGACTGCAACACCAAGAAAGGCAAAATCGCTCCGGTTGTTGCGTGGTCAGCGGATCTGCTCGTCGTTGATCCCTCACCAATCGTTGCCACCGTTGATCGTCTTTCTCGTAAGGGTGGGCGAGAGGTCATTGCTCGTTGCCCGAGTGAATCTGATGCCCAAGAGGCTTCAGACTGGCTGCTCGATCGGCTCTCACGATTCGTTCCAGGCATGGCCTTGTCGACCTCGATCGAACCAGGTGGCGGTCAGTACATGCTGGTGTTGCGGGCAGGCTAGGTAGCCATGTTTGTGGAACCTGAAAGGCGAAATCTCACTATGTTCGCGATTTACCGAAATCCGTGAGTTTGCCTCATATGATCCTTGCAATACACAGATGGCACGATGCATCCGCATTGTTAGCCAGTGGATGAGAGATGGGCTTGATGATGAGTGATGCAGCAGCAAAGCGCGCAGCTTCGATTCACGGGTTTTGGCGCATGCTCGCCGGTTTCGTAGCCGTCTGGGTGATCTGTGTTGTGGTGTGGGGACTCACCGGGCAGGGCTACTTCTGGCCAATGTGGCCAGCGCTTGGTTTTGTCATCGGCACGATTTATGCGGGCATTCGCATTTTCAGCATGCCTAAGGCCTAACTAATCTCAACATTTCATCCTTGGGTTTGCGCCCATCGCCACTTGATACACCTTTGAGGCGTCTGCCAATCCACGGAATCATGTGGTTCTTGATCCAAAGAGCGTCGGTTTTGATGTCTTGGACTTTGCTGCGCTTTGGAGCTGGTGCAAGTGGCTGCATCCACCATTGATGCTCGCTTGATTCTTCGGTGTTGATCCGTTGACTGGTAATGGCGCTCAATGTTGCGGCAGCAACTCTCTCGTGGCCTTGCGCATTGAGATGCAAACGATCCTCAAACCAGAGCCGTCGATCCGTGAGGACTTCAATGAGTTCTAAATCAACAACGATGCAGTTATATTTCTTTCCTGTTGATCTCACATTCGCATTGAACATGGCAAAACGATCGGCCAGCAGTTGCGCGACCTTGCCAGTTCCACCGGCTCGACCGATCGCAGTGAACAGAACCACTGTTGGCGTTGGTTGATTTGATGAGGTGGCCAGTCGCTGCACTGCCATGTCATATCGCGTAAAGAGATCATCGAGATCGGTACCTCGGCGCAATACATCATTGGGCCCGGCATGAAAGGTGATGATCGTCGGGTTAAGCGCTAGGGCCACGTCAATTTGATCATCAACTACTTGATCGAGCAGCTTTCCTCGCACGGCAAGATTGGCATAGTGAACTGATGATTCTTGATCGTCAGATTGTTCAGCCAACAAATTGGCCAGGCG
>CANFTO010000128.1 GCA_947449945.1 Actinomycetota bacterium | reverse complement strand
CTGGCTTTGACCACCTTCATCAGCATGATGCGCACCGTGATCGTGCCTCGGCCACTGAAATCATCACTTACTGGCTTAGTCATGCTGGCGGTCTACGGAGCCAGCCGCGGGCTCGCTGCAATGCGTCGCACCTACCGCGGTCGAGACAAAGTTATGGCCTGGACAGGCCCCGTCATGATCATGAGCATTTTGCTCGCTTGGCTTGTTGGTTTCCTGTTCGCCTACGCCATGCTGATTTATGGCATTAGCGGCATGCCTTTTGGCCAGGCTCTGCGTCAGTCAGGTTCCAGTTTGCTCACCTTGGGTTTTGCCGGAGGTAACGGCAGCGAGCAAACAGCGATTGATTTCATCGCAGCAACAACCGGCCCGATTCTCATCGCAATGATGATCGGCTACCTGCCAACAATTTTTCAGACCTACCTTGATCGCGAAGTACTTGTCACGATGTTCAGCACCACGGCGGGTGAACCATCGTGGGGTCCTGAATATTTGGCTCGTTCATCAATGGCTGGAACGACGTCGGAAATCGCATCGTATTTCCGCCAGTGGTCCGAGTGGGCAGCAAAGCTGAGACTTACGCACTTGACCTACCCAACTTTGATTTACATTCGTGGCTCTCGTGCGCATCAGCATTACGTCACGTCATTGCTCGCTGCAATGGATGCTGCAGCAATACACGTATCCATTTCGGATACTGAAGAGAATTCATATGCCTACCGTTTGCTCTTGCAGGGTTCACAAACCTTTGAAGTCTTGTTCTTAGCGGCTGGACCTCAGAAATTCACCAAGAGAATTCCAATTCTGAGTGACTACCTGACCTCCAAATCTGTACCTTCGCGTCCAGCCTTAGATATTCCTGCGTGGAATAACAATCGTCGATCAGTGCATGCTGCTGCGGCCAAAGATGCGGCACGTGGAATGACGGCAGCTCAAGCACGTCAACTTGGTTTTGATCAGGCGAGAATTTCAACGCTCACACGAGAACAGTTTGATCGAGCTCTTGCAATGTTGAAAGAAGCTCACGTACCAATCGTGCGCAGCGATGATGACGCCTGGGAAATGTTCAGCGAAATTCGTAAGCAATACGAATATCCCGCCTATGGCTTGGCTTACAAGCTCGATGCAGTGCCCGCTCCATGGAGTGGCCCGCGCTTCAAGAAAACTCCCGTTGAATACCCAACGTCAGTTGTTGAAGTTCGCTCGACCATCACTGATCCGCAGCCGCCAACAACTGAGCATCCATAAATCTCTACTAGCGAAGCGTTACTTGCTTCGTGGTGAGCAATGAGCGAGCACGTCGTTCTGCATCAGTCAGTGGTGTATCGATTGCAAGGGCTGCATTCAAGCGAGTAAGGAATGCGGCTGCTGGTGCTTCGCAGGCCGCAGCGCCGAAGCCAAGCGGCAAATCCCAAACAGGAACAACAATGCCGTGCGCACGGAACATGCCTACCAGCTTGGTGTCTTCACCCAGTGAGCTTTCCCCCGCCGCATCAAGGCGAGCAAGTGCATTCAGTAATAGCTCTTCTGCAATTGGCATTGACCAGCGAAGATGTTCCTTCTCACCCATCTGACACCAGTACGCAGCTTCAGCAGAAGAAAGCTTCAAGGTGGGATGCGCGTATGAAGAAGCCCGCTCAAGTGATTCACGAACCTCGTCAGTCATTTCCGCTTTATCAACCCAGAAGTCGAAACCATCGTGCACCTGAACATCAAGCGGTGCTGATCCATCGATCAGATCCTGAAGACGCAGTGAACTTGTCGCATCGCGAGGAGCTTCAATTGGCGTGCCAGGTTCCGCATCAAGGGCAGCAGCGAGCACCAGTGCTAAATCGCGGCTGGCATTGCCTGATGAGGTGTTGACCTGCAGGCCAAGAAGAATCTCGCCATCCATGCGGACTAGGCCTGGGTAGGCATTTGGCAGCACCGTTGCCAACGTGACCTTGCGAGCTCCTGCTGGCGCACCGGTTGCTGACACTGCATCTGAGCGCAGGGTCAAGGCAGCTGTTGCTGATGGCACGAGTTCGCGAAGCGCGACGATGTCGCACTCTGATGCGAAGCCTTCGAATGGGCGCGTGGTCTCGATGACTTCATCGACCTTGCCATGGCAGGCCTTGTAACGGCGACCTGAACCGCATGGGCATGGCTCACGCATCCCTACGACAGGAACAACCCCATCGGTAGCAACTGCTGATGAACCTGCACGCACTTTTTTCTTAGCCATGCCCAGAACCTTATTCGACGAGCGAACGCACCATCGCCGGCTTGTCACTGATGATGGCGTCTACTCCCAGAGATAGGCACAACTCAACCTGTGAGGGTTCATTCACCGTCCACACATGAACCTTCCCACCGCGGCTTTGCATGGTCTCCACGAATTCGGGATGCAATGCAAGCGAAGCGATGGAAATACCTGCAATCGATGATGAACCGGGCAGTGCGCCTGTTAGGTAGCGAGCAGGAATCTTGTCCATCAACAAAACAGTGGGCACATCCGGAGCAATCACGCCCATGCGTTGAACTGCGAGACGACTGAACGACATCATTCGAACCCGCGAGGAATTCAGTAATCCAAAGTGTCTCAGTTCGTCAACCAAACTCATTTCCACATACTTGCCAAAGCGCGTGGGGTGTTTGGTTTCAATGGAAAATGAAATTGAGGAAGACGACTCAAGCATTGCTGCCAGCAATACCCGCAAGGTCAACAAAGACGAGCGTTCATCCAACGAAGAGGTGCGCTGCCATGTTTCGCTTTCAGGGGCAGAGAAGTCAAAGTGCATCAAATCATGCAAGCGCATTGCTGATACGGATCCTCGACCAGAACTTGTGCGACCGATCTCGCGATCGTGTACACACACCAAGGTGCCATCGGCTGTCAGGCGCACATCGCATTCAATTGCGTCAGCACCTTCATCGACTGCGCGCAAGTAGGCCGCGAGTGAGTGCTCGGGTTCGAATTCATTTGAGCCGCGGTGCGCAACGACCATAGGCGATTTAATTCGCGCGCCTGGTGTGATCACGACGTAACTCTCTCACCACGAATCAGGGTTTTCTTACTTGCCTCTATTGCGATCAAACGATCTTCTTCTGCCCACGCAAGATCCACGAGTTGATCGATCTCTTCTGCGAATTGGGCCCAGTAATTCAGCGCTGTGTCGAGCTGTCCGACCGAAAGCGAGGTTGTTTCCAACACTCGCGAAAGCACTTCTTGATCTTCGCTCGCATCAGTCAGCGTTCGCGCTGCTCGCACAACCGACGCGACCTCCCAGATCTCTGGCCCGCCAACAAGAGCGGCCCTTCGACCCTGAACGCCATCTCGGAAATACACCCCAGGCACCAAATCCATACGAATGCCTTCATCAATTAGGCGATTCAGTGCAGCAGATCCGTTAAGCCCTTGATGTCGGGCGAGAAAGGATTCAAAGCGTTCCTCGATCACCGAATCAAGGCGAACGGAGCGTGGAGTAGCCATGACTACAATGTAGTCAAACGTAGGAATGAGTGCAAGACCTGTGCTTCACGCTGTGGGAAACAGAATCCCTTGATTCAAGAGCCCAGCGGGATCAAGCGCATCCTTAATCGCCTTCATCGCAGCGATTTCTGCAGCCGATCGCGTGAAATGGAGCGAATCAACCTTCATGCGCCCAACTCCGTGCTCTGCAGAAATAGATCCGGAGTAGCGCGAGATGAGTTCAAGAACTTGATGATCAACTTCAACATCATCTGCAGCAGGGCCGATGAATTCCACATGGATGTTGCCATCGGCGATGTGACCAAAGAGCCCGTAGAACTCAACAGTTGGCGCATCACGTAGCAAGGATCCAAGATCTGCCAACACTTCTTCCATGCGAGAAAGTGGCACGGACACATCAAGTTTGTGACAGATGCCTTTTGCGCCATAGACCTCTGTTTGACGCTCGCGGAATTGCCATAAGCGCGCTTGTTCACCAGCATCGAATGCCACCACTGCATCATGAGAATCATTCAGCGGCAAACCTGATGCGTCACCACCATCAGCAACTTCAATGAATGCAACCACTGGCCACGAAGACGCAAGTGGTGACGGAATACCCAAAACCGAATCCATGAGTTCGATACCGATCGCGTCAACCATTTCAGCTGCAATCAAATGTGAACCGCGAGCTGATGCAGACATCAATGCGAGTGCATCGCCATACGTTGCGCAACCGACCATGGCAAGCGATGTTCGCGCATGCGGATGATGCAGGCGCAAACGCACTGCGGTGATCACACCGAGGGTGCCTTCTGAACCACACAGCAGCGAACCGAAATCAAAACCTGTGTTGTCTTTCAATAAGCCGTTCAAATGCGAGATCACGGTGCCATTTGCAAGCACCGCTTCAATGCCCACCACTTGCACACGAGTCATGCCATAAGCAATGACGTTCACTCCGCCAGCATTGGTGGCCACGGTGCCACCGATCGTGGCCGAATCACGTGCAGCTAGATCAACGCCGTAAACCCAACCGGCTGATGATGCTGCATCTTGCACAGCGCTCAACAAGGCGCCTGCCCCTGCAGTCAGCTGCCCAGTGAGTTGATCAACGGCGCCGATTGAGGAAAGCCGACGGGTAGAAAGAATTACCGGAACCTTG
>CANFTO010000127.1 GCA_947449945.1 Actinomycetota bacterium | reverse complement strand
GTTGTCGCTCGTATCGCGCAAGCAGGTGGTGCCAAGATTCGCGGTCGAGTTCCTTACGCAGTTGCCTACGTAGCAGGGATGGTTGTTGAACGCGTATGGGGAGATCGCGCAATAGATCCGCCCGTCACTACATTTCTTGCAGAACAGCTCTCGACCGCTCACTGGTTTGATCAAAGGGAAACCCAAGCCGCACTGCAATGGACTCCTCGCGTATCACTCGATGAAGGGTTCAAGAGGCTAGATTTGACCTACCAAGGCTGACGGGATCGCCCAGTTATTTCTTGGTACCAGTTACGGCAAACGCGTTGACGGTGCATGCAACCTCTGATTGACTCGCAAGATCATTCGACACAGGTCAGAGAGGTAGAAACCAGTTCATGGATCTTCAACTCAAAGGCAAAGTGGTCTCGGTCTGCGGACCCGACGAAGCGATACTGGATGCATGTCGCCAGGCACTGAAAGCAGAAGGTGCCGTGATTGCTTCACCTACATCTGACGGTGCCTACCCGCTTGCGGATGCGGTGGTTGCTGTTGGCGGCGTGAACCCAGGGAGCGATTTGCTTGAAATCTCTGATCCTGATGACTTGTACGCAGCATGGGATGACATGACTAATGCAGTCAGTGCCTATCGTTCGGCGCTGCCGCAAATGCTTGAACACAAGTGGGGTCGATTCGTATGGGTTGGCTCGGCTCAAGCCAAATCAGTAGATGCGGAAGCCGATGAATTAGCTGCAGTGACTTCCCTGGGCATGCTTGGTCTCAACAAGGTGATCACCGGTGAGGTCGGATCCAATGGCATCACCGCGAATGCCGTGCTGCGTGGTGGGGTTGCAACCGATGAAGATGTTGCAAATGCCGTGACGTTCTTGTGTTCGCAAGGTGCTGCCTATTTAAGTGGCATCACGATTACTGTCGACGGCGGCGCTGGATCGGGGATTTTCTAATGGACTATGGAATTTCAGGGCGAGTAGCAATTGTTTCCGGAGGCAGCCGCGGTATCGGAAAGGCAATCGCAACGACCTTCGCGCATGAAGGTGCCAAAGTAGTGATTGCGTCACGTACGCAATCAAACCTCGAAGAAACGCTTGCAGAGCTCGAGGAAATTGCGCCAGGTCGCGTGCATGGCATTGCGGCCAGCATGACTGATCCGGAAAGTGTGAAGCGAGTCGTAGCTGAGTCGCGTGATCGATTCGGACCGATCAGTATCGCGATAAGTAACGTCATCGGTCACGTCATCGATGCAGCCAAAGAAGGTTCCGGCCCTGGGGCTGGCACCTTTGAAGGCATGGAAACTGAGTCCTATCGCGAAGAGTTCACACAGTTGATGATTTCTTCGTGGGCCTTAGCTCGCGAATGCGTTCCCGACATGAAGGCTCAACATTGGGGTCGTATCTGCAACATTGGCTCAGGTGTTGCACGTGAGCCAAGCACTCACTTGCCGCATTTGCTTCCCAATGTCGTGCGACCACCAGTTGCTGGCATGCACCGATTAATGGCTGCCCGACTTGCAACACATGGCATTACGGTGAATAACATCTTGACAGGTTCAATCCTGACTGAACGCAATCGTTCCTACTGGGTGTGGCTTGCGAAAGAACGCAACATCACGGTTGCCGAAGCAACCCAGGATATGACTAACCGCATTCCTCTGGGTCGTTTCGGTGAACCATCAGAAATGGCTGCGCTCGTTGCTTTCCTGTGTTCAGATCAAGCAGGCATGGTTACTGGGCAATCAATTCCAGTCGGTGGCGGCGGAAGCGCGCATTTGTAAGTGGCAATCGGTCAGCGAGCGATGATATTCACCAATCAAAGGGTTCCGGCCGTTCGGTACCAGGTTCTAATCGTCGAGCACCTGGCCCTTCCTGCCCCATCTTGTCGTCCGCATTGACCAAATGGCATCGGTTGAACGAGAGGCAGCCGCAGCCAATGCAATTTGTGAGATCGTCTCTGAGGCGAATGAGTTCTGCTATCTGAGCATCCATCCGCGTGCGCCAAACTGTTGAAAGTTTGAACCAATCGGCTTCCCGCGGCGTTCGTGACTTTGGAAGCCTGTCGAGAGCTGTCTTTATCTCTGCGAGAGGAATCCCCACGCGTTGTGACGCTCGTATGAAGGCGAGTCTTCGCAATGCACTTCGTGAATATCGACGCCGGTTTCCGGAATCTCTCATGCTTCGAATGAGTCCTTCGCGCTCATAAAAATGAAGAGCAGAAATTGAGATGCCGCTTCGTTCAGAAATTTGACCCACGCTCAATGTGGCTAGAGGTTTGATAGAAGAGGACATGAAGCCACGCTAGCACTTGACCTCAACTTAAGTTGAGGTATCAGACTCCTCACTGTCACGTCTTTACACAGTTGAAAGGAATTCGCATGGAGAAGTTCATGGTCGTGTGCACATTCACGTCAGGCACAGATATGGCCGAAGTCATGGGAGTGGTGGCCCAGGAGCAAGAAAAGGTTAAAGAGCTCACCTCCGCCGGAAAGATCGGTGCTCTATTTCTTGCAACGCGAGAGCGAGGAACAGTGTTTTTGGAAGTAATCGCGGCCGATAGCGATGATGCTCGCCAAACTGTGTTGTCCTTACCTATGTCGAAATGGTGGGACCTTGATTTCTATCCGTTGAATGCACCGGTTGCTCGAGAAGAGTCGGCAGATAAGTCATGAGTATTTTCACGGAAGCGGAACTTACTTACCTTCGAACTCAACCGTTAATGCGCTTTGCTTCGGCTTCGTTATCAGGACGTCCAGATGTTGCGCCCGTGATTTTCCAACTGGAAGATGACGCGGTTATCACGGCAGGTTTTAATATCGCGGAAACTGTTCGATATAAAAACGTTTTGGCGAATCCGCAAGTGACCATTGTGATTGACGATCTTGCGTCAGTAGATCCCTGGACACCTCGAGGAATTAAAGCCACCGGCACTTGCTCGATCGAAAATATCGGTGGAAATGAGCGATTTCGCATTAGCCCCAAGGTAATCATCAGTTGGGGGATCAATGACACGACACCAGGAATCCCGAAGATGGAACGCCGGGTAGTGGCCTAAACCCAGTCCGCAAATTAGAATCAAGAATTGCCTAGTCCGGTAAATAGTGACGAAAGCATCACTACTCAGGCCTATCGATCGAAGTGAGGAATGAATGGACCTGCAAGTACGCGATAAGGGATATCTGCTCGTTGGTGGAACTGCGGGCATGGGTCTGGCTGGTGCTCGCGCCCTTGCGGCTGATGGTGCATCAATAGTTGTGGTCGGACGCGATCAAGAACGCGCTGATCTAGCGGCGGCCGCGTTGATTTCTGAGGGGGCAACTAAGGCCAAGGGTCTTGCCTTTGATGTGTCAGTACAAGGCGATGCAGCAAAGGCCGTTCAGGCAGCAGTTGATTTCCTCGGTCGCCTAGATGGCATTGGTATCACGACCGGTACCAAAGGTCAGATGTCGATTGAATCCTCAGATGATGACTGGACTGCAGCATTTCGCGACCAGTTGCTAGGCCTTTCACGCGCTGTTGAAGCCGCATTGCCTCATCTCATTGAAACTCAAGGCACCATCGTGACTACTGCCGCTTTCTCAGTTCGTTCGCCAGAACTCGTACGGCTGCCATACGCATCGCTGAAGGGCTCAGTAGCCCTCTTCACCAAGGGCATCGCAAAGCATTACGGCAAGCAGGGAGTTCGGGCTAACTGCATCGCACCTGGAGCAATTGAAACTGATGCACTGGCAGGGATGCGTAAACAAATTGCTGACGCCCGCGGCTGGGAATTCGATACTGCTCTTGAGCGCGTAATGACTGAAGAGTGGGGGATGAACGTTGCCCTAGGTCGTCCGGGAAAGCCCCAAGAAGTCGGTGACTTGATTGCGTTCCTGCTTTCACCACGTGCGGGCTACATCAATGGTGCACTCATCAATATTGATGGCGGCACTGATTTCTAATCCCCAGAGAGTAATCGCCAACGAGTGTGTGAAAAGGATGAACTTTCAGCATGGCTAGCATCCCAATTTCCTTACTGGACTTGGCTTCAATTGGCGAGGGTCAAAGCGTTGGCGAGGCTCTACAGGCCAGTGTTCTTTTAGCCCAACGCGCTGAAGCACTTGGGTACAGAAGAATTTGGTATGCCGAGCACCACAACATGGCAACGATTGCCTCGTCGGCAACAGCTGTGTTGATAGCTCACGTTGCTGCGAATACGAAGTCAATCCGTCTTGGCTCTGGCGGAATCATGCTGCCGAATCATTCGCCGCTGGTGATCGCCGAGCAATTTGGCACCTTGGCTGCCTTGCATCCAGACCGCATTGACCTCGGTCTAGGTCGGGCGCCAGGTACTGACCAAGTCACGGTGCGAGCGCTACGTAGCGATCCGCGAGCGGCAGAGAATTTTCCGCAAGATGTACTGGAGTTGCAGGGGTATCTTTCTGAGAGCAGCACAATTGAGGGAATTCACGCGACTCCAGGTCGAGGAACCCATGTTCCGCTGTACATCCTGGGTTCCTCGTTATTCGGTGCTCAGTTGGCAGCGCACTTCGGATTACCTTTTGCCTTCGCATCGCATTTTGCGCCGCAAGCTCTACATCAGGCTATTGCGATTTACCGAGAGCGCTTCGAGCCGTCACAACAACTACAACAGCCAT
>CANFTO010000126.1 GCA_947449945.1 Actinomycetota bacterium | reverse complement strand
AGCCTCTACGCTCCTACGTGTGATGGCTCCTCCCCGCCTCCGTGTCGGTGTCATTGGCACCGGTCGAGCCGGTTCCGTGATTGGCGCGGCACTGCATCGTGTTGGCCATGAAGTGGTTGCCGTCGCCGCTGTTTCTGAACTCTCGCGCCTACGCGCCCAAGCGCTTCTGCCCGACGTGCCCATTGTCGATATCGACCATGTAGTTGCGGCTTGTGATCTTGTGCTGGTCGCCATTCCCGATGATGCCCTTGCAGGTTTACTCGAAGGTCTTGCTGCAAGTGGATCAGTCAAGCCCGGTCAGTTCTGGGTGCATTTAAGTGGTCGATATGGCACAGATGTGATGGCGCCAGTTGTTGCGCTTGGGGCGTTGCCTCTGGCTATTCACCCAGTGATGTCGTTTACCGGAACAAGCATGGATCTCCAGCGGCTTGAAGAATGCCCATTTGGGGTGACCGCACCAGATGAATTGCGTAGTGCCGCTGAAGCGCTGGTGATTGAAATCGGTGGTGATCCAATTTGGGTGCCAGAAGACAAGCGAGTGCTGTACCACGCAGCCTTAGCCTTCGGTTCGAATTACCTCATCACCCTTGTTGCTCAGAGTGCCGCGCTGTTGTCGCAGGCTGGCATAGAGGAACCACGCCGAGTGCTTGCTCCTTTACTGAGTGCAAGTTTGGATAACGCATTGCGATTAGGGGATCAAGCATTAACCGGGCCCGTTGCACGTGGAGATGCAGCGAGCGTCAAGGCACACCTTGAGGTGCTCACTGAGCAGTCAGAGCTCGCAGGCTCGAGTTACCGAGCGCTAGCCCGCGTAACCGCTGATCGGGCAGTTGAGGCTGGGCTACTGTCTACCGCGCTTGCAGAAGCACTCTTAGGCGTGTTGAGTGAAGAAGGGAACGTAACGTGACTTCGCACTTGGCATCAACACACGCCGAACTCCTCGCAGCACGTGGTGCGTCGTCTCCCGTTGCTGTTGTCATGACCATGGGTGCGCTTCACGAAGGCCACGCGACGCTGATTCGCGAAGCACGTGCAGTGGTTGGTCGATCAGGTTTTGTGATCGTCACTAATTTTGTTAACCCCACACAATTTGGCGCGGGTGAAGACTTTGATCGTTACCCGCGAACCCTTGATCGCGATCTTGAGGTGAGTGAACTCGCAGGTGCTGATGTAATGTTTGCGCCTTCAGTTGAAGAGATGTACGGAACAGATCGCCTTGATCTGCTGGGTGATCAAGTGATGGTGGATCCAGGCTCACTGGGTGACATCCTTGACGGCCTTTCTCGCCCGGGTCATTTCAAGGGAATGCTGACAATAGTTGGAAAGTTCCTCCACCTGACCGCACCTGATTACGCCTTCTTCGGTGAAAAGGACTATCAGCAACTCGCACTCATCACTTCCATGGTGAAGTCCTTACGGTTTCCTGTGAGTGTGATCGGCGTTCCTACAGTTCGTGAAGACGATGGCCTGGCCATGAGTAGTCGCAATCGTTATCTCTCCGCGCAAGAACGCAAAGTTGCGGCACTTGTGCCACGTGCAATTCATGTGGCTGCAGAAGTTGCTGCTCAGGATGGTGCTCGTGCCGGTGAGCGCGCTGGTATTGCACTTCTGGCTGATCATCCAGAGATTTCCCTCGACTACCTTGTCGTCACCAATCCAGAACTTGGCGAAGCGGTTCCAGGTGAAGGGCGAGTGCTGATTGCGGTACGCCTTGGAACTACCCGACTCATCGACAATATTGCTTGTCGCGTGGGCGGCAAATCGTGATTCGTTTACCCGTACAGCTTGCTGCCGCTCAACCAGGCTGGACAGTTCGCGCTGACGTAATTGTGGTGGGCTCAGGGATTGCTGGGTTGGCTACTGCTTTGCATGCGCGTAGAGCTGGCCGCACGGTTCTTGTGATCACAAAGGCTCAAGTAAATGAGGGATCTACGCGGTGGGCCCAAGGCGGCATCGCTGCAGCACTTGCTGAGGATGATTCACCGGCCGAACATCTTGAAGATACGTTGCTTGCCGGTGTTGGTCTGTGTGATGAGGAAGCCGTGCGAGTGCTTGTCACGGAAGGCCCGGGCGCTGTTCGTGGGCTGATCCAACTCGGGGCTCGGTTTGACACTGAACCAGACGGTGGAATTTCACTCACACGCGAAGGTGGTCACCATCGCGATCGCATTGCGCATGCTGGTGGAGATGCAACAGGTGCTGAAATCTCGCGTGCCATGGTTGAAGCAATCGCCCGCGATCCAGGTATTGAACTCGTTGAAAATGCACTTGCATTGGATTTGATCACCGATGAAACAGGAGCAGCGCAAGGCATTACCTTGCACGTGCTGGGCACCGGGCAGCGTGACGGAGTTGGTGCAGCACTTGCGCCCACGGTGGTGCTGGCTACCGGCGGCTTTGGGCAAGTCTTTCGTCAAACCACGAATCCTTATGTTTCGACAGGCGATGGTGTCGCACTTGCGATGCGCGCTGGCGCAGATGTGGCCGACCTTGAGTTCGTGCAGTTCCATCCCACGGTGATGTGGCTTGGTCCCTTTGCTCAAGGCCAACAGCCATTGGTTTCCGAAGCGGTGCGTGGTGAAGGTGCATTTCTCATTGATGCTGAAGGCACTCGCTTCATGACCTCTGAACACGAGATGGCGGATTTAGCGCCACGTGATGTTGTGGCGAAGGCCATCATGCGTCGCATGCGCGCAACAAGCACTGATCATGTTTGGCTTGATGCTCGGCACCTTGGTGCAGACATGTGGGTTCAACGATTCCCAACGATCCTTGAATCCTGCCGATCACGTGGCATTGATCCCATCACCGATCTCATTCCAGTTTCGCCCGCACAACATTATGTTTCCGGTGGCGTGCTTACCGATTTAGCTGGTCGCACATCCATCCCGGGGTTGTATGCCTGTGGCGAAGTCGCCTGCACTGGGGTACATGGCGCCAACCGGTTAGCTTCCAATTCATTGCTCGAAGGATTGGTCTTTGCTGGCCGTATCGGTGCGCAGATCTATCGTGGGCTTCGCGTGGTTCGCGATCCGATTCTTCCATCGCATACAGACCAGCGGTTATTGCCACATCAGGTTCGTCGCCGTGTACAAACGACAATGGATCGTCATGTCGGTGTGTTGCGGAGTTCTGAGTCATTGCAGTTAGCGAGTACCGAGCTCAATGCCCTCGCAGCAACTGAGCAGGGAAAGCCCATTGCGGAGGATTGGGAAACGACCAATATTGCCACGATTGCAACTGCACTCACGCGCCACGCAGCATTGCGCGAAGAAACCCGTGGGTCGCATTGGCGGGAAGACTTCCCTGATCAAAATGACGCTCAGTGGCAGGTTCGACTTGTAAGCAACCTCAACAGTGATGGAACATTGACCACTCGCACGGTGCCTCGCTCAGGGGTGTCGTACTCAGATGGAAGGCAAGCATGACTGAACACAAATCGAAGGTGTTTGGTCCGACTATTTCCCAGATGCTTATTGATGCCCGCTTGAATCCATTGGCGTTGGAAAGCCTGATCAATCTTGCAATCGAAGAAGACCTTGCTGGAGGAGTTGACGTCACGACAGTTGCAACGGTTCCTACAGATCAAATCGCGGTGCTGGATTTGTGTGCACGGCGCTCGGGCGTGATCGCAGGTGTGCCTATTGCCGCCGCTGTTTTCATGGCGGTATGTGGTGATGATGATGTGGAAATCGAATTCGGGGCGCACGATGGGGAACTCGTAGAGGCCGGTCGCGTTGTGATTTCAGTGCGCGCCTCAACGCACGCACTCTTGCAAGCCGAACGCCCCGCCTTAAATTTCCTTGGTCACCTCAGTGGTATCGCAACGGCGACTCGAGTGTGGGTAGATGAGATCGCTGGAACTCGTGCAGCAATTCGAGATACCCGTAAAACCACACCTGGCATGCGCACCTTAGAAAAATACGCGGTGCGTTGTGGTGGCGGCGTGAATCACCGGATGTCACTTTCTGATGCTGCGTTAGTAAAAGACAACCATGTGTTAGCTGCTGGTGGAGTTGCAGAAGCATTCAATTTGGTTCGTCAAAACTTCCCGGGGGTTCCTGTGGAGGTTGAAGTTGATTCAATTCAGCAACTTGACGACGTTCTGGAAGCTGGAGCCGACCTCGTGCTTCTCGACAATTTCACAACCGAACAGATGCTCGATGCCGTTGCTCGCACCAAGGGCCGCGCTCGGTTGGAAGCGTCGGGTGGATTGAGCTTGGAGGTGGCTCGTGAGGTCGCCGCAACGGGAGTCGACTACCTTGCTGTCGGTGCGCTGACCCATTCAGCGCCGGTACTCGACATTGGTGCTGACCTAAGGACGGAGAGCTAATGCTGCTCACGATTGACGTTGGCAATACCAACACTGTTCTTGGCATGTTCGATGGCGAGGAACTCAATGCCTCATGGCGCATTAAAACTGATTCGCGAACGACAGCTGACGAAATTGCTCTGACCTTCCGTGGGTTACTTGAAGATCATCCGCCAGTAACTGGAATTGCGCTATGCAGCACTGTTCCGGCTGTGCTGCGTGAAATGCGCGTGATGCTTGCGAAGTATTTCGCTGATGTTGAAACGGTGATTGTTGAGCCAGGAACCAAAACTGGTGTACCCGTGCTCACTGATAATCCAAAAGAAGTT
>CANFTO010000125.1 GCA_947449945.1 Actinomycetota bacterium | reverse complement strand
GTTTCATTGCAGCTCTCTGAAGCCACATTGATTCGCGATGGGGTTGAATCGCAAGTGCAACTTGAGGCGCTGCGAGTCGGCGATGAATTTGTCGTTCGCCCGGGTGAACGCATCGCTACGGATGGTGTTGTTGTTTCCGGCATGAGTGCGGTTGATGAAGCGTTGCTCACAGGTGAATCAGTGCCAGTGCAAGTTGCTCCAGGAGCTGGCGTCGTGGGTGCGACGGTGAATCTGGATGGTCGTTTGATTGTGCGCGCAACTGGTGTTGGTGCGCAGACGAAACTTGCACAAATCGCTGAACTCGTCGTGGCAGCGCAGTCCGGTAAAGCACCAATCCAGCGATTGGCCGACCGAGTTTCTGCTGTC
The DNA here is from genome assembly GCA_947449945.1 of Actinomycetota bacterium. Classification (GTDB taxonomy): domain Bacteria; phylum Actinomycetota; class Actinomycetes; order S36-B12; family S36-B12; genus UBA11398. The sequence continues at coordinate 4,277 of CANFTO010000125.1, read as the reverse complement.
TTTGTTCCTACTGTTCTAGGCATAGCGATCATTACTTGGATTGCCTGGTTTAGTTCAACGCAAGATTCGCAGAAAGCATTTACTTCGGCCGTTGCCGTATTGATCATTGCCTGTCCTTGCGCGCTTGGTCTTGCCACACCGATTGCATTGCTTGTAGGTACTGGTCGCGGCGCACGCATGGGCATTGTGATTCGTGGTCCAGAAACCCTCGAACTCAGTCGCCATGTCAATGTGATGTTGCTTGATAAGACGGGAACGATCACCACGGGCCAGGTCATGGTTCACCAAGTGGTGAGCGCGCCAAACGTTTCTGAATCGGAAGTGGTTGCTATTGCTGGTTCCGTTGAACAGTTAAGTGAGCACCCGCTGGCGCGCGCGATTGCGTCGATGGAATTCGTTCCGGTCGACGTTTCTGAATTCTTGAATTTCCCTGGGCTCGGAGCGCAGGCCACGATTGATGGGAAGAGTGTCAAAGTTGGACGCCCAAGTTGGATTCTTGAAAACACTGGTGGCTTGAGCCCCGATTGGTTTGGGGAAGCGATGCAAGTTGCGGGGGAGAGCGGCCTTGCAGTCGTAGCTATTGCACGTGACTGCGAAGTCATCGGACTCATTTCACTTTCCGACAGTGTGCGTGACACAAGTGCGGATGCTATTCATGCTCTGCGGGCACTCAATGTTCGTCCGGTGCTACTAAGCGGCGATAACTCACGAGTGGCCCAAGCCGTTGCGTCTCAAGTGGGTATCGATGAAGTGATTGCGGATGTACATCCAGAGGGCAAGGTGCAAGCAGTTATTGAGCGTCAAGCATTGGGTCTTGTCGTTGCAATGGTTGGCGATGGAATCAACGACGCGGCAGCGCTTGCACAGGCAGATCTTGGATTAGCAATGAGTTCAGGTTCGGATATCGCAATCGAGGCAAGTGACATCACCTTGGTTCGAAACGATCTCGTCGCTGCGGTTGATGCTTTGCGGCTTTCGCGAAGCACCTTGCGAGTAATTAAAGGAAACCTCTTTTGGGCCTTTGCCTACAACGTCGCGATGATTCCACTCGCTGCCTTTGGGTTACTGAGCCCAATGTTGGCTGGAGCGGCGATGGCTTTCTCGTCTGTTTTTGTCGTTGCGAATTCGTTGCGCTTGCGTCGTTTCAAGTCGTTGGCTCGTGTGACATCCTGATCAGGTGAGCCAATTCTCGTATGAGTCGTTAGCCCAACTGCGAACTCGCCAAAGCGTCAAATGGCGTGCCTACGATGCTGATGTCATTCCAGCTTGGGTTGCCGAAATGGATTTCACTTTGGCTGAGCCCATCGCGAAGGTGCTCACGGATGCCATTAGTCGCTCAGACACCGGTTATGCGTGGACGAGTGATTTGGGAGTCGCGCTCTCAGCATTTGCACAACAACGCTGGCAGTGGAGTGTTGATCCCAAGTGTGTAATACCGGTAGCCGATGTTTTGACGGGCGTCGGACATGTGTTGCTGGCGTTAACTCAGCCAGGGGACTCTGTCGTGATTACCAGCCCGGTCTATCCGCCGTTTTTTACAACAGTCACAACAGTTGCACATTGCGAAGTGGTCGATGTCCCATTAGTAGATGTTGACGGTCGCTATACCTTCAATCGAGAAGCAATGCGTGAAGCCTTTAGTCGACCTGAAGTCACAGCCTTCTTGGCGTGTAGTCCGCATAACCCCACAGGTCGAGTGTTTGATCGCGATGAGATGTCATTCATCGCGCAGATCGCTCAAGAATTTTCTGTGCTGGTTGTGTCAGATGAAATCCATGCACCCATGACTCACCACGGATATGAATTCATTCCGTATTTAACAGTTGCTGGCCAAACTCCTGCGGTCTCAGTCATCTCAGCATCAAAAGCCTGGAACATTGCCGGATTGAAATGCGCACAAGTGGTTTCGAACAGCAAAGAACTCTATGCAACCCTGCATGAACGCATTCCACTCGAAGTGCAATTTGGAGCTGGACATTTAGGTGTGTTGGCTGCGCAAGCGGCGTACTTCGAAGGCAGTCTTTGGCTTGATGAGATGCTCACGCACCTTGAATCTCAAAAAGTTCTTTTGGGCAATCTCTTGCACGAGTATCTGCCGTTAGTGCAGATGAATGATCCGCAAGCCTCTTACCTTGCCTGGCTGGATTTCAATGGGTTGAACCTCGCTCAAGATCCAGCGGCGGTCCTCTTGGAAAAAGGCAGAGTTGCACTGAATTCAGGCCCAACGTTTGGGCCGACAGGGCCTGGATTTGCCCGATTGAATTTTGCGACCTCTCCTGAAATTTTGACTCGAGTTATTGAGCAGATGGCGGCGGCTGTCCGATAGGTCCAAATGGCGTGCGTCCAACGTGAGCCGCACCACGTTTTTAGACGGAAAACCTGTGCACTTAGTCACAAGAGAACGTTTGCATGGCGTCCGCGGGCATTTCGCTGGGAAAAAGGGAGCATCCTTGGCTCTGTTCAGTAACTCAACGAGGAGTGTTCATGTCGGTTCCCGGTCTCGAGAATCCCCCAACCCGCAATAAGAAACTTATTCAGTGGGTCGAAGAGGTTGCAGCGCTTACCCAGCCAGCTCGGGTGGAGTGGTGCGATGGTTCGCAAGAAGAGTGGGATCGCCTGACCCAGCAAATGGTCGATGCGGGCACGTTCATTCGTTTGAACCCGGAGATTCGTCCGAATTCATTCTTGGCACGCTCAAGCCCAAGCGATGTCGCTCGCGTTGAAGACCGCACCTTCATCTGTTCAGAAAATGAAATTGATGCTGGTCCAACGAACAACTGGGCAGCTCCTGCGCAAATGCGCGAAAAAATGAATGGCCTGTTTGCAGGCGCAATGCGCGGACGCACGATGTATGTCATCCCGTTCTCAATGGGCCCACTTGGTTCACCAATTGCTCAACTCGGTGTTGAAATTTCTGACTCACCGTACGTCGTCGCGAGCATGCGCATCATGACCCGCATGGGCAAGGGTGCACTCGACATCATTGGTGAGAACGGTGACTTCGTTCCGGCGATTCACACTGTTGGTTACCCACTCATTGATGAAGCGGGCAACAAGCGCGATGACATCGCGTGGCCATGCAATGACACCAAGTACATCGTTCACTACCCAGAGACCCACGAGATCTGGTCATACGGTTCCGGATACGGTGGCAACGCGCTCCTAGGTAAGAAGTGCTTTGCACTTCGCATTGCATCAGCAATGGCACGTGATGAAGGCTGGCTTGCTGAGCACATGCTCATCTTGAAGCTCACCTCGCCAAAGGGCAGCGTTCGTTATGTCACGGCTGCATTCCCTTCTGCGTGTGGCAAGACCAACCTCGCAATGCTTCAACCAACCATTCCAGGTTGGAAGGTTGAAACTGTTGGCGACGACATCGCATGGATGCGCTTTGGTGCTGACGGTCGTTTGTATGCAATCAATCCAGAAGCTGGTTTCTTCGGTGTTGCGCCTGGCACAGGCATGGACACGAACGCGAACGCAGTTGCCAGCCTCGACGCAAACTGCATCTTCACCAACGTTGCATTGACCGACGATGGCGACATCTGGTGGGAAGGTCTCACAGCTGAGGCACCTGCACACCTGATCGACTGGAAGGGCAATGACTGGACTCCAGCATCAGATGAACCTTCAAGCCATCCAAACTCACGTTTCGCAGCCCCGGCGAATCAATGCCCATCAATCGCACCAAACTGGGAAGACCCAGCAGGCGTGCCAATTGATGCAATGTTGTTCGGTGGACGTCGTGCGACCAACGTTCCGCTCGTTACCGAATCCTTCGATTGGAACAACGGTGTATTCGTTGGTTCAACCGTTTCATCGGAAATGACTGCGGCAGCAGTTGGCGGCATGGGTCAGCTTCGTCGTGACCCATTCGCAATGCTTCCATTCTGCGGCTACAACATGGCTGACTACTGGGGTCACTGGCTCAAGGTCGGCGCAGCAACCTCACCTGAGAAGTTGCCACGTATCTACTCAGTTAACTGGTTCCGCAAGGATGCCAATGGCAAGTTCATGTGGCCTGGCTACGGCGAAAACTCACGCGTGCTTGAGTGGATCGTTCGTCGCCTCGACGGTGAAGTTGATGCAGTTGAAACCGCAATTGGTCGAGTTCCAGTTGCTGGCGATCTCAATGTTGACGGCCTTGAAATTTCTGCTGAAAATCTTGCAGATCTCTTCGCAATTGATCCAACAACATGGATGGCCGAAGCAGACCTCACTGAGGAGTACTACAACCAGTTTGGTGACCATGTTCCTACTGAATTGCGTTCACAACT
>CANFTO010000124.1 GCA_947449945.1 Actinomycetota bacterium | reverse complement strand
CCAAACCAGCCGCCACCGCCAATCGCGATACGCGCCTGAGTCGAGTTATAGGCAATGGATCCAGCATCTGCGGTTGGATTAATGAATGAGGTCAAACGATCCACTTGATATTGCTTGAGCAAACCCAGCTGAATTGCCAGCAGGATGCCAACAACGGTACTCACTAATAAGCCAACGACCCACTTCGTGCGGGCGCCACTCACTGCAATCACCGCCAAGGTGACTGAGCCTAAAATCAACACACTGCCCGTGTCGTTTTGCAACAAGATAATGAGCAATGGGATTACTGCAACAATGAGAGCAAGGCGCACGTCTTTATCTTTGGGTTCTTCATTCGCACGATCTTTTTCCGCCAAGATCACTGCCATCATCAAGATGACCGCAATCTTCATAAACTCCGAAGGTTGAATCGTGAATCCGCCTGGCATTTGAATCCAAGCGCGCGCGCCTGCAATTTTTGTTCCGAGCCCAGGAACAAATGGCAAGAAAAGCGAGAACACGGACACCACATAAATCACTGGCGTGTAGGCCCTCAGCCATCGATGGTCAAGGCGCGAGGCAATGAAACCCAAGATGAGTGCGAGGACAACGTTGATCAAGTGCTTCTTGAGATAGGACTGAGGATCAGTCGGCGAAGCTAGATCAGCCTTACTCGCAGACCACACCAAAAGAGATCCCATGACCGTTGCAGCGCCAGCCGCTGCAAGGAGCACCCAGTCAAGATCGCGCAGGTAATCGCCACCCTGACGCGATGGGAAGGTGCGCTGATCACGTGACCTTATAGTCGAAAGGAAACTCATCCACGCACTCCCGAATTCTTGCCCTTTGGCGCAACTGGTGTGCCATCTGGTCGAACCTTAGGCAGCTCTAGCTTTGGAGCGCCTCCTACTAAGACACTCTTTGCGGGATTCACTGACCTTCCATTGACGCCGAAAAGCGCTTCGTAAATCTTGCGCACACTTGGCCCAGAAGTTTTCGAACCTGTTCCACCTTCAGTCACCATCATCACCACGGCGTACTTTGGATTATTCGCTGGGGCAAATGATGCAAACCAAGAAGTAGAAACCTTGCTGCCTGTTACCTGCGCTGAACCAGTTTTCGAAGCAACAGGAATTTGCGCAAGTGGGAAGCCGGTGAATGGGGTTTCACCCGATCCACGCAGCGTGACTCCAGGCAATGCACGCTGCAAGAACGCGATCGTTGATTTTGGTGCTGCAACTGTTGACTTCACCACTGGCTTGAAGTTCTCAACAACCTTGCCTTCAGGCCCAATGATTCCTTTGACAACTCGCGGTTGATAGACGGTTCCGCCATTTGCAATTGCTGAATACACCATGGCCATCTGCAATGGGGTAACTGCAGTGTCACCTTGGCCGATGGCAGCGTTCAGCGCGTCGCCCTCACGCCAACGGAAACCGTCCGCACAGTTTTCTTTATCTAGCGCGGTGTAAAAATCAGCCAGTTTCGGGTTTGTCTTGCGCGTTTCGGAATACCCGTCAAGGGCATTAGCACACCAGCTGTCTTTCTTGGCATCCCAGTTCTCTGCCTTGAACAAACGGCTAGAAACACGTCCACTTGATTCACCGGGCAGGTCAACACCTGTTTTTGTGCCAAGCCCAAAGGACTTCGCCATGTTCGCGATTGGGTCTGGTGCTGTGCGATCAGCATCCAAACCGCCACCACGCTTCCACATAGTGTCAGCGATTCCATAAAACACCGTGTTACAGGAAACCTCAAGCGCACGTGCAAGCGAAATAGTGCCGTAGCCATGGGATTCGAAGTTGCGGAAGGTTTGGTTACCAGCTTTGTATTGCTCAGGGCAGCCGTAATACCCACCAAGACTGAAACCTTGTTTCCCTGCGGCTGCAGTACTCACCACTTTGTAGGTCGAACCAGGTGCGAAAGTTCCCTGAATTGCATTCGATGAAAGTGAGTCAGAACTCTTGAGTTGGTCGTATTGCTTTTTCGTTACACCCCCGACCCAAATTGCTGGGTCATAAGTTGGGAAACTAGCCATCGCCAAGATGTTGCCGTTTGTCACATCAATCACCACAGCGGCTCCAGACTTGCCTGGATATCCCTGCGAATGTGCACGCTGTACTGCATTCACTAGCTGGGTTTCAACTACTGATTGCAAACGTGCATCAATCGTTGAGACAAGGTAGTTGCCTGGAGTCGCAGCGTTTTCCCCAATTTTTTCAGTGACGTGACCTGAAGTATCAATAGCAAGCGACGTCACCTCAGGTTTGCCGCGCAAGGTTTCGTCGTATTGCGCTTCTAATCCTGAACGACCAACCACGTCGGTTCGACGTAGTCGGTCATACGCATCTGAATTATCTTGCGCTTGTAACTGTGACTCAGTTACTGGACCCAAATAACCAAGAATGTGTGCGGCGTTCACTCCAAACGGTGCAGGATAAATACGATTGGCATGCAGTTGCGCGCTCACTCCCGTGAAGTCCGTTGAACGTTCCATGATGTTGATTGCAGTTTGGGTATCAATGCCGTTCGCAACGGGAACTGGTTGATAGGCCGATCCGTTCCAACACACAGGTGGTGGTTTTGCACCTTCGCTACCGCACGTTTTTAGGCGATCTTTGATTTTCTCAACAGGCATGTTGAGCAATGCCGCAAGTCGGTTGAGTACTGCTTCACCATCGTCTGATTCCCGCGATAGAGCCACGCGATCAACGGTCACTTCAAGTGTGGTGCGATTGGAAACGATCGGGCGACCCGCTTGGTCAAGAATTAACCCGCGCACCGCTGGGCGGACAATTTCGCGAACAGAGTTGTTTGCGGAAGCCGATTCATATTTCGCAGATTCAACAACCTGTAAATAAAACAAACGTGCAAACAACGTAATGACTAGCGAGAACACCAAGACACCGAGCACCATGAGACGCAGCATTGAGCGGTCACGCACTGCAGCCTCCGTTCGCCTGGCAATCTCTTCCTTGGAACTGTGACTCATTGAGGGTCACCACGGTTCCATTGACGCTCCCCTGCATCATCACACTGCGACCTCAGGAGTGAACTTCTTCACCACCCACACCAATGGCATCACAACAATAGGAGCTAAGAATCCGGCATAAATAGCGCCGCTGAGAATTAACCCAGCCATATTTCCCCACACCACGGTGGGTTGGCCAAGGATTGAATCAATAATTCCTCGAGCCAGGATCACCGCACCCACAGTGCCCGCCGTCAGACCAATGAGCAGTGGCACCGTGCGATCTCGAGGATCCAGTAGTCGGCCAGCGAAGAATGCAGCAGCCATGAACAGCAGAGCATTCACGCCAATCACACCTTCTGTTGACGGTGCGAAATCCACCAAGATGCCAGCGGCGAAGCCGTACATCATTCCGACTTCCCATCCGTAGGCCAGCGCAACGGCAATTACAGAAACCAGAATCAAATCAGGTGTGGAGCCTGGCAAGCCCAACCGACCAAGGAACGCATTCTGAAAAAGAAAGGCGATAAAAAACGTCACCATCAAAATGATGACTTGGCGCGCCCACATCAAGATGCCTTGGGTGATGGAGCTGGAGTGGCATCAGACCAGCCAGCAGCACTCGTCGATGATGGCATGGGAGTTGGTGATGGAGTAACTGCCTTAGGGCGGTCAGGTAACACTGAATCACGTGGATCTGTTCGTGGCGGACGCACCACTACACCCACAACGCTCAGCGCTGACATTCGAGCAAATGGCTTAATCGTCGCTACCCGCGTGAGCTGCCCTGCCGTGCCACGCACTTGCGTTACTTCGCCAATGGGAATACCTGGTGCATATGGCTTACCGTTCTTGGAACCAAACGTGACCAACGCTGCACCAATTTCAACGTTAGCAAGCGGATCCAACATCTGAAATTCAAGTGAGTTCTGGTCACCTGTTCCTGAGAGAATGCCAACTTCTTCACTGCCAGCAATGCGAGCACCAACCGACATCGATGGATCAACAATGAGCACAACGGTTGACGTGGTGCGGTGAACTGCAGCAATGCGCCCGATGAGTCCATCCGCATTGATCACTGACATGTCGCGTTCAATGCCATCTTGCGTGCCAATATCAATGGTGACAGTCCAGCTAAATTCTTGTTCAGGGCCAACTGCGATGACTTCAGCTGGAGTGATGCGATAACGACCAGCGCCAGCAACACGAAGTAAGCCGTCCAATGCATCTGCACGCGCACGATCTTCAGCACTTCGATGAACAAGATCACTTAACGCTTGATTTTGAGCTTGTAAGGCGCTGATCGTGTCTCGCTGATCACCCCATGTCCCCCACCAATCACCTACGGCGAGTACCGGTGAAAATACTGTCGCACCAGCGCGTTCAATGCCGCCAAGTGCAGTGCCAACTACAGATCGAAAGGTTGCAAAAGGACCTTTACCACCACGTAGATCAAGGATCGCGAAGGTCAAACTGACCACGATGAGGACAGCAATGACCACTCGAGCGCGGCGCTGAAACATCGTGGATGCACGGCAGGTCTATTGACCAGCCGCCCTATCGCCGTGGCTCGGAAACGAGAACTGCCTGCAGAGCGTCGAATTCCTCAACGCACTTGCCTGAACCAAGCGCAACACAATCCAATGGACGGTCAGCGATAAGGATCGGCATACCGGTTTCATGACGCAACCGCTCATCAAGCCCACGCAGCAGCGCACCGCCACCGGT
>CANFTO010000123.1 GCA_947449945.1 Actinomycetota bacterium | reverse complement strand
GAAGCTAAAGCCCAACTTCTGAAACACTGGCACAGCCTGAGCGCCCAAGAAGATTGCAATACCGGCAAGAACCACGAGCGCGATGAACGCCGCACCTGTGATCGAGCGGTTAAACACCCGGTCACCTCGGTGAGAGGTTGCCGCTGCCTGGAGGTCGCGCTTTTCCACGTCCACGTTTGCCATGGCCAGATACTTGACCAAGCAGATTGACATAAGGGGGGCCCATGGGGGAACGATCAGCGACTACAAGGTGAACGGAAAGTGAATTCGTCCCAGGGGGTGCCCCTTGAGGGCCTACCTATGAGGGGGCAAGGTTGACCCATGCAGATCGAAATGTGGTCAGACCTCGTGTGTCCTTGGTGCTTTATCGGTAAACGCCAGCTGGAAATTGCCCTCGAACAGTTCCCCCACCGTGATCAGGTCACCATCAACCATCGGGCCTATCAGCTCAATCCCAATGCAGAACCCACGACAACTCCGACTACGCAAATGCTGGCCGATAAATATGGTGTGAGCTTGGAGGAAGCAAACGCAATGTTGCGCAACGTGAGCGATGCCGCTGAGCGGGTCGGACTCAACTACCAACTTGAGCGAACGTTGAGTGGCAATACTCGCGATGGCCATCGCCTTGTGCTGTGGGCCCAGCGCATCGACCACACCCGTGGTCAGCACCTTTTGGAGATTTTGCTCAGTGCCTATTTCGAACGTGGTGAATCAATCTTCGGCCTTGGAACCCTTGCCGCATTTGCGCCACTTGCCGGCTTCGATGAGGCACAAGCACTGGAATTCCTTCGTTCCACAGATTTGATCGATGAGGTGCGTCGCGATCAGGAAATTGCGCAAGCGCTTGGCTGCACAGGTGTTCCGTTTTTTGTTATCGATGATCGCTTCGGCGTTACCGGAGCACAGTCAAGTGAACTCTTTGCATCGGCATTGCAACAAGCGTGGGACTCAAGGACGTCACAGCAATGATGGGTCAGATTGTGTTGATTCGCCACGGCGAAACTGAATGGAGCACATCAGGAAAACACACTGGTAGCACTGATATTTCACTCACCTCCGCTGGAGAGGAAGCAGCACGAAAGCTTGTAAATCTCATTCCAATAAATCCTGATCTTGTGTTATGCAGTCCGCTCAAACGAGCGCAGCACACTGCAGCGCTGGCTGGTCTTGTTGTCACGCGAAATGAACCTGATTTAGTTGAGTGGAACTACGGTGAATTTGAAGGTCGCACGACTGCAGAGATTCGCACTCAGCGCAATGAAAATTCTTGGCTTATTTGGGATTCACCCATTCCAAACGGTGAACAACTCAACGACGTTGCCGCTCGCGTTGATCGTGTGATTACTGAGTCACTACCAACAGTGCGCAATGGAGGAACCGTGGTTCTCGTTGCTCACGGACACGTGTTGCGCATTCTCACCGCACGGTGGCTTGGGCTCTCTCCAATTCACGCTCGATACTTTGCACTTTCACCGGCAACGATCTCCACCTTGGGCTTTGAGCATGAGCAGCGCGTAATCACCAAGTGGAACTCCCCCGCATAAATTGACTCTGGCTTGGTGAACGCTGTGTAGATTGCGACTGTGCAGACCAGTGACGCATCCACCCCACGCCAGCTTCGTTTCGCAGTGTTCTTGCAGTCCTTCGCAGCAATTCTGCTCATCGGCGCGGGCATCGTGCGCATCAACGCCCTCGGAGTGGACCTTTGGGCAGTTGTTTTCCTCATTCTTGGTCTCGTGGCCGCTACCGCCGCCATGTTGATCGTGCGAGCAATCCGTAGGTCCTAGACTCATAGCCACCAAGGGGAGCTCGCATATTCGGCGGGCTGAGAGGGTGGACGCATCCACCGACCCACACAACCTGATCTGGGTAATGCCAGCGCTAGGGAAGAGGTCGAAATGTTCTCGTCTGTTATCAAGAAAATTGCCGTGCTTGGCGCTTCAAGCTCACTTGCACTCCTTGCAGCCTGCGGGTCCTCCCAGGAGCAAGCCGGGCCGGTAACGGTCACCCTCCTCACCCACGATTCATTCGTGGTGAGCGAAGCACTCGTTGCACAACTCAAAAAGGAAACTGGCATCACTCTCAAGATCACAACTGCGGGCGATGCCGGAGCAATGGTTGCTGGAGCGGTACTCGCTGCAGGATCGCCCAGTGCTGACGTGATGTTCGGTGTCGACAACACCCTGCTGGCTAAGGCGGCCAATGCTGATGTGTTCTCTGCTTACACATCGAAGAATCTCGACTCGGTTATTCCAGCTTTGCAAACCGATACAGGCAATGGTGTTGTCACGCCAATTGATTATGGCGATGTGTGTGTGAACATTGATGACGCTTGGTTCGTGCAACATCACGTACCAATTCCAACCACTATCGAACAACTCACCTCTCCCATGTACAAGGATCTTCTCGTCGTGGAAGACCCAGCAACTTCATCTCCCGGCCTTGCGTTCATGTTGGCCACCAAAGCCAAGTTCGGCGACAAGTGGACCAACTACTGGAAGAAGCTCGAGGCAAACGGAGTTCAAATATCTGGATCGTGGACAGATGCGTACGAAAGCGCGTTCAGTGCATCCGGTGGCACTCGCCCACTCGTCGTTTCATACGCAACTAGCCCACCAGCTGAAATTGTGTATGCACAAAACCCAAAGCCAACCAAGCCTTCAACATCAGTACTAACAGACGGTTGCTATCGCCAAATTGAATTCGCAGGTGTCTTGCGAGGTACTCAGAATGAAGTAGCCGCTCAGCAAGTGGTCGATTGGCTGTTATCTGCGCCAGTACAGGCAGATGTGCCACTTTCCATGTTCGTATTCCCGGCGCGAGTTAATACCCCACTGCCTACCGTTTTCACAAACTTCGCAGCGACAGTTGAACACCCTGAGCAACTTTCAGCCACTGATGTTGACGCCAATCTCAGAACTTGGCTCAACCAGTGGGGTCAGGTGATGGGCCGCTGAATTCACCAGCATGGCTGAGATGGGTGTGGGTGCTCCCCGCACTCTTTCTCAGCATTTCGCTTGGCTATCCGTTAGTCAGTGTGCTGCAACGTTCGTTTGCGGATATCCAATCTATTGATCTTTCACCACAATTGGGTATCGCTGCATCAGCGGCCCTCCAAGCCTTCATCAGCATGACGGGAGCCTTGCTGATTGGTATTCCCATCGCTGGAGTTCTTGCAACCTACCGATTCCGCGGACGAGCCTTCGTCCAAGCGATTGTGACCGTGCCCTTCGTGCTTCCAACTGTCGTGATCGCTTTGGCATTTCGTGAGTTACTCGGAACGACGTTGAACTCGGGACTGGTTCTTGTAGTTATCGCACATATCTACATCAATCTTGCGGTGGTTGTGCGCATTGTTGGTGCAACCTGGCAACAACTCGATCAACGCATGGTGATCGCTGCTCGCAGCCTTGGCGCATCCTCAATTCGAGCATTCATCACCGTGACGTTGCCTCAACTCAAGGCTGCCGTCTCATCGGCCGCGTCAATCGTTTTCGTTTTTTGTTTCACATCACTAGGTGTCGTTCTTGTGTTAGGAAACAGTTCGACACGCACCCTGGAGACGCAAATATTGCGCGAAACCTCGTTGCTTCTCGACTTTCCTACAGCAGCGATAACTGCTGTACTACAACTCATCGTGGTCACCATTGCTCTGGTGTTAGGCGCTCGAGCATCAATGAATTCAACATCGAAGATACGCACGATGAGATTTTCCAGATTGCCAAGACCTCACGGACTACGCACACACATCTATGTCATAACTGTGGCTCTTACCGCGATCATTCTTGTGACCCTGCCCCTGATTTCATTGGTCAGCGGTTCGCTTCGCGATACGAATGGGTGGACTCTTGAGTGGTGGCAGTCACTCACTGACCTCGAGGCGGGTACAACTCGCCTGGGTTCACCAATCATGGCCATTGCCACATCCTTGAAATACGCATTCTTCACCGGCGTTATCGCGGGTGTCATCGGTGTCCTTGCGGCGATGAGTGTGCTCAGTCATCGCCTCGGGCGCGCAGTGTTGATCATTGCGTTGGCCCCCCTAGGGATATCTGCGGCGACATTGGGTTTGGGTTTTATGTTGAGCTTTGGCCGTGCACCGTTTGACTTGCGTGGAACAGACCTTCTCGTGCCTCTCGCCCATTCAATTGTGGCTGTGCCTCTCGTGATCGCAGTCGTGCTTCCGACGCTTCGTGCAAGTGATCGACGAGTTGCGATTGTGGCGAGTGCATTAGGAGCGCGGCCCTCTCGCGCCTTCTTCACGGCCTATGGCCCGGTGTTACGGGTGGTTGCCATCGCAGCTGCGGGATTAGCGGCTTGCGTTTCACTTGGTGAATTCGGCGCAGCATCATTTTTAGCGCGCTCAAGTTCTCCGACAGTGCCCGTTCAAATTGTGAAACTGCTCCAACGACCAGGTGAACAATCATTTGGCGTCGCGTGTGCACTATCTGTGATTCTCGTGATCGGAACTTTGGCCTTAGTCGCTTCTATCGATAGTTTGGGAGCAAAGCGATGGAAACGATCATGAATACGCTGCAATTGCAGGACCTACAAGTCGGCCATGACTCAACGCTGCTAACCGCGAACCTCACCGTGAGCTCGGGAATCGTGGCAATTCTTGGACCAAGTGGTTCAGGCAAGTCCACGTTGCTCTCAACAATTCTGGGAAGCCAGCCATCGAAATCTGGATCCATCTTCATCCAGGGCATCGACATGACACATGCGCCTATCCAGCATCGCTCGGTCGGCATGGTGTTTCAAG
>CANFTO010000122.1 GCA_947449945.1 Actinomycetota bacterium | reverse complement strand
TCGCGAAGAGATTTACTTTTCGACGATTGCGAGGATGTCGCGGGCTGAGAGCAGCAAGTACTCCTGGCCGTTGTACTTCACTTCAGTGCCGCCGTACTTGCTGTAGATCACGACGTCGCCGACCTTGACGTCAAGCGGGATTCGCTTGGCGCCAGCGTCGTCAAAACGACCTGGACCTACTGCGATAACGGTGCCTTCCTGAGGCTTTTCCTTCGCAGTGTCTGGGATTACGAGGCCTGATGCAGTTGTCTGCTCAGCTTCGAGGGTCTGAACGAGGATGCGATCCTCAAGGGGCTTAATTGTGACCGACACGGTTACGTCCTCCGGATAGTCGGTGAGGCCCTTTTTAGGGGGCGAAACGGTTAGGTCTTTTAGCACTCCCCGGTGGGGAGTGCCAGAACAGAATCTACGCCGGGAATTAGCACTCCGTCAAGTCGAGTGCCAGCATGCCGTGTTCGCTCTCAGAGAGGTTGCGGCATGCCCAGATGCCAGCCCTGCCCGACCTGCACTCCACAGTCCAGGAGGAGTTCCATGTGCTCTTGGGTCTCCACTCCCTCAGCTATCACCTGACTGCCAAAGATCTCGCCAATCGCAACGCCCACCCGAATCAGCTCCTGTGCCCGTGGCTCGCTGATATCCGCAGTAAAGGAACGATCTAATTTCAGCCGGTCAAACGGAATGTCTTTGAGAATTGCCAAGGTTGAAGAGCCAACGCCAAAGTCATCGATGCTGATCTTGATGCCAATCCCCCGCAGCGCGCTGATGAGTTCATGGAAGGCCGCTTGGTCTTGAGCAATCGAGGTTTCTGTGACCTCAATGACTACCTGAGCAGGATCAATTGCGAACTCTGCAAGTGCTGACTTCACGGCGCCAATGTAATCGTGCTGAGCAAGCGAAGTTTTTTGACTGACGTTCACGGCAACGGTTTGCCCAGGTTCAGTTAGGAGAAGCGATGCCTGGCGGCAGGCCTCGCGAATGACCCAACGGTCAATCTTTGCGATCACGCCTGTTTCTTCGGCCGCGGTAATGAACTCGAACGCTGGAATAACACCGCGAACGGGATGTACCCAACGCACGAGGGCCTCAAACCCGAGCACTCGCTGATCTTCCATATTCACAATCGGTTGATAATGCAAACAAAATTGATTGTCCGCCAAAATCTCATCAATGCGCGAGGTGAGTTCGGTGCGCACGCGCGCATAACTACGCATTGCTACATCCAGCACTACATCACTGTGACGAACCTTGGATTGACGTACCGCCAGTCGCGCACTTTCAAACATATCGCGCCCTGATGCGAAATCATCCACGGTCAAAGTTGTGGCAATGCCGATTTGTGTGTGTAACGAAACAAAGTGGTCGCCCACCGGACGCGTCGGGTCCAGGACCTTGCGTGTTCGTTCAATTAACAGTGTCGGATCTGTTTCTGTTGTGAGAATTCCAAAAACCGTACCTTTGAGCCGCTCAACATTAGCTTCGCCAAACTCACCTCGGAGTTCTTCTAATACTGAGGTGATCAGGCGATCGCCTCCGTCGTAGCCAAACTCGGAATTGAGTTGATCAACATCAAGTACCTTGACGAACACCATGGCGCCTTGAGTGATGATGGCAAGGGATTCTGCGCGATCACCAAGTCGCTTGATCGCCGAGGCCCAGTCCCGAAGACCCGTACGTTCAGAACTAAAGGAGTCAACACCAACGGGATCTGGATGCACATGCTGACGAGTGACGTCGCGATACAACCAGATGTGTTCAAATACTTCGTCTTCTTTTACTCGCGGAAGGTAATCGCGTTGCAACCAACGACCATCGGCCGTTTCCCATTCGTCATTGCTGATCGAAATCTGTCCGGCCACAATTGCTCTGGTAGCCGTTAACCATTCCTGGGGATGCTTAAACATCACAGAGGTTTGTATTGCAGCTTCATCGCAGTCCCCGCCCACCATGAGCTCGGGATCTAAGCCTGGAACGAAGATATCCGTGAAAGCCTTATTTGCGAATTTCACATGTCGGGTGCCGTCTTCGACAAGTACACCTTCATGCAAATGCCCGAACACAACTTGGAGTCGGGTCTCTTCACTTGGCACCCGCGCAGTTTGCCACCCCCGCCCATCGAAAGCCAGATAGAACTCGTGGAACGATGGCGGCGTGTGGATCACTTCTGAGCACGGACAACGCGTCCGGACAAAAGCCATACAACTGCTGTCCGGACAAATGTCCGATCCACTCACTGCAAATTCTGCACTTCGCAAGGCTTACCCCGAACTTGGCGCTGATCAGATCTCCGCAGCACTCGACCAAGCAACCCTGTCTCAACTAGCCCACAATCGCTATGGCATCGATGCCACTCATCTCTTACTCACGCGCGATGGCCTCGAGCAAGGCACTCGACCAGAAGTTGCCCAGCTGCGAGCTTCACAACTGAAGGAAATTGGCGCTCATACGGTGATCGATATGTCAGCGGGACTTGGCTTTGATGCGCGGGCATTCATCGATCAGGGACTCAACGTCATTGCAATTGAACGCGACCCCGTAACTGCTGCATACCTGCGGGTGAACGCGCCTGCCGCAACAGTTATCGAAGGTGATTCAGTCACATTAATTGACGCACTACTTCCGCAACTCACTTCTTCCGATGTGGTGTTCGTTGATCCTGCAAGGCGTAGCGGGCGACGAACTCTTGATGGCTCACGTGCACATCCAGAGCGGGATCCAGAACGCTGGTCACCATCGTGGTCTTTTGTGACTTCCCTTGCACAAGGTGGAGTTCGCGTCTGTGCAAAAGTTGCGCCGGGGTTTTCTCCCACACTTCTTCCAATGCAATGGTCCGGCATCTGGACCTCAATGCATCGCGATGGCGTTGAAACAATGGTGTTCTCATGGAGCGATGGTGCTAGGTACACAGCGCGCATGGTTGATGAGCAGGTGACCACGTTCAGCGGTCGTGGCGTCTCACCTGCGCAAGTTTCGCCAGTATTGACGTACCTCTATGAGCCAGACGTCTGTCTAGTGAATGCACAGCTCCTTAATGATTTCTGTCATTCACTCAGCGGACTTCTTCGCATTGATTCCGAATCCACCTGGCTGACTTCCCATGCACCCATCACCCACCCCATGCTGCGTCGCTATCAGGTCACACAAACCTTGCCCAATGAGCTCAAAGCTTTGCGAAAGTCGCTGATCAATCTCAATATCGGTGACATCACGATCAAAAGCAGAGGCATGAACATCAATACCGATGCCCTTCGCAGGGAATTAAAACTACCGGCCGGTTCCCCTGGAACGATCGTGATCACAACGGAGGGTGGAGCCCGTACAACGGTATTAGTGCATCACGACAGTTGATACAGGCATAACCGACAACGTTGGAAAACCTAATGGTGTTGGCGCCACCCCTTGCCTCACCAGTTTTGAACCAAGGGCAGCAACCATTGCACCGTTGTCGGTGCACAACTTTGGGCTTGGCACTCGCAACACAATTCCGGCGGCATCACACCGCTCCTGTGCCAACACGCGTAGTCGACTGTTCGCTGCAACACCCCCACCGATTACCAAGTGTTCAACCCCATATTCCTTGCACGCAGCCACAGCTTTTTTGGTGAGCACATCAACCACAGCTTCTTGGAAGGAAGCAGCCACATCAGAAACGGAAATCGAATTGCCAGCCTTGTGTTGCTGAGCTATCCATCGGGCCACGGCGGTCTTGAGACCACTGAACGAAAAGTCATATTGATGGTCGATCAAATCTTTACTCGCAGTGAGCCCACGCGGGAACGCAATAGCTTCACGATCACCGTCTTGCGCAGATTTATCAATCCACGGACCACCAGGGAACGGCAGACCGAGAATTCTTGCGATCTTGTCAAAGGCCTCACCCGCAGCATCATCAATGGTTGCGCCAAGGGAGGTCACATTTTCGGCATCATCACGAACGAGCAGCAATGATGAATGACCTCCTGAGACCAACATGCCAATCGCTGTTTCAGGTAATGGTCCGTGTTCGAGTTCATCCACAACCACATGACCGGCAAGGTGATTGACTGCATAGAGAGGCACGTCAAGGGAACTGGCTAATGCTTTTGCCGTAGCCGTGCCGATGAGCAAGGCTCCAACCAAACCTGGTCCGCCTGTCACTGCAATAGCGTCAATATCGCGCAGGCTCACTCCAGCATCACTACATGCGAGTTGGATCGTGGGAATCATGGCCTCCACATGAGCTCGGGAAGCGACCTCAGGAACCACGCCACCAAATCGAGCATGCTCGGCAACACTTGATGCCACTGCATCCGCAAGAAGCGTTGACCCCCGCACAATGCCAACGCCAGTTTCATCGCAGCTGGTTTCAATTCCAAGAATTAATGGCTCATTCATCACGCCACCGTTCGCAAGGGCTTTTGTCGCATCACAATTGCATCGACACCGGGGGAGTAATAGTCGCGGCGAATATTGAGTGATTCAAATTCAAAGCGCGCATACAGCGCCAGCGCTGCTGCATTATCTGAACGCACTTCCAACATGAGTTGATCGCAGCCTTGCTTGACAGCTTTGTTGATCAGGTCATTGAGCAACTGTGAACCTAGTCCACGGCCTTGCGCTGCGGGGTTTACCGCGATTGTTTGAACATCAGCTTGCGGTGCAAGTGCAAAAAGTCCGTAGTACCCAAGAATGGATCCAGCTTCAGTTGCTACTACATAGCTTCGTGTTGGTTGAGCCAGTTCAGACCAGAACTGCGCTTTACTCCACGCATCAATGGGAAAGAGCTGCTGCTCTAGAGCGTGTACTTCTTCAAT
>CANFTO010000121.1 GCA_947449945.1 Actinomycetota bacterium | reverse complement strand
TCGTTTCGGTGCCCGAATTGAAGACATTGTCGTATGTACAGACGTTGGCATTGAGTCGATGAATCATCAACCGCATGAACTCATTGTGGTGGAGTAAAAGTTTTCATGATCTGGCAATCAACGCAGCGTGTGCTGTATCGAAACGCAACCATTCACTCTACGGTCAGCCCGTTTGCAACTGCGATGTTGGTCGATGGGGATCATATCGCCTGGTTAGGGGAGGAGTCAGCGGTCGCCGCACACCATGACAGTGCCGATCGTGTTGTCGATATGAATGGAGCATTCATAGCTCCCGTATTTGTTGATGCGCATTCAACATCATTACAGCATGCTGACGTTGCGGAAGCTCGCAATCAAGCTGCACAGGTTGGCATTGGCGCTTTTCATGACTTTTCGTCAATCGAAGCTAAAGCAGTTGACGAAGACGTCATAGGTGAGTCGGGTTCTCTTATTTACACTTTCCGTTCACAATCCACTGGATCTGAATCTGGTCGAGTGATCACGACTGCCGAACTTGATTCGTTACCCACGCTCCTCTCTTTGGGGTTGCCCATTGCCATTGATGCAAGTCAATCTGAGGGCTCGCTGGTGGCGACTCAACTGTTCTCTATCGGGCAAGACGTCGGCTTATCTTCAATGAAAGCAGCCACTATTCGCCTTGAGGGATTGCAATCATTTACGGATCGTGATCTTGCCATGCTTGAGCAGCTTGGAGTATCAATCATTGGCCAGCCATCTGAATTGCAAACAGCAGCTTCGGCAGTGTCGATAGGAACGTCAATCACGTTTGGCTCCTATAGCGATGAATTCACTAATCCATGGGGCACCATTCGTTCTGCAGTGTTTGAATTCCCACAGCACGAACGTATGACGGCCCGGGCGGCATTTAGTGCCGCAACGCGTGGTGGGTGGCGCGCAGCTGGACGTGGGCATATCGGAGTTATCGCACCTGGAGCACCTGCCCACCTCGCTTTCTGGGATGCCGGTGAGGTTGTCGTACAGACGCCAGATGAACGAGTCGCCGGATGGTCAACTGATCCACGCTCTGGTACTCCTGGATTACCTGATGTTTCTCCTGGTTTGCCTTTGCCCGTGTGTCTGCGAACCGTTATCGCCGGAACAGTTGTGTTTGATCGCGGCACGCTACCCACGTGATCCGTTTTTGGCGTTGGTACGCGTGTGTATTGGGAAGCGTCATGCTGTGGATGTCATTCCCACCTTTAGCCATTGGCTGGTCAGCGATTCCAGCGATTGCCTTATTCATTGTTGCAGTTCAAGGGAGTCCGGCAAGACAAGCATTTTCTTTGGGCTGCTTCTTTGGTGCGTTGTTTAATTTGCTCTTGCTCCACTGGTTAACAATTGTCGGATTTGATGCATGGATTCTGCTCTCCCTCGTCTGTGCTCTTTGGTGCGGATTCATGGGTGTCGGATTCGCACTCGTCTCGCGAAGTCGAATCTGGCCAGTACTCATCCCCGGAATCTGGGTGGCCCAGGAATGGATTCGAGGAACCTGGCCTTTTGGAGGCTTTCCGTGGGGCACAGTCGCATTTTCGCAAGTAGACACAACAGCGGGTCGCACATCAACAGTAGTCGGAATGCTGGGCACCTCAGGTTGGGTGGTGCTTTGCTCTTGCGTGCTGGTCGTTCTCGCACGTGCTGTTCACTCTCGCCAACATAACTCTGCAATGGTTTCGGCCAGCTTGTTCATCGCGCTCATTGCGTTGCCTGTACTTATTCCGATCACTGCGGCAGGAGACAACGTCGGGGGAGTAGCCAGTGCCCCGATAGGGATCGTCCAAGGTGGGACACCTTCCATAGGTATGTCAGCGTTCGATGTACGCCGTGCGGTACTCGACAACCATGTACGTGAATCAATGAAGCTGGCTATCGCAATTGATCACCACAAGAGCCTGAACCCCAGATTCGTGTTGTGGCCGGAGAATTCATCAGATCTTGATCCATACCGTGATCAGGCGGCTGCGGCCGCAATCGGAGTTGCGGTTCGCTCACTGAACGTGCCCGTCTTAGTGGGGGCTGTTGTGGGCAATCCACACGATCCCAACACCATTCTCAACGCGGGGATTTTGTGGGATCCAGTTACCGGGCCAGGGCAGCAATACGATAAAACTCATCCAGTTCCCTTTGGTGAATACATTCCATTTCGTGCGCAATTAGCACCACTCATAAGTCGATTCGACCGCATTGGACGCGATTTTGCTGCGGGTAGGAGCACTGGAATCTTCAATATCGCTGATGTCACTGCCGGCAACCTCATTTGCTTCGAGGTTGCCTACAACAGTGTCACTGAAAGGCTCGTGAACGATGGAGCTCGAGTGATCACTGTGCAGACGAATAATGCAACCTACGCGGGAACCGCTCAGCCAGAGCAACAATTCATCATAGAACGCATGCGTGCTCTAGAGACTGGTCGAAGTGTTGTGGTCGCAGCCACTACCGGAATCTCAGCATTTATTCGTCCAGATGGCACCGTGCAGGCGATGATCGGCGAAGGCAACACGGGAAGTCTCGTGCAGATAGTTAGCCTCAGGGGAGAGCGCAATCTTGGTAGTCTCATCGCCCCCTACATCACGTTGATCTGGGGTGGGGGTTCAGTGTGTTGCGCCTTGGCGGTAGGTGTGCGTGCCATCCGCGCCCGACGATCAAGTCGACATAAGGTTGTTCAGTGACGTTTGAAGATTTAGGCCGAATTCTGGTCATCATTCCAACTTTCAATGAGTTGGAGTCCTTGCCCGTGATCATTGGTCGTGTACGCGCGAGTGTTCCGGAAGTGGACATTCTCATTGCCGATGACAATTCACCTGACGGCACAGGAAAGTTGGCCGATACTTTTGCTGAGAACGACCCACATGTTCAAGTCATGCATCGACTTGGCAAGGAAGGACTTGGAGCGGCGTATCTGGCTGGGTTTGCGTGGGCTCTTCAGCAGGGGTATGACGTTGTGGTCGAGATGGATGCGGATGGTTCCCATCAGCCAGAACAACTGCCGCTACTTCTTGCTGCATTGCGCGACGCAGATTTGGTTCTCGGCTCGCGCTGGGTTGAGGGCGGAGGGACGGTCAACTGGCCTCGTAGCCGTCAGTTCCTGTCCAAGGGCGGCAGTTTGTATACCCGGGTCCTCTTAGGTATTCCATTGCGCGATGTGACAGGCGGGTACAGAGCCTTTCGCGCTGACACCCTACGCAAACTTGATTTACATGAGGTTGCCTCTCAGGGCTACTGCTTCCAGGTTGACCTCGCCTGGAGAGCTGCGCAAAGAAACTTACGTGTCGTTGAGGTTCCGATCACATTCGTTGAGCGCACAGCTGGTGCGAGCAAGATGAGTCAGAAGATCGTCGTTGAAGCATTGTGGCGCGTCACTGTGTGGGGATTTGATGATCGTGTTACTCGTATCCGACGCAAGGCACAAAAGCGGAGAGCCGCAGAACAACATCCAGAGAACTAATATGAAAAAGTTTCTCCTCGTCGGCTATCCGGTTATTGAATTCTGTACCGCAGTGGCGTTCATTATTTGGCTTGGTTTCGGTTGGACTTTAGTGATTTACCTTGCCGGATTTCCTTTGGGTTGGCTCATGCTGAAGTCTGCTGGTCGTTCCACTGTTGAACTGGCAAACATGCAACGAACTCCGACCAAAAATGTGACATTCAGATTTATCTCGGCTGTGTTGTTTTTGATCCCAGGTTTTTGGAGCGATGTATTAGCCGTGTTGTGCCTCGTGCCATTTGTACAAGATCGAATAGCTGCGCCATTTGCATTTCTCACAACACAATCAGGCGGCGTGAACTGGCCAATGAGCAGGTGGGCTGGTGGCGATGTTATTGAAGGGGTCGTCATCCATGAAACTGACGACCCCAACACACAGCGTTTCTTAGGCTCAGAGGATTAAGCTGACTTCAGAATTGGTACTTCGTGGGCGTGCAGCAGTGCAAGTCTCTCAGTGAGCAATGCCTCAAGTTCGGCAATAGATCGGCGTTCGAGCAGCATGTCCCAATGAGTGCGCACATAGCGCTCTTCTTTTACATCCGTCGTGGCCATATTGGCCAGGAGATTGGTCGCTTGAGCCTCGCGACCACATCGACAGCCCCAGGTATGCGGGATGTCTTCCGCTTCAGTGGAAAACGGCACAACGGTGGTGTGGCCCTTTGGGCAAAGATACGTAAGCGACTGCCGGTCGGCTGGCACCACGTGGAGGTCGTTTTCGTAGCTCAGGGCGCCAATCCGCGTCCCGCGCATTGAAATCTCGTTCATGTCCTGTGCTCCTTTACTTCGGATCCCTGCTTTGTGGAATTAGACGGAGACACTCACCATCTGGTTCCACTTGAAGAAAACGATCGGCCAGACGCAATATTCCTCAAGATACGTGAGGGAAAGGCCTGGCTTAGGTAAAGGTCCGGTCAAGCATGTGATCAGTATTAGCTTTTTCGTCATTGCCATGGGTCCAGGCCAGCCAAACTGCGCAGAAAGCCCCAATGATGGACAACACACCCATGAATATATTGATAAGTGGACTGTTGAATCCAAGAGCAACCCAACTCAATAGGCAAGCAGACGTGACTGCCGCGATGAGCAGGCTGAGCCGGGTACGCGAGGTCACAGTGCAACCGTAGCGTTCCTAACTGACACCCACGGCACCTTATTTGCCCCTAAAGTGAACTCGTGGAGTGGCATCAGCAGTTTTCGGAGCAGGCGGTGTCTGAGGGGCGTCCGGTTCATGTGCCAGCTCCTTGGGGAGCCAGCGGAGATGGATTCGTGTTTTTCCCCAATGGTGAGCGTCGGTGGGGGCTACACGGTGCATCTGGTGTGCTGATACGCCACCTCGATGATGGCGGCATCGAAACGTTCTTTCTGGCCCAACGCGGTGACAATGTCGAAGGCGGGAGAAGCCAGTGGGCTATTCCTGGTGGAGCGATGGAAACAGGGGAGACCGCGCTCGAAGGAGCCATCCGCGAATTTCGTGAAGAGATCGAAGTTGAACTCGAATATGAAATCTTGGGTGAAC
>CANFTO010000120.1 GCA_947449945.1 Actinomycetota bacterium | reverse complement strand
TGGGAATGCGTGCAGCTTTCAACTTCTCAAACCAACTCATATATGCCCACTCATTCGCGTTCACCTAACGCGGCATTGCGCAATGATTTCTTATAGGCCTCAAGCGCCATGATCTCCGCAAACAGTTGGTTGTGTTCTTCTTCTTGTTCAACAGGGTCAGAGCGCTGCATGCGGCCGCGAACATCAGCGATGCGACGCGTTGCATCAAGCTCCAATAAGCGAGCAATCAAACTTGTTGCGTAGCGGTCGTTTTGCTCAATTTCTGAAGGCAAAGGATCTACTGAAAGTTCTTTAATTAGACGGCGAACATCATCATCGGCTGCCTGATCAAGTACTGCGTCAATCCAGGCCAATCCGTCAATCTCTAAACGCGGCGAGCCAGCAGCAACGATTGCTTCATGCACTTCACGCGCCTTGGGATGCGTGAATGCGGTTTCTTCTAGCGATGGGTACCACTCAACAACGGCACTTGGCAGTTGCAAAGCGCATTTCAGCGCTTCTCGTTCAATCGTGAATGCTGGGCCGTCACTGACAGGTATAGGGGCACTTGGGCGCACAGGTGCTTGATCTGTTGACTGACTCTCGTTCGATGGTATTGAGCGCTGCGCTGGCTTCGGTGACGCAACTTGACGTTGACCTACAACGTTTTGTACAGCAGATACTTCTAGACCTAACCAGCCAGCAAGCAAGCGCGTGTATTCAGGCCGCAACGCAGCATCTTTAATTTTCGCCACGATCGGACCAGCCTCGCGCAAGGCAGCGACACGACCCTCAGCGCTATTGAGATCGTGGGCAGCAAGGATGGATTTAATCGCGAACTGAAACAGCGGTACTCGCCGATTCACAAGGGCGACAACTGCTTCGTCACCTTGGGCTAAGCGAAGGTCGCATGGATCCATGCCACTTGGCTCAACAGCCACGAAGGTGTTGGCAACAAAGCGTTGGTCTTCGTCGAAGGCACGCAGCGCAGCCTTTTGCCCAGCGGCATCGCCGTCGAAAGTGAACACCACTTCCCCGCGCATTTGATCGTCGTCCATCAACAAACGACGTAAGACTTTGATGTGTTCAGTACCGAACGCAGTGCCACAGGTAGCAACCGCAGTAGTGATGCCGGCAAGGTGACAGGCCATGACGTCGGTGTATCCCTCGACGATCACTGCTTGTTGCTGCTTTGACACTTCCTTGCGAGCCATATCGAGCCCATACAGCACCTGACTCTTTTTGTAGATCGGGGTTTCTGGTGTGTTCAGATATTTCGGGCCTTCGTCATCGTCGTACAACTTGCGGGCGCCAAAGCCCACCACGTCACCACTGAGTTCTTTGATCGGCCACACCAACCGACCTCGGAATCGGTCGTAGACCCCGCGATTGCCCTGACTCATTAAACCGGCAGTGAGTAACTCTTGATCATTAAATCCCGCTTTGCGCAAATGATTGAGCAGTGCGTCCCAAGATTTCGGGGCATAACCCACACCAAATAACTTCGCGGCCTCTGCATCAAAGCCACGTTCAGTTAAAAACTTTCGCGCAATTTCAGCTTCAGGTGTTGCTAGCTGCTCACGGAAATACGCTGCGGCGTGTTTGTGAGCATCCACTAATCGCGTGCGCTGACCTTGCTGCCGATTAACGGCAGTGCCACCTTCGACATAGCGCAGTTCAATGCCAGTTTTCGCTGCGAGCTTTTCAACTGATTCGGCAAAACTTAAGTGGTCAATCTTTTGCAGGAAGCCCAGAACATCGCCGCCTTCTCCGCAGCCAAAGCAGTACCACATGCCCCTGCTGGGTGTGACGTGAAAACTTGGGGATCGCTCATCGTGGAAGGGGCACAAACCCTTCAGGGAACCGCCACCAGCAGACTTCAGCGTGACATATTCACGAACGACATCATCGATTCGGGCACGTTCGCGGACGAGCGCAATGTCTTCGTCTCGGATCCGGCCTGCCATGGGCTCATTCTAGGTGCGCGGGCTGACCCCGATTAGCGGATCAATCTCTCTCGCCAGCGCAGGATGCTGACATCGGTGAGGCTGGCAACCTGATCAACAATCACCCGCATCCGCTCAGCATCGCTCTGGGCGGCGTCATAGGTCTCGCGAAGCCACGGCTCAAGGCTTCGGCCGTCTTCCAGCCGAAGGGCATGTACGACCTCAGCTATGACCTGACGCTGGAGATCTTGCTCCTTTTCAATACCTGGCCGGCGCATCACAAAGAACACTGCGATCGCCTTCATCACCGCAACTTCATCGCGCACCTCATCGGGAACGATCAGGTTTGCTGCATAGCGCGTGAGCGGCCTATCTCCATACGCAATGCGAGTAGCGACCTGAGTGCTGACACAAAATCTGGAAATCAAGTAACTCGTTGCGTGCTTCAGCGCTGCTTGCGAACGCATCGAGCCATCAAATTCTTTAGGCCAATATTCAAGACTTAAGAGTCGGTCTAGTGCTTCGTCTAGGGCGTGTGGGTCGCGGTTGGGATCAAAGCGCTCACGAGCTGTTTCAACCAGATGCGCCTTGTTCGCTGGATCATGCAATTGCTCAAGTTTTACCAGGCCAGCATGAATGGCATCTTCAACATCGTGAATGGAATAGGCAACATCATCAGCCCAGTTCATCACTTGCTCTTCGATGCACTGCTTACCTTGCGGTGACCCCTCGCGAAACCAATGAAATATCGCAGCATCATCCGCGTAATAACCAAACTTTGGACTTTCCGGCTGCCTGGCCCACGGATATTTGCAGGTCGCATCAAGGGTTGCTCGCGTCAGGTTCAAACCAGCACCTGCACCTTGCTCGTCAACAACCTTTGCTTCAAGTCGAGAAACAATGCGCAGGGTTTGAGCATTACCTTCAAAGCCGCCGATCTCTTCAGCGATGTGATCAAGTGCGATCTCGCCGTTGTGGCCGAAGGGTGGATGGCCAAGATCGTGAGCGAGCCCCGCAACTTCAACAATGTCAGGGTTGCATCCCAACCCTTCGCCCATTTCACGGGCGATCTGAGCAACTTCGAGGGTGTGAGTCAAGCGAGTGCGTGGGAAGTCGTTCATCCCAGAAGTCATCACTTGGGTTTTTGCTGCAAGGCGACGCAGCCCTGCTGAATGCAGCACTCTGGCGCGATCGCGAGCAAAGGGACTCCTTACAGATTCCTTCATCGGTTCAACCGTGAAGCGTTGGGTTGACGCTTCGTCGTATCCGATCAGGCTGCTCATTGCTCAGACTCTATTACTTAGGGCTGACGTACTCCGGCGGCTGCAGTGCCCAGTGATCCTGACCAAACTCAAAAACTCCGTATGATCACTGTGTCTCGCGCGGTGCGCCTTCCACCTGTTCGCCTTCAGTAGATGTGAACATGGGCCAATGGGTGCGCCACTGGCTTCTTCGCCGCGCCAGCTTCGCACCCCAGACCTTCCGAAATCACCCCGTGGTTGGCTCACGGCTGGCATCACCTTGGGAATCGTGGTGCTCCTGCTCATTCCTATCGGTGCAGCTATGCAAATCGTGCTGACCGCACAGTTTGATGATCGAACCAAGACCCAAGCCATCGTGTTGATGGACCCCAGTCGCTTCTGGGGTGACGATGGCGATGTGTTGCAATCCAGAATCGATCATGCCGCCGAACTCTATGCAACCAAGGTGGCACCCGTGATCATGTTGACGGGTCGTGATCAAGTCACGGCAATTGAACGACGCATGCTGATTGCAAAGGGAGTGTCGAACCGCGACATCGTGAGTTTCACAACGGGCGTTGACACTCTTGGTTCGCTACAAATGATCGGCGCAGTGATGAGTGACTTGCATTGGGATTCAGCAACAATCGTGACTGATCCACCCAATGCTGCACGCGCATCAGCAATTGCCAATGGTTTCGGCATCGATGCACACGTTTCGCCAGCAAAGTCAGGTCCAGGAACAGCCATGACCAGTGACTACGTAGGCCGCGAAACCGCTGCGCTGTTGCGATATTACTTACTTACTCGCTGGACCCAACCGCAGTTGATCCACGCTGCGTCAAATTAACCGCCGCTGACCGAAAGTTCTGCGTGACGAAGCAGCGACAACGCTTTCTCGTCAAGGTCTTGGGTGTTGAGCCAACCATCGGGTAACGATGGACGACGTCCACCTGACGTGCGCCCACGCGGACCGGCTCCTACTTCTACATTGAAGGTTTGATCCGCATCTATTTGTGCAATCAATTCATCAAGTTGATCAAGGTCTTCGACATTGCCCATTGCCAGTCGAATGCCTTGCTTCACACTGAAGCCTTTGAGATACCAAGCCATGTGCTTACGAATATCGCGAATGCCTTTGTATTGGCCATAGTCTTGACATAACAAGGTCGCGTGACGCTTTAACAAGGTCAGCACTTCCGCAAAGTTTGGATCACTCGGAATCGGTTCACCGGTAAACGCCGCAGCCAGTTGCCCAAAGAGCCAAGGCCGACCCAAACAACCGCGACCAACAACCACTCCATCGGCCCCAGTCTTTTCCATCATGCTCAATGCATCTTGCGCTGTCCAGATATCTCCATTGCCAAGTACCGGCGTATTGAACGGCGCCAGGTGATCTTTCAATCGAGCGATGGCTTCCCAGTCGGCCTTACCTGCATACATCTGCTCTGCAGTGCGTGCATGCAGCGCAACCCACGTTGCACCTTCTTGCGCAGCGGCCTGCCCTGCTTCTAAATAGGTGAGGTGATCATCGTCAATGCCTTTACGCATTTTTACCGTGACCGGAACTTTTCCATCTGCGGCTTCCACTGCAGCTTTCACAATTGATCGGAACAGATCTCGCTTCCATGGCAACGCACTGCCGCCACCCTTTCGGGTGACCTTAGGAACCGGGCAACCAAAGTTCATATCAATGTGATCGGCACGATCTTCTTCGATCAAGATGCGCACGGCCGCTGCCATCACTTTGGGGTCAACTCCATAGAGCTGCACTGATCGCGGCTTTTCATCTTCAGTGAAGGTGACCATGTCGATGGTCTCAGCATTTCCTTCAACGAGCGCCCGTGACGTGACCATCTCAGAGACATATAAGCCCGCCCCGGCCTCGCGGCACAGTTTGCG
>CANFTO010000119.1 GCA_947449945.1 Actinomycetota bacterium | reverse complement strand
TGCAGTACCTCACGCATTGCTTGGGTGCCAATGTCACGCCACTGCTCATGGATCGCACCCAACTCCCACGCTCCCGTTGCCCGGATGGACACCCCACGCGCACCAGTGCGACGCACATGACCGCGCACCAGCAACAACCACGAAGAAAAGACGGTGCTGGCATAGGGCACTTGGGAATCTTCAAAGAAGGTGGCATCGAGCGGACCGGTTGCATCATCAAGGGTTAAGAAGATGACGCGCTTACCTGTGCGAATCGGTGGAGTTTGGGTAGCAACCTTCACACCAGCGATATAGATCTCTTGCTCGGATCGACACTTCAGTAAATCCTGCGCTCGGGTAATCCCCAACTGATTCAGCATCGGATTGAAGAACTCAATGACATGTCTACTGACATCAAGACCAAGGAGATCAAGCTCAGCGCGCACGGTTTCCGTCATCGTCATTTCAGGTAACCCAGAAGCCGGAGTTGCCGCGGGATCATCGCCAAGATCAAGAAGCATCTGCCCGGGCCCATCACCGCGAGGCCGGCGTTCCAGATCAGCAAGCTGCAATAAGAGATCACGCCTGGTGAGTTGCCCTCGTGCGCGCACTGGTCGATTGCGATCAATGCCATATAACTGATCGCACGCACCAGTGAGCACCAAGTGCTCTGCTATTGGGCGCGAGATACCAGCGCGATTCCAAAGATCACTTAAGGATTGATAAGGCTGACCAGCAACAAGGCGCTCAACCTCGCCTTCATTGATCCCCTTCACCTCAACAAAGGGGACTCGCACGCCTGATCCCGCTGCTGTGGCTTCCACGACATATTCAGCACGCGATGCATTCAGGTCAATACCTAAAATCTCAACCCCGAATTGCCGAGCATCATCAAGAATCAATCGCTTGGGATACATCCCTGGATCATGCGTAAGGATGCCGGCATAAAAAGCAGCCGGATGATGGGTCTTCAACCACGCTGATTGATAGGTCGGTAACGCAAAGGCAGCGGCATGCGCTTTACAAAATCCAAAGGATGCAAAGGAACGCAAGACATCCCAAACTTGCTCAACAACTGCCAGCGAATATCCCCGACGCAAAGCCGTGGGATAAAACCAGACGCGCACTTCATCAATACCAACTTGGGTGTTCATTGACCGGCGGGTTTCATCGGCTTCAGCGAGTGAACAGCCCGTCATCGTGGCAACAATGCGCATCACTTGTTCATGGAATACCACCACGCCTTGGGTTTCTTCCAATATTGGTCGCAAATCTTCATGCACAAACTGCGGAGTGCTCCATCCCTGCCGAGCACGTAAGAATGGATTGATCATGTCGGACTTCACTGGGCCAGGTCGAAACAAGGAAATATCAATGATCAGATCGTTAAAGCAATCCGGACCAAACTTTCCAATGAGTTCACGTTGCCCCGGCGACTCAATTTGAAAACACCCCAACGTGCGCGTCGAGGCAATGAGTTCATAGGTTGCCCGATCATCCAATGGCACGCATTCGAGTGCTACGACTTCACCATCAACACGAGCAACCTCAGCAACTGCGTGAGCTATTGAGGATTGCATGCGCACCCCCAACACATCGAGCTTGAGTAAGCCCATATGTTCAACATCGTCTTTATCAAACTGACTCATGGGATAACCCGCGTTGCTTGGTTGCACTGGCGTGCGATCAAGTAATGACACATCAGAGAGCAAGACTCCGCATGGATGCATCGCTACATGTCGCGGTAATCCGTCGAGAGCTTCGACTCGTGCAAGGAACTCATCAAGTTTTCCGTCAGCTGCCATGACCCCAAAGCGACTGCGCTTGAGTTCAGGAAGATCTTCAAGGGCTGATCGGACATTGCGGGCACGGATATGCGGAAAGGCTTTGGCAAAGGCATCGATCTCATCGGCAGGTAACCCGAAGGCCGCGCCCGTATCTCGAATTGCATGACGAACTCGATAGGTCTCCATCATTGATACGCACGCCACCCGCTTGTCGCCGAAGCGTTCAAAGATCCAGTCATAGATCTCTAAGCGACGTGCGGCCTCAACATCGATATCGATATCGGGTAACTCTTTGCGCAGAGTGGAAAGAAACCGCTCCATTACTAAGCCATGAGCCAGCGGATCAACCCCGCTGATGCCAAGCAGATAGTTGATCAAACTTCCAGCACCAGAACCACGGGCCGCAACACGTACGTTCTTACTGACGACAAGATCAACCACTTCAGCAACAGTCAGGAAGAACCCAGCAAAACCCAAAGCACCAATCGTGCGTAACTCTTCTTCAAGGCGCATGGCAGCGGTGTGCTGATCCGATGCAGATGAGTACCGCTGCGTGATCGCAGCACGGCATCGCTGCGCGAGTAAGGCATGGGCTTGCTCAACTTCATCACTGGAATCCAAGGTGCGTGCACCAGTGAGCACATCAAGTTCAGGAACAAAGGCCGAGCCAATCCCTAGATCTGCCTGCGGATCCAGGACACAACTTTCAATGAGCGTCCAGGTATCGCGATGTAAGGAAGCTCGACCACAACCAGCAGCCTGAGCAATCTCTTCAACGCGTGCATCAAGATCACTGGGTGAATCCAAGGTTGCTTGGCCGTTATTGCGCAGCATCCGCGTTGAACTCATCGCAATGAGTTGACGAGCCGCATCTAAGACATCAGCCGTTGCCGCATCAGCAGCGTGCAAATATCGAGCACCACTGGTAAACACCGTGCGCACCTGCTGCTCGGTAGCCCAACGCCACATTTTCGCTGCATGACTGGTGGACCACGCAGCATTGCGAGCCCTGCGATGACTACCAATCGCAACAGCAATACTTGGGCCATAGATCGAGCGCCAATGATCAAGCACTTCGCGCGATGCGCGCAATTGACCTGCGAGTAACGCTGAGCCCAATTCAGAATCTGGACCAAGGAGCGCAACAAGACTGTGCCGATGAGCTAAGAGATCTGAAGCTTCCAATATTGGTAAGCCATAACGATCCGCATTTGCATGCGCTGCGGAAATTAATCGCGATAGCGACGCCCATCCCGCCCGACCACGCGCCAAAAACACCACACGGGCATCGCCTTGCGCAACCCACGCACCACCGTGTGCAGGAGTGCGCCGAGCGCGTGCATCAATCACAGGTACATGCACCGGAACAACAGCAAGATCAACACCAACAACAGGTGCAAGCCCTGCTTGTTGAGCTGCCTGCACCCACTGCACTGCGCCATAGACACCATCGCGATCAGTCAACGCAATAACACGATGCCCATCAGCTGCAGCGCGTTCAATAATGCGCTGCGGTGTTGCGGTGCCATATTGCAGCGAGTAACTCGAGGCCACCCGAAGATGTGGCCAGGACAATTCCATAAAGAACTAGTGCCCAGATGGCAATGGCTGCTGCGTAACACCCAGAGCAGTGGTGACTCGCTCCACAAACATCTCTGCATCACGCACAAGATCATCAGCCTCACGAGCACTGACACATGGCACACCGGCTTGCGCAAGTGAACGTTTGCGCGCACCAGCGGCAAAGAAGTCAGACCATTCAGTGAACTCTCCTGCAACTTCTGGCAGTACTTGCCACACACTGCGCACACGACTGCGCGATTTGCGTTGCACACGACCGCGAGCTGCGAGCACCGCTGCAGCTGCACGTAACGCAGCAAGATGCGCCGCTGCATAGCGATCAGCCGCGGAACTGGCGATCACTGCTTCAGTGAGGCTACGACGAGCTGCCGCGATTAACTCTTGGGTTGCCGAAGGCAAGGCATACAGCGCAGTGACAGATGTCGGGGTTGCAATCAGGGTTGACATGGGGACTCCTTGTGGGTGTGGTTCGACTGAAAAACGCTCGACCCATCGACCCGGCCCCTTATCTCGCCGAGCTCGGGGTCGAATCGAGCCCGGCGAGATAAGAACGCTCCCTGAGAGCCTTGGCCGCGAATCCGAAGCCCTCAGAGATTCGAACATACGTTCGAACAAGGAGCACGTTAGCCCGAGGGGCTGACAACCGTCAATCCCGCACTTCTCACCTACCTTCGCTCCCCCTGGGCTAGGGTCCGGCTACCCCACCCAAGGAGCACTCATGAGCAAGGTTTGGTTCATCACCGGCGCATCCCGCGGCTTTGGTCGCTCCTGGGCAATTGCTGCCCTTGAACGCGGCGATCGCGTTGCCGGCACTGCTCGCGATATCTCGATGCTCGCCGATTTAGTTGCTACCTACGGCGATGCTTTCTTGCCTCTGCAACTTGACGTCACTAATCGCGATGATGATTTCGCCGCCGTACAACAAGCGCACGAATACTTCGAGCAACTTGATGTGGTCGTCAATAACGCGGGTTACGGTCATTTCGGTTTTACCGAAGAACTCTCCGAAGCCGATATTCGCAACCAAATGGAGACGAACTTCTTTGGTGCTCTTTGGATCAGTCAAGCAGCAATTCCGATCATGCGTCATCAAGGTTCTGGTCACATCATTCAGATTTCAAGTGTTGGCGGTGTCTGCGCATTCCCCATGCTTGGTGCCTACAACGCCTCCAAGTGGGCTCTTGAAGCAATGAGCGAAGCACTCTCACAAGAGGTTTCCGGCTTTGGGATCAAGGTCACGATCATTGAGCCGGCCGGCTTTGCCACTGAATGGGGTAACACCTCGTCAGTGCACTCGACTGCGCTCCCGCAGTATGAAGACAAGCGAGCAGCCCGTGCTGCCGCCGCACGCCAAACTCCGCCAGCAGAAGCAACCAACGCAGCACTCTTTGCTGTGGTTGACGCTGAACATCCACCCTTGCGTCTACTGCTTTCTAGCTTCGCCATCACGCTTGCCAACACTGCATACGACAAGCGGCTTGCAGAGTGGGATCAATGGAGTGATGTCACCAAGGCCTGCGACAGTATTTAGCCACGATTCCCCCTGGCTAGACCCGCTCTAGACTCACGGTATGAGCGTCCGGGTCTATATGGGAGGTCATGCCGATCGCGGCAGTAACCTGCCTCCTTGGGTTCCAAAGGTTCCCTGGATTCTGCTTGGCCTTGGCATCTTGGCGCAGATCCTGTGGGTTCTGGTTGATGGCACCGCACGTCAAGCGCTCACCCTCATTTCGGTACTGGCCTTCTTCTTCGCTTCAGCTATTCATGCT
>CANFTO010000118.1 GCA_947449945.1 Actinomycetota bacterium | reverse complement strand
TTGGACAGTTCAGTCAGCAATGGTTGAACAACGGCAAGCGTTGCTGGATCACTTGCAACACCACTCTTTGGTGACCATACGACCTTGGCTCCAGCACTGAACGAGCCGCTACTGCCGCCTGCGCCCTTGACCAAGAGTTCCTGTGCTGTGGTGGATTCCGTGTCGGGCAATGAGAACGAATCGTTCAGATTGCCGCCGATACCCACGCCAAGTCCAATGACCGCAATAAGTGCGACGAACCAAGCAATGAGCGCTACAACTGGGCGACGAACGGCCCACTTGGACAAACCAGGCACAGGGATCCCCTTTAAAGAAGTGAAGTAAGCCCACCCTAAACCCTCAAAGGCGACTCCTATTTCACCCGAACAGGTGTGACTGGTCTCAGTCAGGACCCTTTTTGCAAAATATTCGCAGTTACGCATTCATGATTTGTCGATCAGATCGATAGGCAATACGTTTCTGTCTACATCCAGAGCGACTGAGAGATCTGGCTCAATGAAGTCGCAGCAACCCGGAACCTCGGGTGCTAATGCCAGAAACGATGTGGAGGAATGCACTGTCGTAGCTGAATGTGGTTCGGGTTGTTCCACCCCCGTTCCAACGCACCACAACCTCAAAGTCAATTATTCGAAAGGGAAACACCATGTCACTTCGCCTCGGAGATATCGCTCCTAACTTCACCGCCGAGACCACTGACGGCACCGTTACATTCCACGACTGGAAGAACGACAGCTGGGCAATCTTGTTCAGCCACCCAGCTGACTACACCCCGGTGTGCACCACTGAACTTGGCGCAACCTCAGCACTCAAGGGTGAGTTCGACGCTCGTGGCGTCAAGGCCATCGCAATCTCGGTTGACCCAATCGAAGATCACCGCGGCTGGGCTGGCGACATCGGTGAAGTCACCGGTCACCCACTGAACTTCCCAATCATTGCTGATCCAAACAAGGAAGTTTCGATCGCTTACGACATGATCCACCCAGGCGAAGGCGACACCTCAACAGTGCGTTCAGTCTTCATCATCGATCCAAGCAACAAGGTGCGCTTGACCCTCACTTACCCAAAGAGCGTCGGCCGTAACTTCAACGAGATCCTTCGCGTGGTTGATGCACTTCAACTCACCGATAAGGCTCCTGTTGCTACCCCAGTGAACTGGGTACCGGGCGATCGAGTGATCGTGCCACCAACAGTGTCAACTGCTGACGCAATCGCCAAGTACGGCGACCAGGTCGAGGTTGTTAAGGACTACCTGCGTTACATCCCACAGCCAACGGTGTAATTGCAAAGAGATAAGCCCCCAGCCGCGATCCGGTTGGGGGCTTATCTATGTCTTGATATGCGCGGTTACATCGATTCTTCTATTGGAAGTTCAGCGATCACTTCGCGCACGACACTTGAAGCCACTGCCCCGCTGTAACCCCGGCGCATCAGCAGGTTCATCACTCGACGTTGCTGGGTTGCTGAGTCGTAGCGGGCCAAGCTCGGTAACTTCTTTTCTACAAGCACTCGCGCGCGCTCATATTCATCTTCACTCGTGATGTCTTCAAGCGCTGCGACGATTTCATCGTCGGGTACGCCTTTGCGGCGTAACTCTTGACGCAACACGGGTTTTGCCGTGCCACGGGAACGCTGACGGGACGCCACAAACATTTCTGCGTATTGCGCGTCGTTAATCAAACCCAGCTCAGTGAATCGATCAAGGACGGCGTTTGCGGCTTCCTCTGGGATTTCGCGCGCAATTAGATCGTCGTACAGATCTTTGCGCGTGCGCGCCATCGCATTCAAGCGACGCAAGACGATTGTGCGCGCTACTGAATACGGATCAGCCTCAGATTGAACATCAGCGAGCGAACCCGGTGTGGGTTCGCTCGCTGATGAGGGGAACTTGCGGGCCATGAACGCTTATGCGTCGATTGGCTTTGGCTCTACGAGCTCAACTTCGATTGGTGCATCAATATTCACGCCAATGCCTAGCTCAGCCTTCAAGCGACGTTCGATTTCATTGCAGAGGTCCGCGTTATCAAGCAGGAAGGTGCGAGCATTTTCCTTGCCTTGACCAAGCTGATCACCTTCATAGGTGTACCAAGCGCCGGACTTCTTCACGATGCCCTTTTCCACACCCATGTCGATGAGCGAGCCTTCACGCGAGATGCCAACACCATAAAGAATGTCGAACTCTGCTTGCTTGAATGGTGGCGCGACCTTGTTCTTTACGACCTTGACGCGGGTGCGGTTACCGACAGCTTCGGTACCGCCCTTCAAGGTTTCAATACGACGGATGTCCAAGCGCACTGAGGCGTAGAACTTCAACGCCTTGCCACCGGTGGTGACTTCTGGCGAACCGAACATCACGCCGATCTTTTCGCGCAACTGGTTGATGAAGATCATGGTGGTGTTGGTGTTACTGAGTGCACCAGCCATCTTGCGAAGGGCCTGGCTCATCAAACGAGCCTGCAGACCAACATGGCTATCACCCATTTCGCCTTCAATTTCAGCACGAGGTACAAGGGCAGCAACGGAGTCGATGACGATGAGGTCGATAGCACCGGAACGCACCAAGGTGTCAGCGATTTCCAAGCCCTGCTCGCCGGTGTCTGGCTGTGAGACGTAAAGCGCATCAAGATCAATGCCCAAGCTCTTTGCGTACTCAGGATCAAGGGCGTGCTCAGCGTCGATGATGGCTGCGATGCCACCAGCTGCCTGAACGTTGGCGATGGCGTGCAGAGCCAGTGTTGTCTTACCTGAAGATTCTGGGCCGTAGATCTCGATGATGCGGCCGCGTGGGTAGCCGCCAATGCCCAGGGCCAAGTCAAGGGCGATGGAGCCTGAAGGAATCACATCGATCGGTTCGCGGCCTTCGTCGCCGAGGCGCATAAGCGAGCCCTTGCCAAATTGACGTTCAATTTGTGCGAGTGCAGTTTCGAGTGACTTCTCACGGTCGTTCGCGGCCATGTCTTACTCCCTTGTCTGGTGTTCGTCGGTTCGGTTGAACCTAGGGCGACCCTCTGACAGTTCGACTGGATCTCGCTTGGGCAGCTGCGCTGCTGTGGATCGAAACCCGTTGACCTGACGGGAGTGAAACTACATCGAACACCTGTTCGAATGGAAGCGACACGCCGGTTTCTCCACCAAGGAGCTACTTACCCTTGGGAACTTCCCCTTTAGCCGGCGAATATGCGGCCCAAGCAGCCAGCATGAGCACGCCGCCAAGGATCCACATCAGCCAGATGGGCCAAAAGTTATTGGAGTCAGCGCCTACTGCGTACCAAATACCAATCGAGGCCAACCAGATCACCAAGATCGCGATACCCAGTGGCTTGATCAGGCGTTGCGCCTTGGCTTTGACCTCGGGCGAGACGCGCATTTCTTGGTTATTGGCCACGTGGGAAGTCTATGCACACGGGGCAGAGAAATGACTTGACCAACCTTGGTCAAGCCATCACAATGAATGTATGGCAACGCTCGTAAACGTCTATGAAGCAAAGTCTCGGCTTTCAGCACTCTTAAACGAGGTCGAAGCTGGAGCCTCAGTCGTCATTGCTCGCGCAGGCCGCCCTGTTGCGCGACTTATCCCCTACGAACCTGAAAGGCGAGCTCCTCGAAAGCCTGGTTCTATGTCAGGAAAAATTTGGATGGCACCTGACTTCGATGACATTGACGTCGAAATAGCAGACGAATTTCTCAACTCATGACCACCTACGTGCTCGATACCCATGCCCTGCTCTGGTGGCTGGGCGGTGAGCAACTGTCTGCCGAGGCAACCGCAGCAATCATCGATCCAGAAAACGAGGTTTTGGTATCCGTCGTAAGCGGTTGGGAAATTGCAATAAAGAGCTCACGAGGAAAACTCACCATCGACGGCGATCTCACTGACGACATTTTTACCAATGGCTTCGACATCTTGCCCATCCGATGGAGCCACGCCAGCCACGTCGCGGCACTACCGAATTACCATCGCGACCCATTTGATCGAATGCTGATTGCCCAGTGTCAAAGTGAAGGTTTCACGCTGATCAGCCGCGATTCTCATATGAGCGCATATGACATTGAGCTTTTGCTGGCGTAACCGCGGCATAGACACTCCTTGCTCGGTCCTCCCACTAAGTTTGTCCCCATGTCCAAGGTCCTCACCTCGCTTCCTGTCGGAGAACGTGTCGGTATTGCCTTCTCAGGCGGCCTCGACACCTCAATTGCGGTCGCTTGGATGCGCGAAAAGGGCGCAATTCCATTCACCTATACCGCAGACCTTGGCCAGCCAGATGAACCAGAGATCGAGACCGTGCCGGGCCGAGCCATGGCCTACGGCGCTGAAGGCGCTCGCTTAGTTGATTGCCGCACTGCCTTAGTCGAAGAAGGTTTGGCTGCTCTTGCTTGCGGCGCCTTCCACATCCGCTCCGGTGGTCGTCAATACTTCAACACCACTCCCCTTGGCCGCGCTGTCACCGGCACACTGCTCGTGCGCGCAATGCAAGACGACAATGTTTCAATCTGGGGCGACGGCTCCACATACAAGGGCAACGACATCGAGCGGTTCTACCGCTACGGCTTGCTGGCCAACCCATCACTGCGTATCTACAAGCCTTGGCTTGACGAAGATTTTGTGAACGAACTCGGCGGCCGCAAGGAAATGTCTGAGTGGATGAACTCACGCAACCTTGAATACCGCGCAAGTGTGGAAAAGGCGTACTCAACAGATGCAAATATCTGGGGCGCAACACATGAAGCCAAGGATCTTGAACACCTTGACGTGTCTATGGAAATCGTTGAGCCAATCATGGGTGTGCGCTTTTGGGATCAAGACGTAGCTATTGCGCAAGAAGACATCACGATCACGTTTGCGCAAGGTCGCCCAGTTGCGATTAATGGTCAGAGCTTTAGTGATGCTGTTGCTCTCGTTCTCGAAGCCAATGCCATCGGTGGTCGCCACGGTTTAGGTATGGCTGACCAAATCGAAAACCGCATCATTGAGGCCAAGAGCCGCGGAATTTACGAAGCACCAGGCATGGCGCTGCTGTTTATTGCATACGAGCGTTTGCTCAGCGCAATTCATAACGAAGACACCGTTGCGAACTATCACGCTGAAGGTCGTCGCCTTGGTCGCCTGCTGTATGAAGGCCGCTGGCTGGATCCACAAGCCATGATGCTGCGTGAATCACTACAGCGTTGGGTTGCTTCAGCCGTCACTGGTTCAGTCACCATTCGCCTTCGCAGCGGAGATGACTACACCATTGTGAAGACCGCAGGACCGAACTTCAGTTAC
>CANFTO010000117.1 GCA_947449945.1 Actinomycetota bacterium | reverse complement strand
TCTTGCAAGCGAGTGCTTTCTGGGTGAATCACAGGAGCGCCATAGGCAATCACTACGCACTCGCGTCCGTAGCCCGCCTTTACATGGTCGGCGATGGCTTGCGCGTCAGCGATCACTTCCTGGCCTTGCTTTACTGAAGCGTCTTCGGCCCACTTGTAGTACTTCGCTCCCGCGCCGCGCCATTTCTCGCGCTTGGATTCCAAACCATCAAGG
This sequence comes from Actinomycetota bacterium, assembly GCA_947449945.1. Classification (GTDB taxonomy): domain Bacteria; phylum Actinomycetota; class Actinomycetes; order S36-B12; family S36-B12; genus UBA11398. The sequence continues at coordinate 5,089 of CANFTO010000117.1, read as the reverse complement.
TGAATAGCGGTAGGAATTTTCGCGAGTTTGAGCGGACGAAGCAGTGGGGCGTTGCCAGCATTGAGGAGCAGCACCACATCCGGGCGATCTTTGATGATTGCATGGGCTGTGCTGAAGGTGGTGTGGCTCAATGTTTCAGTGAAGCGATGCTTAATCGCCGGAAGGTTCACTAGGTGCATGCCGAGGTATTCGGTCTGTTTTTGCCCAGGGTTGCGGCAATACACCGTCACTTCATATCCGCGGCTTACTAGGCGCTTGCCGATTTCTTCCACGGCCGTTTCGAATCCGCCATAGGTGGCTGGGACACCTCGGGTGCCCAGGATGGCGATTCGCATTGGATCAGCGTACTTGGCTCTTCGTGGCAGCCACGGTTCCTGATCGCACTGGCGATAACCTTCACGGGTGCAGGTCAATGAGTTAGCAATCGAAGGCGTGTGGTCGTTCACCCCGCTTCAGCGCCCCGATGATCGCGGAGTCTTTCTTGAAGCCTTCAAGGCCGACATGCTTCGCACTGCTTCTGGCCATTCGCTTGCACTGGAGCAGATGAATATTTCGGTTTCTAAGCTCGGAACTGTGCGCGGCGTGCACTTTGCGCAAGTTCCACCCGGTCAGGCCAAATATGTGCAGTGCTTCAGCGGCCGCATCTTGGACATCGTGGTCGATATCCGCGTGGGCTCACCAACCTTTGGTGAGTGGGATGCCATTGAGCTCAATGATGAAAACCGCATCGGTCTTTATATCTCTGAGGGTCTTGGTCATGCCTTCTGCGCACTCTCTGATTCTGTGACCGTTGGTTACCTGTGCTCCGAGCCTTATGCGCCTGGCCGTGAACATGGCATTCATCCGCTTGATCCAGCCCTTGGCTTGCCGTTCCCTGAAGGGACAGCTGCATTGCTCTCACCAAAGGATGCTGCGGCACCTACCTTGGCGCAGGCCGCAGAGCTTGGTCTCTTGCCTAGCTATGAAGAGTGCAAGGAATTCATCGCAACTCTGAAGTAAAGGTCATATCACGATTGATATGCCTTGAAAGAATTTAGGCAACTGCCCCAGTCGGATTGAGATTCACTCCACTGACCTTGCTCTTATCCAGTTTCATGCTCGGCCCACTTGGTACGGCTCCTGCCCACCAAGCAAGTGCCGTTTGTTGCAACGCATATTCCTCTTTGCCTAAGGCGTAGGAATCCTCAGCGTTTCCGGTCGCATAAATCTTTCCTGAGTCATAACGCAATTGCATGCCACGCGTATCGCGCGCATGATCAGCGAGGTATTGCGCCGCATGCGTGTCCGGGGCTGAATAAATCGCCGCAAATGAATCCACACCAGTGAAGGTTGCTGGGCGACGCGTGCCCCAAGACACTCCTTGCGGGTAATAGATCTGACCACCTGGTTTGTAGACGATTCCGCCCGGTGCTGCATATGGAGGTGCTGGGAAATCAACGACTGCTAATGAGCGGTAGATGATGTCAGCGTTTAAGAACACTGCTTCAGGCACTGGCTGCTTTGCAACGCGCAACATACTTGCCGCCCACCAAAGGTTCTGCACATTTTGTTGGTAGTCCGGGTTAATGATGTTGTGGTTGGTGATGGTGCCATCTTCATTGGCATTGGTGCCTGGAAGTTCTTTGGAGATATTGACGCCGTTGACCACATCGTTGTTTTTCAAGTCGCTCGGGCGCGCGAATGCCGCGATGGAGAAACCAACGAGAGCTGTTTTCCAGGTCTCAGTTTTTTTCAAACTTGGCATCATCGCTTGAGCAAGAGCAAGTGAAGTTAAGTCCCACGACACTTCATCGGACTTTGAATTACCCTTTGAGTATTCAACGCCATCACGGTTTTTGTAGTAGTGCGGGCCACGCGCAGCAACTGCGTCCGCTTCGTGATCAATCATCGCAGCGACATAGGCCTTTTCTTGCTTGCTCAAACTTGGCCAAATCATCCATGCGGCTTGCGCGGTGGTGGTCGCCCAGAGCGCTGACTGCCACGTGGTTCCCCAACCACCAGGCGTTACCGCATCGTGCTGACAAGCAATCGATCGAATCTGCCATTTCGTATAGGCCATCAGTTGGGCCCGCGTGATGTTCTGTTGCTTCTTCCAGTTCGTGGTGCTCAACATGATCGCGCCAGCAAGGGCAACGTTGGCAGATCGGCGAACTGATTCTTCAATAGTTTTGTGAACACTCAGGACGTCGTAATAGGGATATCCAACTTGGGTTTTCAAACGTGAGGTGAGGTCGTTCGTGATGGTGTAGCGCAAACCGTCTTGCACCGTTGCCAAAATCTCTGGCATTCCTTGGGCCTTGATGTTGCCCTTGAGTTTGGCTGGCGGAACCACCTTGGAGGCCAAGGCAAGTGCGCGCTTTTCCGAAGCAGGGGTCGCAGTTGGGCAACTTTCAATACCGGTGGCGCGGGTTCCAACCAATGGCGTGAAACCACTTGCGACAGGGAATTCAACGTTGGTTGTTTTCGTGAGTTTCTTCAACGACTTACTAAAGATCCAAGTGGTGTTGTTGCGCACGACTGCTGGTGAGTCTTTTCCATCGGCGTTCCAGTCGCCGGCCACCGGAACATCGGTTGGAAGTCCGAATGTAAAATTCACTAACGCGTAATTCTCGTCTTTATGAATCTCCAAGGTTGCATCTGGATCAAGCGCGATGTCTTTCTTCTTGGTGACATCGGGAACCTTCAGGCTCCAGACACCATCGGGATGCACAACGCCAAGATCATCGATGCCATCACCGTTCCAGTCGCCCACCACTGGCTTATCGCCTTGCGTACCGAACTGCACTGTTTGTGCTTTGTCGCCATTGAGTTGCCATAGCCAGGTGCCATCGCGGAAGAAGCCGACATCAGGAATGCGGTCTTTCGTCAGGTTGCCGACCAGAGGAATATCGCCTGGCTGTCCGGCAAAATTTGAAATGGCCTTCCACGCTGGAGTTTTACCGATCACCGTGTCTGTTGCGTACCAAACTCCCGTGTCGTATCGACCAGGAGTTGCGATGCCATCACCATTCCAGTCAGCCATGAGCGGCGTGCCACTTGATGTTGCTGCAGTTGAATGAATTGATGCAGCACGCATATTCGGACTTGATCCCACAACAAATGCGCCAGTGGCCAAATTACCTGCGGCTGGAACCGACACGATGTTCTTGCGAATCACGTATTTCGTCACCATCTGCGGTGTTGGTAACCCCGGAGCTGGAAGGACCTTTGTTGGTGACGCATCCGCAGGAGCAAGGGTCAGCACTAACGCAGCAGCCGTAGTGATGGCAACTGCGCTGACGGCGCCGCTGGAGAACTTCTTCTTGCGGCTGTTCTTTTTGATCATTACAGGTGGCACTCCTGGCACAGCAATGATGAGCGCATTGGCACCTTCACCAGCGTGACTTGGTTCGGTAACTGACTTTGTAACTTCTGTAATTGTTGGCCACTGATGTCGCGAAACCACATCAATGCAAGATGTTGGTTTGGATGGGTAGCCAAGAAATCAAATACATACTGCTGCGCTGCTGCTTCATATGGGAATGGCGGCAGGCTTAAGTAGAAGGTCTGTTGTTCTTTACTCATCACGCCGCTCAAGCTGGCCAACCACAGGTTCGGCAACGTGCCAGCGCCATCCCACATTAACGGCATCTTTTCTGGGTATGGCTTTGCGGCTTCTGCTGAATTCACAATGGCTTCGCCCACCAGTGAGTTCTGCACACTTTCCGTGCGCTTGTGTGAGGCTTGCAATCCAGGGTTACCGCTGCTGATGATGAATGCACCTGCGAGTACCACTGCAATCACTGCGCCTGCTGCTGCTCTGCTTGTTGTGCTCTTTGCAAACTTCAAGGTGAGCGCTGTCGCACCAATGGCGACGATCGCTGCATAGAGCGGAGCGGCGAAGAGAAGAATCGCGTAGAGGGTTTTGAGAACGTAGTAGCTCTCAAGCCAACCTTTACCTGCAGCAACTGCGCCAATGATTGCAATGAGCAAGAACGGCAGCACCGCAATCGTTGATCCCGCTGAGGCAATGGCGGTAGTCACGTGCTTGCGCTTCATCAAGTAGATCGCGACGAGGATGGCAACGATTGGTGCGATCAAGGCCGCAAGGGTGTTGAACTCAATCATTCCCGAGTTCACAGCACCAAGATCTTGGGTGAAGCCGCCAGCATCCTTGCCCGACACATTCACAATGGCTTTGGTTTGAAGGTACGTCGTGCCGCCAACCAGTGCAACCGTGGCAATTGCCCACACGATGCCAAGCCAGCGCTTCTTCTTACTTAAGGCAATCAGCACGACAACACCTGCCGGTGCAATACCCAGCACGAGCGGGGTCCACAGACCAATAACCGCAAGTGAACCGAGCGGCACTAGCAACCAGCCAATGCGTGTTGCGCTTTTCAAGCTTCGGCTACCGAGATAAGCAACCACAGCAACGATGGTCGCGGCCATCACGAAGTTGGTGAAGCCAGCATTGAAGAGTTCGGCCGGAGTGCCCACAAGGGCAAAGAGTGCGAAGGCAGCGATCGCAGCAAACGGTGCAACCTTGGCCAACGTGCCGTACTTGGACTTGTGGTTTGTTTCAGTATCTTCTGGGCGAATGGCTTTTGCGATGCGCTTGGTCAGATCACTTGCGATCCAAGCTAATGCGCCAAGGCTCAAAGCAAAACTGATGGCCATGTTTTGCACATACGGCCCAAGCAATTGAATGCGGTCAAGGCGAGCAGCATGACTGGCATCAGTGATCAACGCAAAGAGTGTGGTGTGCAGGCTTGGGTACCACTGATTCCAGCCCACAGATCCATCAAGGGTTGGCCATGCGGTCTTACCCACTTCGTAGGTGTTGGCAAACGGAACGAAATGACCTTGGTTATCCCATCCAGTGAAGAACAATCCGCTCACGGTGCCGTAGGGCCCTGCGCCGCGATAGGCGCTGATCATCCACACCACGATCACAGCAAATAGAGCAGCAATTGCAACATCGGTGGCATTCGGCTTTGGAATTGCCGCAAACTTCTTGAGCTTTGGAACGAATCGCAGTGCGAATGCTGCAGCCAGAAGTACGACTAAACCAATCCGTGCGCTGCTTTGTGTAACAGGAACATCGCTG
>CANFTO010000116.1 GCA_947449945.1 Actinomycetota bacterium | reverse complement strand
TAACGCTGGATATTTGCCCAATACGCCACCATCGCACTGATCGAAAGCAACACCCCAAGAGTGATCGCCGGGGCTTTAGGTAGAGAGAGCTTTTGAGTTGGCTTGAAACTCAAGCCCGCGGTTGCGACCAAGATTGTGAGCAACGGTAGGAGGTAGCGCGGTTGCACGAGTTCACCGACGTTGAGGCGCTGCTGCTGAAGATAGGCAAGTGGGACGAACACGAGTGCACTTGCCGCAATTGCCATCGCAACAATCTGCCGCTTGTCAGCTTGGGCAAGCCCGCGATAGAGCAAAGCACCGACCACCAGCACACCAATAAAGGTGACGCTGGCAGGCATCGCTGTATCAAACCAGCCAAGTGCCCCACCCACGATGCCCTGGAAGAGTTGTGGCAATTGAGTGATGTTGGTGAGTAGCAGGCCGACACCCGAATCTGCATCGCCAATCACGCCACCATCGCCAGCGCCGAGCAATGTCGCTGACGAAACTGTGAAATACAAAATAATTGCAATCGCACTTATTGAAACGAGTGTCCAGAACTTTCGAGGAGTCTGGCGTGCTTTCTTCCAACCATTGATAGTCAACACAACGATGGTGGTGAGCACAACATAGGTGTTGGCATCTACACGGCTACTCATCGCAAGGAAGGCGCAGACAATGGTGCCGAATGCGAGAAGGATTCCGCGCCGATCCCGTGATTTCCCTTTAATTGCAACATTTTCTGGGTCATCATGTCTACGCCACTGCAGCCATGCAAGAGCGAAAGTCCAGTAACCAGCAATACCCATAATCGTCCAGGCACTGGGGTTTGTTGATGCAGTAATAAAGATTCCCAGTGGGATGAACGTGGCGGGAATCGCTACCGCGGCTGCACTCGAAATTCCTTTGGGTGCCAATCGCATGATTGCCGCAAGTAAGAGCGCGGCAATCAGTGAATTGAATAAACGCATAGCAACAACAGAACGCTCAAGATTCGGGCCGACGAACACAGACATCACTTTGTAGAAGCCAGGTGGGTAGAGCCCCTGGATGTCATTGACCCGCTCAGTCCAAATCATCGTGGTGTCATTGCGAGTCGCGTATTGGCACTTAGCCGTGACATCAGCAAGCCATCGGTAGCAGTCCGCAGCATCGACCACGTTGCGAGGAACCTTGCGGGTGTTGGGATAGGCCGGGTCAGTTTCGCAGACATTTGCCCGATCGCCCTGGCCACACCAGATTGAGCTCAGGTGGTAATCGTCATCAGGAGCGGATCCCACGGGCGAGGTCACAGCCCAGCCAGCACACATGATGAAGAAGGCAATGGGCAGAAGCCACCAGGCGCGTTTCCTCACATGGGCATCCTAAAGAGGAAATTGCCCCACATTGACCGCAGGCAATCGTCGATCTGGTCACTCTTCCGTACGATTGCGCCAACTCGAGTTCGGAGGCTTCGTGAGCACGTTTGCGCTAGGTGATCGTTTGGTTGGTCCCGACCAGCCGACCTATTTCATTGCCGATATCGCCGCTAACCACGACGGCGACCTCGATCGCGCCCTCGCACTCATGACCCTGGCCAAGGAAGCCGGTGCTGATTGCGCCAAGTTCCAGCACTTCCGGGCCGCTCACATCGTGTCTGACTATGGCTTCCGCTCTCTGGGTGGTCAGCAATCGCATCAAGCCGCTTGGACCAAGTCCGTGTTTGAGGTCTACGAAGACGCCGCTGTTGATTGGGATTGGACAGCCAAGCTGGCTGCACATGCTCAAAGCATCGGCATTGAGTTCATGTCAGCTCCTTACGACCTTGAAGCAGTGAATCACCTGAACCCCTATATGAAGGCCTTCAAGGTCGGTTCGGGCGATGTCAACTGGCTTGAAGAACTTCAGTTCATCGCTGACATTGGCAAGCCTGTGTTGATTGCTGCCGGCGCCGCATCGCTTGACGATGTTGAACGCGCGATGGATCTTCTTGCCGCAGCAAACGTTCCGATCGTGTTGATGCAATGCAACACGAACTACACAGGTTCGATTGAAAATATTCAATACGTGAATCTGCGTGTGCTTTCGCAATTCGCTTCAATGTACCCTGGTGTCACCCTCGGACTTTCTGATCACACTCCAGGACACGTCACTGTGCTTGGCGCCGTGACCCTTGGTGCTCGCGTCGTCGAAAAACACTTCACTGATGACACCAAGCGCGTTGGTCCAGATCATGGCTTTTCGCTTGATCCAATTACCTGGCGGGCGATGGTTGATGACACTCGCATGTTGGAAGCGGCCCTTGGCACCGGCCAAAAGCGCGTGGAACCAAATGAGGAACAAACCGTTGTATTGCAACGCCGTTGCGTGCGTGCAGCACGGCCGATTGCTGCTGGAACAGTGATTACTGAGGCTGACATTGAAGTGCTGCGCCCAGCACCAGTAGAAGCAATTCCTGCGCATGAGTTCGCGAAGGTTCTGGGAACAACACTGAATCGCGACCTCGTGTTCGGTGAAGAACTTCGCTGGTCAGATGTGACTGCGTGATTTATTTCCTATGACTGTTGACTGCGTATATGTGAGTGCCACGTGGGGTATTCACGACCAACGTTGGACGCAGGCTCTCGTAACACTTGGCCACAAACCGGCAGTTGTGGTGATCGGTCGCGAATGTTCGCTCAATGAACTTGGAAGTTACGTCACTTCAATTGCTGGCGATTCACTTCCCGTACTTGCTGGGCCGCTCACGACCGTCACACAACATGTGATTGCCCAAGCACCAACACTGTCTGTTGTTGGGCTGTCGTGGGGTTTTGATCTCTTCGAACTCCTGGCTCAAAATAATTTGGATTGGTTGACTTCGCTCGCCGGAATCATCGTTGACTCTGAGCCAACGAAATTGATCACTGCTGCAGCTGGCGTTAATCCAGCACTGGTCACCTTCCTGCCTTGGGGCATTGATGTGGATGCATTCACGCCAGAAGGTCCTCGGGTTGATCTTTCTTCATTAGGTCTAGCGCCTACCGCCCAAGTGGTGCTGTCACTTCGCGCCCACGAAGAGCTCTATCGAGTGGGCGACATCCTCGAAGGCTTTGCCCACATGGCTGACCTTGAACCTGAATCAGTGTTGGTCATTGGCCACTCCGGTTCATTAACCCCTCACCTGCGCGCTCGAGCCACTGAACTTGGCCTGGATGACCGAGTGCGCTTCATTGGCACGATTTCGGAACCTGAATTGTCTCCTTGGCTGCGCTCGGCGGCTTGCTACATCACAGCATCTGAGGTGGATGGAACGTCCGTGACCCTGCTGCAGGCCATGGCCTGTAAAACCCCAGTGATCGCCTCAGAAACTCCCGGCAATCTTGGCTGGGTTGAAGACGGAGTCACTGGATCCACCTTTACTACCGGATCTCCAGCAAGTATTGCTTCAGCACTCATGACAGTTCTGGCCAGCGACACCACAGCTTCAGTTGATCGCGCACGTGATTCGGTGTTGACCCAGGCCAACTGGAATCAGAACATCACTCGCTTACACGACGCTCTATTCAATTAGTGCTGGGTGGCGTGAGCGACTTGCTCCGCAAAATTTCGCCAGGTTGGAACTGAGGCTTGAGAAAGTTCAGCTCTCACATTCGCCAACGCTTGAGCATTTCCATACTGAATGAACATGTCTTTGAGTTTCAATGATGAATCACAAGGCACGTGCAGTGCACCCTTACCCACCATGAGTTCACCTGCAGGTTGCACGCCATCGAAAATCACTGGCGTACCAACGCGAATTGCCTCAAGCACTGGGATGCCATAACCCTCGATACCGATCGAGAGAAAAACAGAACTTTCATTCACGAGGTTGTACACCTCAGTATCTGACGCACCTTGCACCCAGACCACTGGGTAACTCTCATCGATTGCTTGTTGAATAGCTTGGTTGATTGCTTCATCAGACGAAGACTTCTTGCCGATGTAGAGAAGTTCGGCGTCCAACCCTTGATCAACAGCTTGTTTGAAACCTTCAAGGATTTCCACGGGGCGTTTGCGAGCTTCAAGAGTGCCAAGGCGGGTGAAGCGAGTTTTTGCTGGCGCCTGTGATCTTCTGGATTCAAGATGGTCACCACCTGGGTGAGCTACGCGGATTGGTAGTGCACGGTCTCGGCGAAGGCGATCAAGAATGGAATCACGCGCATAGTCACTGATACACACAACATCATCCGCTACTGCAAGAAGACGGAAGTACTCGCTAACCCATGCTGAATTCCCTGGTTTAAAGCGGTAGTTCGCTGGTTCGGTCATCGGCAGGGTGTCGTAACCGATCATCACCGTGCGCATGCATCGCCGGAAAATTTCAAATCGTTCGAGCACGCTTGGCAGATAGGAAACCTCAGGTAGTAACCAGGTGTCATACAAACTCACCAAATCACCAAGCTTGACGATTGTGTAATCCCGCGATTGCACATGTTCAGCAACATAGGCATGAACAATGCCCAGCACATCGTCATCAGGTTCTCGGTGTTCAAAAGCCAAACCAATGAGGGCCGCTGCCTGTTCCGGCTGGAGCAGCAGGTACTCGCCGCCGCGTGCCGGGTTTGGAATAACGAAATCAGCTTGTACTTCTTCACTTGGCCATTCTTTGGCCAAGTATTGGAGCACCCGTTGGATTCCCGTGCCATACGGATCGCGAATGAACTGCTCGATGTCGATGCCTACGTAGGTCATTTCGCACCTGCCGCTTCGCGAAGAAGATGAAGGAGCGCTGCAGCGTATTTCGCTGGTGATTTCGCATCGACATAGGCAAGACGCTGCTGCTCGCGCACGTCATGAGCAATCGGATTCTTGATTCGGTGCTCAATTGCTTCGGCAACCATCAATGAGCTCACATCATCGGGAAGGCGATCGATGTAATCGGGAGTATCAACATCGATGGCTAGCCCAGAGCTGGCAACACTCGTGGTGCCAAAGGCTGCAAGGTCACTCAACGGGCCACTCACACCGAGCAAAGGGCTGACCCGAAGTTGCACACCAAGATCAACAGCAAGCAGGTAATCGCGGAATTGATCATCGGTGAGGAAGCCCGTGACTTCAAATTCAGCAATGCCTGCTTCTTCAGCACGCTTAGCCAGAGCCTTCGCATCAGATTCTGAAGCAGAGCCAGCAAGGTGCAGGGAAACCTTGTGGCCCCACTGGCTTAACCAAGCAGCTGCCTCAACCACAACATCGGTGAGTTTGGTTCGCACATCAACAAAGCCAAAGGTGCCTAAATGAATCGTGTCTGGGTTAAAGCCCAAGCGCTGACGAGCTTCATCGCGCATTGCCTGAGTGAGGTGATCAGTATGCGGAACGCGCTGATTGGCGAAAGGCAGCAGCTTGGGAGTGACACCTGTTTCTTCTTCAATGCGGCTAGCTGCACTTGGGGCATGCAAGATTAAATCTGTTGCCTGATTTGCGATCTCCCAGAAGCCGGCATTTTGGAGCAAACGCATGTCATCGATTTGGTCATCAAGGCCAGGATTCAGTGATCGTTGTACTTGACCGCGCACCATCACTTGCTCAACGCCACCCTGGCCGCGCATCGCCATGTAGTACTCAACCATGCGCGTGTCATGAGCAATGGCAACAGCATCAACCT
>CANFTO010000115.1 GCA_947449945.1 Actinomycetota bacterium | reverse complement strand
TTGCTGCAGCGACTGCTGCAACGAGGCAACGAGTGCGTCAGTTGAACTGCTCCCCGCATCATCAATGAACAGGCTTGCGGATACAAAGGTGCGCGGTGTCACCGGGCGCACCCAGTTCGATCCCTTTTGCAATGGATCAACAGCACGATAGGTACGCGTTGCAGTGAATGACAGCGAACGACCAGATGCCGAGTAGCGCGGGCGCGAAAGCGTGACCACGATGGAAGACGGAGCAATGCCAGCACCGCGCGAATAGGTCAGCACGGCATTGGGAGCGGAAGACGCAAACCAGGAATTCCAATTCGAGACCAATGCGGACGGAGACATCACTGAGGCCGAACGGAAGGGACGATCGGCGAACTTCGTGACCGGATCGACGCCACGCAAAGAAAGCGTGAAGCGCTCGTCCTCGTCTTTCACAGGTGTCAAAGTCGCTGTACCGCCAGACACTGCCTGCACCGTGAACAGATACGAAGGAGCCAAAGCCTGGGCTGGGGCAATAACTCCCAGCAAGCCTCCAGCAACCAACGAAGCCATTGCCGCAAATATCGCGGAAGCGCGCCAAATCCTCATCAAATATCCCTTTCGAACGAAAAGCTTCGCGTAAGGAGAAAACTATCGAAATCTTCCTAATTCCCTCGCACACCCTCATGAAGAAACTGTTGAGTCTCGGGATCCACAGAATAGATGTAGTTACCAAGCATTCCGGGAACCAGACCTACCTTATGAGCATCCTTCATTTGCCGACCGAATTCTTAAGGCGAGCCGCACACATCAACCGAGAATGGTTCATCGGCTTGCCGGTCAATTGGCTCTGCACAATTAAGGCCGGGCAAACACTCAAACCAGTCGGTTGGGGGTTCGAGTCCCTCCGGGCGCACTTTTGTGAATGAAATACCTCACGCTGAAAGTTAGTGAACCAATTAGTGCACCAACCTTTGAAAAGTTAGGGGCATAACTTGCAAAGATTCTTAAAAGGGCTACTCAGTGAAATGTGACTGCTGTTGACGGTTGTCGAAAACTTCTCTGCCCAACAGAAACACCGTTTGCGACCGTTGGACAAAAGTGGCACGAGACGACTCGCATGTGTACCCCATGTCTACCTAATCTAAGTCTAAAAAGTTGTTGGCAAGGCGCGGTCAGGCGTTCCCCTTATAGGAGCGAATTTTGAGATGTGACTAAACGAGTTCTTCTGTCACTGGGACTTGTCGTGGATATGCGCCTGATATCGACCTCAGCGAAAACCCCTTCCTTCATGTGTTACGCGCCAAGTGGATGAAAATCGCGATGTCGAGAAAATCCCCAGATATTAGGCGACTGGTTTAGGCCACCAAGGCGTGTTCACTTGAGACCAAGCCTTTGGGAATAGTCGCCGTTCGCGGTCACCGTCATTCATATAGCCTCGTGAACGTCGTTCGGTCTCCAAATTGTCCCAAGTCTCAAGGATGTATTTCGTGAGCTTTGCAAGCGCCAGGATGTCGTCGAGCTGCGATTCTGAGGCACCTGAATAAGAAACGATTCCTACGCGTTTCAAAAACTCTGCTGCCTGTCCATCTTCAGTGATCACAGGCCATGCAGGAGCACCAAGTGGTGTCAAATTTTTACGCATGACGGGTTCATCATTTTTAGCTTGCTGCCAGCGTGATTCCAATTCTTCTTGTGCCTCTTGGCAGGCTCTTACGAGACCGGCTAGGTCAGCGTTAGGTACGTGCTCACCTAACAGCCGTTCCACTAACTCCATGCCGTCTCGCGTGCCTGAAACGATCCAATGGGCGAGCTTTGGGGAGACGTCTTCCCGAGTTGGGTTTGCGAGGTACCAGATACCGCTAAGACTGACCGGCTCGTCGTTCACGGTCACATGATGAATCGCTAGGCCACCGTCTTTGGTTTGATCAACCACAGCGATACCCAGTGGCTTGCTTTTCCAATCCAGTGTCACAGATGCCCCCCCCCCTATGAACTCTTTCCAATACTCAGCCTAAAGCACAACGAGCCAAAACAGTATCGAGAGCCGGCGGTTTGGCTAGACACGAGAATTTGTGTTTGTCTGATCTACCTTTGGTTTCAAGCGTGTTCCAGCACTCGAAATAGTTATAACAAAGCAAATGTCATGGGCTTATGAGACGCTTCACTCGAGTACTTGCACTTGGGAGTTCTCACTTAGAGGACATGCTCAGATTTTAAAGAGGGCCCGCGATGGGATGGGGGATACATGACCGAGGCCGTGGAAATAGAATTCAATAGTGAATTTCAACGTGCGCTAGAACTCATTAATGCTGGGAAGAGTGTGTTCATCACTGGTAAGGCGGGTACGGGTAAATCGACCTTACTAAATTATTTCTTGAAGTCCACGAACAAGCAAGCTGTTATCGTGGCACCTACAGGAGTGGCAGCATTAAATGTCGGCGGATCAACTATTCACCGGCTATTCAGTTTTCCACCGTCAGTATCGGTTGATTGGGTTTGGTCTAACGATTACTTCCCTCGCCAAAGCTACAAGACACTCCGAGAACTTGAAATACTAGTTATAGATGAAGTGTCTATGGTCCGCGCCGACCTTCTGGACGCAGTGGATGCTGCACTTCGACGATTTGGGCCACGGCAAGACACTCCATTCGGTGGTGTCCAAATGATTTTTGTTGGAGATCCCTATCAGTTACCTCCAGTAGTTATCGGAATGGAAGAGGAGTTCTTTAGTTCTAGATATGCCACACCCTTCTTTTTTTCCGCTGACTGCTTTCGTGAATTTCAGTATGAAATTGTCGAATTAGAAAAGATTTATCGGCAGACAGATTCAGATTTCATTAATATTCTCAACGCATTGCGAACGGGAGATGCCGAACCCGAGGTATTTGAAAGGCTAAATGAGAGATTCCAAATTGACTTCGAACCACCTGTCGATGAATTTTGGGTCACGCTCACAACAACAAATGCAATGGCGGAAAGTGTCAACCGTAAGAAACTTGACTTGATCGAATCACAAACACTCACAAATATTGCGAAAATACAAGGAGATATCTCCGCGTCCGACTACCCAACTTCTGAAAGTTTGGAATTCAAAGTCGGAGCTCAAGTCATGCTTTTGACCAACGAGGATCAATGGGTCAATGGATCTATGGGAGTTGTCGTTGGATTCCAGATCAAAGACAACCAGCCAGTGGTGAGTATTCGAATAATTGATTCAAATCTCATCGTCGATATAGAACCACACCGATGGGAGGTCACACGCCCGCATATCGAAAATGGCAATTTAACCCACGAAGTTCTTGGTTCTTTCGAACAACTTCCGATGAAGTTGGCGTGGGCCGTGACAATTCACAAAAGCCAAGGAAAAACTCTTCAAAGAGTCATTGTGTCTTTGGGTCGCGGCACGTTCGCTGAAGGTCAGCTCTACGTGGCTCTTAGCCGATGCACCTCGCTTAAGGGACTAGTTTTAAAGAGTCTAGTCAAGCCTCATCACGTCAAAGTTGAACGAGAAGTAACCCGATTTTTGAATCGACGAAAACTGGAGGCCAGCGATGAGCACGACTTCTCAGTTGCCGCATTAGGAATTGTCGCAACTGGCGTGGGGCGCTTTGACAAGATTTTGGAAATTGCTGCCGTAATTTCCAGGCCCGATGGCTCCGTTGAGAAATTGAGTTCGCTGATAAATCCAATGAGAGATGTCGGACAGAGCGACTCACATGAGTTGACGGCCGCTGTGCTTTCATCGGCACCTACGTTTTCCGAGGCGTGGCCGTTTTTCGCTCGTCAATTGGAAGGTTGTTGCATTATTGCACACGGTTTGCCTCTCATTCAGACCATGATTGAACGTGAATGCGCTGCTGCAGGCCTTGACGTCGACCTAGGTCTGGGTTTAGATACCCAAAACCTGACCACTAAGTCTCTGGAAAATTCGGTCCTTGATTTCAACGTTGTCCCGCCAAATCGAGAGACTGCTCTTGGTAATGCGTTACTCACGCGAATGCTTTTTGAAGGCCTAGAACCCAATTTGGATTCCATACTGATCTACCAGCCGTCCTTGGAAACAAAGAGATTCGGACGTATAAAAAGTCGCGATGATTTAGATGCGGTTTGGGAGTCTAGATCAGTCTTAAATAGAGAACTTACCTACTCTGACAGGGCAGCCGTACTCGTAGGCATTGGAGCCAACGAAGATGAATCACGAGACGCTTTGATCACCTTTTCCGCAAAGCTTGGTTTAGACACTGAGACGGTTAATCGCCTCAATAAGCAACTTCTTGATGACTTAATGAACGCGGCGAATAGAGATCTGAATTATTCGGAAGATGAGCAGATGGAGGTCAAACGCGTCTGCGGCATTCTAGGAATAGAAAATCCAAAGTTTGAATCTAGTTCAGAGACTCTAAATCTCGCAGACTTTCTTGAACCGGGGATGCAGGTTTGTTTCACGGGTAGCGCAACTGATATAAATGGAAATCTCTTAGAACGTTCCCAGCTTGAAGATCTAGCGAGGAAACGTTTACTTAAGCCGATGAAGTCAGTGACGAAAAATTGTTCAATTCTCTTCGCGCAGGATCCAACATCCATGTCAGGAAAAGCCAAGAAGGCGCGAGATCAGGGTGTGATTGTATCTCCAGTATCACGGTTTCTGGAGTGGTTTGCTTCAGAATAGTGCTCTTTCCCGGTCCGTATGAGTTCCAAACATGCGCACGCAAAGAAGGCACTTGAAGAAGGTGGGGTAACCGCGACAGCGATCCTCCGTTCGCCGACGATAGAAACGCGCATTCGCGAAAAGACCAGTGTTCAAGTCTAGCTGTGTCGCCGACAACGTGTAAGGCCCCGCCGTTTTCATGACGGGGCCCTACACATGTAGTTCTTAGCTATCGATTAGCTGCAACCACTGGTGCTGCCGCAACCCTCACACACATAGCAGCTGCCTGCAGGCCGCATCTTGATACCGCAGGTCATGCACAGCGGTGCATCACTCGCAGTGCCAGTGATCTGCTCCATGAGTTCCGCACTCGAGTGAGCGATCTTGACCTCTTGCTTAGTTGCTGCAGCAGGTGCTGCAGTTTGAGTTGCAGTAGCAGTTGCTGTTGCTTCAGCTGCAACTTCAGTGGCTGCATCTTCAACATCGTTGTCGAAGTCAGCTGCTGGAGCTGGGTTGTAGCTAGCTGCAACAGTTGCGGTGCGCTCATCGGCACTGAAGATGCCCAGGGCTTCGCGCTGCTCAAGTGGCAAGTAATCCAATGCCAAGCGGCGGAAGATGTAGTCCATGATCGACTGGCTGATCCGGATATCTGGATCGTCGGTCATGCCTGCAGGCTCAAAGCGCATGTTCACGAACTTGCTCACGAAGGCTTCCAGCGGCACGCCGTACTGAATGGCGATGCTGATCGCGATCGAGAACGCATCCATCACACCAGCAAGCGTGGAACCCTGCTTGCCGAGCTTGAGGAATACCTCACCAAGCGCACCATCTTCGTAGCTGCCTGCAGTCATATAGCCCTCGGCGCCAGCGACACTAAATGATGTCGTGCGGCTTGGACGTGACTTAGGAAGACGACGACGAGTTGGCTTGCCAGCAAGTTCAGCAATGGCTTCGGCAGTCAGCTCGATAATGTCATCGACCTTC
>CANFTO010000114.1 GCA_947449945.1 Actinomycetota bacterium | reverse complement strand
CGTCTGAAAGAAATTCTTGCAGTTCATCCAGGTACCACCGAAGTGCACTTGCATCTCACTGGAGGTACGAGCACCACGGTGCTTCGTCTTGATGACAAGTTGCGAGTCACGCCAAGCCCAGCGCTCTATGGCGATCTCAAAGCTTTGCTTGGCCCGAACTGTCTGAGCTGATGTCAGTCAAACGAAAAGCTTCTGCGGTAATCATCGCTGGCCTGTTGTTCGGGTTAGTGATCGGAGCGGCACTTGGTGTGATGTGGTGGCGATTGGCACCTCGGGTGGAAGTCGTTGTTGAGTCTGGCCAGTTAGTGGATTTCCAGACCAAGGGTTTCTTGGCATCAGATATTTCTTACGGGGCTTTGGCAATCGTTGCGGGTTTATTAGTCACGATTGGTTTGGCTCGGATGCGACGCGAACACCTGATCTCTGTGTTGGTCGCAGCAGTGCTCAGCGGCTTAGTCGGATCCATCGCCATGTGGTGGGTTGGGCACTACTTGGGCCGAGTCGATATCGCTGGCCTGGCTGGCACCGAGACGGGCGTTGTGGAAGGTCCACTGGTGTTGCATATGGGAGCAATGGTGCTTGTCTGGCCGATCATTGCGGCGGTTGTGGTCACGGTCCTGGCCTTTGAAGATTGGCTGGGCGGGCTCAAGGGCAAATAGTGGCGTGAAAAGGGAAGACCCCACCTACGCGTAAACTCATGGGGTGATCCGGCGTATTGACCTTCGAGGCACCCATGTGGATGCTCGCACCACGTTGCCTCGTGCAGCGATGGATGTGGCTGATGCCAGCGCAGTGATCGCTCCAATTCTTGAAGATGTCCGCACTCAGGGAGCCTCCGCCGTGGCTTCTTGGTCGGCCAAGCTCGATGGGATAGCGCCACCAACACTGCGGGTACCCGCGGAAAAGCTTGCACAAGCCGAGGCCGAGCTCGATCCCAAGGTTCGCGCGGCACTCCTGGAGGCAATTCGCCGGGCCCGCGTGGTGCACGCTGATCAACGCCGCGTTGATGTGGAAACGATTGTGGTTCCTGGCGGCACCGTCACCGAACGTTGGATTCCTGTCTCGCGCGTTGGCTTGTATGTGCCCGGCGGTCGTGCGGTGTACCCCAGCAGCGTGATCATGAATGTGGTGCCCGCGCAAGTTGCTGGCGTGCAGTCACTGGTTGTGGTGTCACCTCCACAAAAAGACTTCGACGGATGGCCGCACCCCACAATTCTTGCTGCATGTTCACTGCTTGGTGTTGAAGAGGTCTACGCCGTCGGTGGCGCACAAGCAGTTGCGATGTTGGCCTACGGGGTTGAACTTGAAGATGGAACTCGCTGTGCGCCTGTTGATTTAGTAACTGGTCCGGGCAACATTTATGTGACCGCAGCAAAGCGCTCACTGCAAGGTGTGATCGGTATCGATAGCGAAGCCGGGCCAACAGAAGTCGCGATTCTTGCTGATGATTCTGCAAATGCAGCTCACGTCGCTGCGGATCTCATTAGCCAAGCGGAGCACGATCCAATGGCTGCTGCAGTGTTGGTAACGCCTTCTGTTGCGCTGGCTGATGCCGTGATTGCTGAAGTGCAACGACAAGTGCCGCTCGCCAAACACTTTGAGCGCATTAGCACCGCTCTTGCGGGCGAGCAAAGCGCCGTGGTGTTGGTTGACAGTCTTGAAGAAGGGCTTGAGCTCGTTAATCAATACGCAGCTGAGCACCTTGAGATTCAAACGGTGAATGCACGTGAGTGGGCAATGCGTGTGCGCAATGCCGGTGCAATTTTTGTTGGCGCCTATGCGCCAGTGAGTTTGGGTGACTACGCCGCGGGTTCCAACCACGTGTTGCCAACTGCGGGAGCTGCTCGTCACTCATCTGGTTTATCGGTTCAGTCGTTCCTGCGCGGTGTTCATGTCATTGAGTACGACGAGCCTGCGTTGCGCGACGTAGCTGAACATGTCATTGCACTGTCACATGCAGAAGATCTACCCGGCCATGGTGCAGCTATTGCTGTGCGGTTCACCGAGCAGTCATGAGTACGTTTGTGCCGCCAATTCGGGCGGATCTTGCTCATGAAGTGCCCTATGGCGCACCTCAACTTGATGTTCCCGTTCGCCTAAACGTCAACGAGAATCCTTTTGCGCTGCCACATGACCTTGCGCTAGCGATGGGGGCCGCTGTTTCTGCGATTGCTCCAGAGCTCAATCGCTATCCCGATCGCGAAGCGGTGGAGCTGCGCGCGGAACTTGCGAAATACCTGGCAAAAGAATCCGGTGTGGTGGTCACCGGTGATCAAGTGTGGGCTGCAAATGGTTCAAATGAAGTCATGCACCAACTGTTCTTGGCTTTCGGCGGCCCAGAGCGCACCGCGATCAGCTTTGATCCCACCTATTCGATGTATCCCGAGTATGCGCGCGACACCTTCACTCGTTACCTGACCTTTGCGCGCAACGACGACTTTTCAGTTGACGTTCCTGCTGCAGTAAAGGTCATTGCCGATGGGCAACCTTCAATCGTCTTGCTGACTTCGCCAAATAATCCAACTGGCACAGCAGTTGCTACCGCTGACATTGTTGCGATTCTGGAAGCCGGCTTGGCAGTGAATGCAGTGGTGGTGGTTGATGAGGCGTATGCCGAGTTCCGTCGTGCTGGCACACCAAGTGCGCTCGAACTCCTTGCGAAGTACCCAAATCTGATGGTGTCACGCACGATGAGTAAAGCATTTGGTCTCGCCGGTGCTCGACTGGGTTACGCCATTGCTAGCACGCAGTTGATTGATGCCTTGCGCATAGTTCGGTTGCCGTACCACTTGTCAGCAGTAACTCAAGTGGTCGCTATCACCGCTTTGCAACACTCAGGTGTGCTGCAGGCACAAGTAGCAACCTTGCGCGATGAACGCGATGCATTGGCACTCTGGCTCACCGAACATGGTTATCGAGTGGCGCACAGTGATGCCAACTTCATTTTGTTCGGCACCTTCACGGATCGAGATGTGGTGTGGCAGTCGCTGCTCGACCAAGGTGTACTTATTCGTCAGACCGGTCCAAAGGGGTGGCTGCGCGTCAGCGTGGGTACCCCTGAAGAAAACGATAGGTTCAGGGCGGCGTTGCTCCAGGCGCCAGGAACGGAACAGGAGGCCCAGCGATGAGCCGTACCGCACGCGTTGAGCGAGTAACTAAAGAAAGCTCAGTACTCGTTGAACTCAACCTGGATGGCACCGGTGTGCACACCATCGACACTGGTGTTCCGTTTTACGACCACATGCTGTCCCAGCTGTCTAAGCACGGGTTGATTGACCTAGTTGTGCAAACCAAGGGCGATCTCCATATCGATGCCCACCACACCGTTGAAGACACTGCTCTGGCTGTTGGTCAGGCTATTAACGAAGCACTTGGCGATCGAGCTGGACTTCGTCGCTTTGGTGATGCCGCCGTGCCACTTGATGAAACACTCGTTCAGGCAGTCGTCGATCTTTCAGGTCGGCCATACCTTGTGCATGAAGAGCCAGAAATCGTGGAACTCATTGGCACCTATGACACTTCACTTACTCGTCACATCTGGGAATCAATCGTTGCCACATCTCAAATCACCTTGCACGTTCGCGTGATTTCTGGGCGCAATGCGCATCACATTGTTGAAGCGCAGTTCAAGGCCGTTGCTCGTGCCCTTCGCGATGCTGTCACCAAGGATCCACGTGTAGTTGGCGTGCCTTCAACTAAGGGAACGCTCACCGCATCGTGAACGCACCATCTGTAGTACTTCTTGATTACGGTTCTGGAAATCTTCGCTCAGCTCATCGCGCACTGGAGCGGGTTGGCGCGAATGTCACGGTCACAGCTGACTTCGACGCAGCTCTGGAAGCCGATGGCCTTCTGGTTCCCGGCGTCGGTGCGTATGACGCATGCATGAAGGGCATCCGTTCCGTACGTGGCGACATGATGGTTGACCGCCGCCTTGCCGGTGGGCGTCCAGTGATGGGCATCTGTGTTGGCTTGCAGGTGATGTTTGATCAAGGCGTTGAGCACGGAATCGAAACTGATGGCCTTGGCGAGTGGCCTGGCGTGGTTGAACAACTAGAAGCACCTGTGCTGCCGCATATGGGTTGGAACACCGTTCGTGTAGCCCCGGGCTCAACTTTGTTTGAAGGTGTTGTGGGGGAGCGTTTCTACTTTGTTCACTCCTACGCTGTTCGCAACTGGGGCTTTGAGGCCCGTGACCCGAATCAAAAGGTGCCATTGGTGACTTGGAGTCATCATGGTGAGGATTTTGTAGCTGCGGTGGAGAACGGACCCCTTGTGGCCACTCAGTTCCATCCCGAAAAATCCGGTGATGCGGGCCTGCATCTGCTGGAAAACTGGGTGAAGTCGCTCCGATAGGCTCGTGTGCGTGAATCAGCCCAAAAAGCACCTCATCCTCCTGCCTGCCGTCGATGTTGCTGAAGGCAAAGCCGTCCGTCTCACGCAGGGCGCTGCAGGCACCGAAAAGGACTACGGCTCACCCATTGATGCGGCTCGTGACTGGGTCAGTCAAGGTGCTGAGTGGATTCACTTGGTTGACCTTGATGCTGCCTTTGGTCGTGGTGACAACCGCGCACTGCTCAAGCGCGTGGTTACCGATGTCCATAAGGACGTCCATGTTGAACTTTCTGGCGGCATTCGTGACGACGCTTCTCTAGAAGCAGCGCTGGCGACAGGGTGCGCTCGTGTGAACCTTGGTACCGCCGCCCTTGAGAATCCTGAATGGACTGAGAAGGTCATCAAGCAGTACGGCGAAAAGATCGCAGTAGGTCTTGATGTTCGTGGCACGACGTTGGCTGCTCGTGGCTGGACCCAAGAGGGCGGCGATCTTTGGGAAACCTTGGAGCGTCTTGATGCTGCAGGTTGTGCTCGTTATGTCGTCACCGATGTGAACAAAGACGGAATGATGAAGGGCCCGAACTTCCATTTATTGAAGGAAGTCATCGAGCGAACGTCACGCCCAGTTATTGCTTCGGGTGGCATTCATCGCCTTGAAGATTTCCATAAATTGCACGAGATGGTGCCTGACGGCATTGAGGGTGCAATCGTAGGTAAGGCTTTGTATGACGGAGCCTTCACTCTTGTCGAAGCACTTGCTGCCTCAGGTGAGCGTTATGACCCTTACACCTGGGGTCCTCCGCAGCCGTGAGTCTTTCTATCCGAGTCATTCCTTGTCTCGATGTCGACGAAGGTCGCGTTGTTAAAGGTGTGAACTTCCTTGATCTTCGCGATGCTGGCGATCCAGTTGAGCTTGCAGCGCGATACAACGCTGAAGGTGCTGACGAGCTCATTTTTCTTGACATCACTGCATCCAGTTCTGATCGTTCAACGATGTATGACGTCGTGAGTCGCACAGCCGAGTCAGTGTTCATTCCGCTCACCGTTGGCGGAGGAGTGCGCGTTGTAGATGACTTCGATCGTTTATTGCGAGCGGGTGCTGACAAAGTCAGCTTGAATACCGCTGCCTTGAATGATCCAGATCTTCTTCGCGATGCCGCAGAACGCTTTGGTTCGCAATGTGTTGTCTTAAGTATTGACGCTCGACGATGCCCAGAGGGTGTATTCACTGACAGTGGCTTTGAGGTCACCACGCATGGTGGTCGCCGAAGCACTGGAATCGATGCAGTGAAGTGGGCTATTGAGGGCACCGCACTTGGCGCCGGTGAGATTCTGCTGAACTCAATGGATG
>CANFTO010000113.1 GCA_947449945.1 Actinomycetota bacterium | reverse complement strand
GGTGGCATAGCCCGCCATCGCCTCATCTACGGAGTTATCGACAACTTCGTAGACCAAGTGATGCAGCCCGCGCTCACCGGTGGAACCGATGTACATACCGGGGCGCTTACGAACGGCATCAAGGCCTTCGAGAACTTGAATGGCACTGGCGTCATACGACACGTGAAACCGGCCTCCTCAGGCAAAAACAACAATGTGTTGATTCTACCTGATTTTCGGTAGTTCCCATGGATGTGTCGGCCCGTGGCGGCCTCTAGAGCCGTTTGACCCCCCGGGGCTAGAACCCGTGTATGGAATGGTCCCAATAATCGCCCTGACCGGGCTGATTTGCCTCGTGAGATCACCCGTAGGTGTCGCGCGGGCCCCTGCCTTTGACGTGGCGAGGACCGGACTTCCATGAGGGGCCTTGCGGTCCTTGGATACGAATATCGCTGACCACCCCGGTGCCCACGGCCGCATCAATGTTCTTGCGAAGTTGGGGCAGCATGAGGCGCACTTGGGTTGCCCAGGTGGTGGATTCGGCCGCCAGGATCAAAATTCCCTGCTCAAAGGACTCTGGAACCACGTGGCCAGCTAGGTCATCCCCCACAATTTGGGCCCATTGGGTGAGTACTTGGGCCCCAGCGCTCTCCTGCTTCCAACCACGTTGGGCAATGAGGTCATCCACGGCGCTGCCCACGGTTTGAGGATCACGGGAATCTGAACTTGAGGTCGGCCGCTTACTGTTCGCTGGCTTCTTACGTGGCTTGCCGCCACCAACAGCTCGGCTCAGCGCTTTGGCAGCCGCATCTCCCCGATCAGTGGTCATGGCTCACTTTCCCAGCATCCACGCGAAAGCGCGAGCCCAATAACTCTTTTGGAATATCCGCATCTACGGCTGCAGTGATCAGCACTTGGGTGGCTTGAGTGAGTCGGCTCGCTAACCGCTCCCTGCGTTTGGCATCAAGTTCAGCAAACACGTCATCAAGAATCAATACCGGATCTTCGCCATCAGCGCGCAACACATCAAAACTTGCTAACCGCAGGGCCAGTGCGATTGACCACGACTCACCATGGGAGGCGTAACCCTTGGCTGGAACTGGGCCAAGAGTCAATGAAAGGTCATCGCGTTGTGGTCCAACTAGGGTCAGTCCGCGATCAACTTCGTCCTTGCGGCGAAGTTTCATTGCTTCAAGTAATGCGGTTTTCCATTCGTCTTTGTCAGGTGACCCAATCGGTACACCGTCACCTAACACTGAACTGAGGTTGGAAAGATACGTAAGACCAAGTTTGGCCGTGGGGTCTTCACTGATGTAGGTGTAGTTATCTACTGCAGGGTCCGCGAGCTCGCTTAATAACACTTGACGAGCGGCAATGAGTTCTGCGCCAACGGTTGCGAGTTGTTCATTCCACACACTCAAGGTGCTGTCAAGATATTCATCACTGGCTTTTCGCTGTGTTCGCGCGGATTTCAGTAGGGCATTGCGCTGTTTTAGCACTCGTTCAAGATCTTGACGCGTTCCTGCTAGTCGCGGAATGCGTTGCACTAAGAGATCGTCAAGGAATTTTCTCCGATCAGAGGGATCACCTTTAACAAGTGCTAAATCTTCTGGCGCAAAAATAACAACGCGTAAAATTCCTAAGACATCACGCGTTCGTGTGGCTGGGGAACGATTGATACGCGCTTTATTCGCTCGCCCAGGAAGAATCGCTAGCTCCACCATAGTTTCGCGATCATGCGCGTGCACACTGCAACGAATGAATCCTTGTTCGGTCCCAAAACGCACGAGTGGTGCGTCACTTGCAACGCGATGTGATCCAAGGGTTGCCACGTAACCAATGGCCTCAACCAGATTGGTTTTCCCTTGACCGTTGCGTCCAACAAAGGTGGTAACCCCAGGTTGAAGTGTTACTTCAACCTCTGGGTACGAACGAATATCTGTCAGGGCTAACTGCGAAACCCACATGGTTCGCTTCTACTCTCAGCCAGTCAAGCGAACAGGCATCAACAAGTAGCGGTAGTCATCACGAAGTTCCGATGATGGATCCGCTGCGCCAGTAAGTACTGCAGGGCGCGTTGATTGAGTGAATGACATACGAACATAAGGCGCATCAAGTGCTGCTAAACCATCGAGAAGGTATGTCGGGTTGAAGGCAATTTCGATGTCGTCACCTTCAAGGACTGACTCGACTGCTTCATTTGCTTGTGCATCTTCACCGGCTCCCGCACGAAGGATCACTTCTGAACCTTCAAAGGCAAGACGCACAGGTGTGTTGCGCTCAGCAACCAATGCCACACGCTTTACTGCATCAGCAAGGGCTGCGATTTCAATCGTCGCTAATCCCGTTGATTCACTTGGAAGAAGTGAACGGTACTTAGGGAACTCGCCGTCAAGGAGACGTGTCGTGGTGCGACGCCCGTTGCCTTCAAATCCAATAAGTCCTTCACCGGCTTCAGCTAGTGCCAAGGTCACACCTTCTGCGTTTGCTAACGCTTTTGCTGTTTCCGCAAGTGTGCGCGCTGGAATGAGAGCCTGAGTTGAAATTGATGATGACGTAGGTGACCACGTGAAGTTTCGGACAGCGAGACGGTAACGGTCAGTCGCCGCCAAGGTGATCGATTGACCTTCAATTTCCATGCGTATGCCGGTCAGTGTTGGCAAGGTGTCATCTTTACCAGCGGCTATTGCAACTTGAGCAACAGCTTCTGCAAACACTGCTGCATTGATTTCACCAGAACTTTGTGGCATTGCTGGAAGTTGTGGGTAATCCTCAACGGGCAAGGTTGGAAGTGTGAATGATGACCGGCCGCACGTAATAACAATGCGAGTGCCTTCACGCACCAAGGTGACAGGTGCACCTGGAAGGGAGCGCGCAATATCTGCAAGAAGCCGTCCGGAAACCAAGGTAGTTCCTGGAACTTCAACATCAGCACTGATGCTTACGCGAGCGGAAACTTCATAATCGAAACTACTCAGGGTCAGGCTGTCACCATCAGCTGTGAGGACTAAACCAGCAAGCACCGGTAGTGAGGGGCGTGATGGAAGTGTCCGCGCAGCCCAAGCCACTGCATCAGCGAGAGTGTCGCGTTCAACTCGAATCTTCACGTGTTCCCCTTTTACCAACAGATCACCACAAGGTGTGAGGGGTGATTCTTGCACTACTTATGGTTGTTATTTATCTGGCTATCTAGTTATAAGTAGTAGTAGTCGTAGGTCCTGTGGATTGTGTGGATGAAGGGTGTTTCCCGAGGTCACTAAGCGTGGGGTTGTCCAGAGGGGGTGGGGACAGCCTGAGGGTGAAATTCACCTGAGTGTGGATAAGTGTGAGTGAGACGAGGAATGTGCACAGGACAGAGGGAAATGATCCCCAAGGAATAACGAATCATCAACAAATAAAAAAAGTTATCCACAAGGTTTCCACCTATGGGGATAAGGGACATTAATGCTGTCAAATGTGTCCCCTATTTCTGCAAATACCACACTAAAACCTTCACCTAAGTGTTTTATCCACAGGGTTATACACATTATTTATCCACACCTGTGGGAAAGGTGGGGACAGATGTTACTCAAGTGACGAACGTGGCGTGTAATAGCTCACGCCGTTACATCGGCCGTGGCTGCGACTTAATTCTGCTTGTGAGATCAGAAACCTGGTTAAACAGACTGCGGCGTTCTGCCATCAGTTGACGAATCTTGCGATCGGCATGCATCACCGTGGTGTGGTCGCGCCCACCAAAGGCCTGACCAATCTTTGGCAGTGACAAGTCAGTGAGTTCACGACACAGATACATGGCAATTTGACGAGCGGTCACCAAGACACGAGAACGGCTCGACCCACAAAGATCATCAACAGTGACACCGAAATAGGAAGCCGTGGCAGCCATGATTTGAGCTGCCGTGATTTCTGGGCCAGCCTCTGATGGGAAGAGGTCTTTGAGTACTACTTCAGTGATCGACATATCAACGGGTTGCCGATTGAGTGAAGCAAATGCAGTCACACGAATCAAGGCACCCTCAAGTTCACGAATATTACTCGAGACTTTCGACGCGATGTATTCAAGAACTTCTGGAGGTGCAACTAAACGCTCCTGCATGCTCTTCTTACGAAGGATGGCGATACGGGTTTCAAGATCGGGTGGCTGAACATCGGTGATCAAGCCCCATTCGAAACGTGAACGCATGCGATCTTCGAAGTCTTGTAATAACTTTGGCGGCAAATCAGATGTAATAACAATCTGCTTATTTGCATTGTGCAAAGTATTGAAGGTGTGGAAAAACTCTTCCTGTGTCTGGACTTTTCCACTGAGGAACTGAATGTCATCCACCAGCAAGACATCAACATCGCGGTAACGACGTTGAAATGCAGACGCTTTATCGTCGCGAATACTGTTAATAAATTCGTTAGTGAATTCTTCTGATGACACATACCGAACACGAGTTCCCTGATACAGGGTGCGGGTGTAGTGGCCAATAGCGTGAAGTAAGTGAGTCTTACCAAGCCCTGAGCCACCATAAATAAAAAGTGGGTTGTAAGCACGAGCTGGTTGTTCAGCAACGGCCACTGCCGCAGCGTGAGCAAATCGGTTACTTGAACCAATCACAAAGGTGTCGAAGGTGTACTTGGCATTAAGGCGACCCTCCTCTGGACGAGTTGTTGGTGCGCCAATTCCTGGTCGATCTTCACGGGACTCAGCAAAGGTTTGGGTAGGTGGTTCATTGGTCGCTGAGAGTTCGTGGGCGTAGGTCGCATCAGCAACATCGTCGGTGGTCTCATCCAACCGAGGGTCAATGGTGGGATCAACGGTCACAGCCAACCGGATTTCACGACCCATAATCGAGGTCAAGGCTTCAATCACCATGGGACGTAGACGGGTTTCAAGTACGTCCTTGGTGAATTCATTTGGAGCCGCAACCAGAGCGGTGTCCTCCATCAAGCCCAGCGGACGGGTTAAGGCAACAAAGGCGCGTTGCTGTGGGGTCAAGATTCCTTCAGAAAGGTTCGCGAGTACCTCTGGCCAGACGTCAGCCAGTTCACGAGTCTCTTCCATGGCGTCCCCTGCACTCCTATTGACCGATTGGGACGCTTAGTGTGCCACTTGTCCACATGGATTTCCACAGGTGTGGACCCAGCACGCTCCCAAGGCTGTGGACCATAGTGAGGAAACTGCAATTTCGACAAGTTTTCTCAGGAAAACCCTGAACTGGCCGACCCCGGTTTGACCTCAAGGGTGATCTGTCCGTAATCTGTTCCAGTTCTAAGGCACTGAACCTCGTTCGGACTCCTTAGCTTCCCAATCTTTTCAACCTGCAGGAGTCCGATCATGAAGCGCACCTTCCAGCCGAACAACCGTCGTCGCGCAAAGACGCACGGTTTCCGCCTTCGGATGCGTACGCGTGCTGGTCGTGGAATCCTCGCCGCTCGTCGTAATAAGGGCCGCAACCGCCTTTCCGCGTAATGCTTGCCGCACCTCACCGGTTGCGTCGTTCGGCTGATTTCACGTTGACGGTTCGCCAAGGTGCGCGTGCTGGACGCTCCAATCTCGTTGTTCATTGCCTCCTTCGTCATGTTGACGAACCAGTTCGCGTGGGTTTCACCGTTGGTTCCACGGTGGGAAATTCCGTTGTACGCCACCGGATTAGCCGCCAATTGCGCGAAATAATCAAACCCCTGATTGCTTCTTTGCCCGCGGGCACCAACATCGTGGTTCGTGCTCTTCCAGGTGCTGC
>CANFTO010000112.1 GCA_947449945.1 Actinomycetota bacterium | reverse complement strand
TGGGCTTTTCGTTTGCCCAGAATGTGCGCATGAATGGTCAGTCGAAGTCAGTGACGACAGCGCACCAGGTGAGAAAGTCATTCGTGACGCTGTAGGCAACATCCTTGCTGATGGCGATGACGTCACGATTGTCAAAGATGTCAAAGTCAAGGGGAGTTCGACACCGTTGAAAGTTGGCACGAAGGTGCGCGGCATTCGTTTGGTCCAAGGGACTGGTGACCATGACATTGACGCAAAAGTTGATGGGTTCGGGCCAATGATGTTGAAGTCGAGCGTGGTGAAGAAGGCCTAAAGGGCCAAGAGTTCCTCAATGCGCAACTGCATTGATACTGCATCATCCGTTTCT
The DNA here is from genome assembly GCA_947449945.1 of Actinomycetota bacterium. Classification (GTDB taxonomy): domain Bacteria; phylum Actinomycetota; class Actinomycetes; order S36-B12; family S36-B12; genus UBA11398. Next base: position 5,395 of record CANFTO010000112.1, on the reverse strand, counting down.
ATCGCAAGAATCTTTGTTCGGCCTGTGTGTCCTGCAATCACTGTTATGTCTGCCTTGCGAACGTCAAGCGCGGCGGATAAGGCGTCGATGACAGCAGTGTTGGCTTGGCCGTCAACTGGTTGCGCGTGTACGGAAACCACGAGTGCTGCGGGATCACCATATGAACCGCCAACCTTGGCGCGTGAAGCGCCAGGTTTCACTCGGATAGTGATTCGGAATGTACTCATCCATGCAATCGAACCATGACTGCATTGTTAAGAGTGACTGACTCCCAGGGAGTCGACTGGAAGATAAGGTCATGATGTGAGCAGCCCTGAAGTCATCATGTTCATTAGACATGGCGAAAAGCCTGGTGACAATGGACCGCCGCACGGCATTAACCACAATGGTGAGCACGACTCTCATTCGTTGTCTGTTCGTGGATGGACCCGCGCAGGTGCGCTTGCTGGGTTGCTTGCTCGAGGTCCGTCTGTTTTGCATCCCGATATCGTCGCTCCCGAGCGCATCTATGCGACGAAGTCAACGCATGAGTACATGAGTAAGCGTGAAGTGGATACCGTCACTCCATTAGCGCACCGCTTGTCCCTACCCATTGATGACTCCTTTAATCATGACCAAGTTGCGGAGTTAGCTCAGTCGATTATTGGTGGCCCACAGCCAACCTTGGTTGCTTGGCACCATGGATCTATGACTGACGTTCTCGCGAAATTTCCCATCAGCAACGTCGGCGATATTCCCAAGCATTGGCCAGAAAATCGCTTTGATCTGATTTGGGTCCTGTCTCGGAAAAGCCAAGACCATGATTATCAATTTACGAGCGTGAATCAAGAATTACTCGAAGGTGATCTCCTTTCTACCTGAGTGCGTCGTACTCAATTAAGTCCAGAGATTCCGTGTTAAACCTCTGAATATGTGTGGGATGCCTGTAGTTTTCCGGCCATGGGAAATCCAAAAAAGATCGTGACCATCGCGCTTGTTTACATTGGTATTGCGCTTGTTTTTTATAGTTACGTGAAAATGAATTTCGCTCCCACTGGTGAACGTTGGTCTTCCTACTACGCGTGGGACCCAGTTACCAAGGCGCTAGTGCAGCCGTTGGGAACCGACGGCGCCTACCAGACCTTTATTTTGAAGAGTTGGCTGGACGAAAAGATTCCATTCGTCCCTGTGCTGTCGTTGCCATATGTTTCGTTCCTGATTCTTGTCCCAATTGTTGTACCCGCACTGAATCTCATCGCACGGTCAATGAAGCGCTTCCTCACTGTGGGCATCGCACTGATTGTCAGCCAGTTGTTCCTAGATCTTGCCTACTGGCTTTTTCAAACGAACGTACCGCGAACTGCTGAGCTGCCTTCCGGATTTTTCGGCTGGACAGTGGGAATGGTGTGGGGTAACGATCAACCATTCAACGGCTACCCAAGCGGCCACTGCACCTGGACAATGATTGCCATCTTGGCGTTGTGGCGCCTACGTCACCGCTTTGCGAAAACTGCTTGGATCTTGATGGCCTGGCTAGCGTTGGTGTTCCCGGCAACAGTGATGTTGCAACAGCACTACTTGATGGACGTCTATGCAGGAATCTTCGTTGGCTTTGCGACCTACTGGGGTGTGATGTTCCTCGTCGAGCGCCCATCACTGGTTCCCAGGGATGAGCCTGCTCTCAAGTAAATCCTGAGGTGACGACCGATAGGCTTTGCCCGCTAGCGCGCAAGCGTTAGGGGCGGTAGCTCAGCTGGTTAGAGCCCCGGACTCATAATCTGGTCGTCGCGGGTTCGAGCCCCGCCCGCCCCACGAATATAAAGGCGTCGAAAGACGTCCATCCCTGCGATTTTGCTTCTGAATATGACGAGGCAAAACCAACCTTCTTTGCATCCCATCGGGCAGAGTTCGTCTCGGCCAGGTAAGCAATGAAGTGCTCAACAGATGCGAGGACCTAGCCGATGAGTCGCCGTGAATCACAGCCACGAGGCGTACTCGTCCTTGCTGCAGTGGAAATGTGGGAGCGCTTTTCGTTCTACGGCATGGTTGCACTGCTGGTCTTGTTTCTTATTCGCCCAGAAGATGGTCCTTGGCCACCCGGTCCTGGTCAAGGCTTCACCGAAGCAGATGCCGCAGCGCTATTCGGCAGTTATTCAGCATTGATACTTGCCGCGCCTCTTATTGGAGGTTGGATTGGTGATCGGCTCACTGGTCCACGACGTGCTCTCGTGTTCGGTGGTGTGCTGATCGCGGTTGGGCACTTTGTGATGCTTGCTGCATCTCCGGCGATTTTCTGGGTCGGGTTGTTGGTGATTGCTGCTGGTACTGGCCTGCTGAAGCCCAACATTTCAACAGTTCTGGGTGGGTTGTATTCGGAAGGTGACACGCGTCGCGACGGTGGCTTTGCGATGTTCTACTTCGGTATCAATGCCGGTGCCTTTACCGCGCCCATCATTTGTGGGTGGATCGCCAACACCTACTCATGGCATGCCGCGTTTTCCGTTGCCGGTTTCGGCATGCTCGCGGGTTTGCTTGTGTATGTATTCGGGCGCCATCGACTTGGCGATGTGGGGATGAAAGCACCGACGCCCGCGAGTGTCGTTGAACGACGCAAAGCCCTTGTGGTGCTCGTAGCGGGAGTCGCAATTCTTGCGATCGTGTTCACTGCGGTCATCGCGGTGGCTGGATTTACCGCGACAGCGGTATCTGCTGTTGTGGCGTTATCGATCATCGCGATCGCTGTGGTTGCATTCCGTGCACTTCTGCGGCGCACTGGCACTGGAGATATCGAGCGCCGTCACATGCGGGCATTTTTATTACTCTTTATATCTACCGTGATCTACTTCGCATTGTCATCGCAGGCTGGATCAACAATCACAGAGTTCACACAAACTTGGATTGATCGTGATGTCGCAGGATTTACGATCCCGACGAGTTGGCTGTTATCGCTGAATCCGGTACTTGTGGTCATGCTGGCACCGATCTCTGCTTGGTTGTGGCTTCGATTAGGGGATCGCGCACCCTCGACCCCGACAAAGATTGCACTATCCCTTGTTGGTGTCGGCCTCAGTTTCCTTGTCATTGCTATCCCGGGCTTTCGATCACAAAACGGGCTGATGTCGAGTTCGCTATGGATACTCGCAGCCTTCCTCGTGCTCACTTCGGCAGAGCTCCTCATTGTGCCGATCGCTCTATCCGCGACAACTGAGTTGGCTCCGCCCGGACTCACGGGTCAGATGCTTGGCTTGTGGTACTTGGCTGCTGCACTTGGCGGAGCTGTGGGTGGGCAGTTTGCCAGGTTTGTTGTTGACCTCGGATATGGCGGCTACTTCCTGAGCGCAGGCGCCATTGTCATCGTTGTGGGGTGCATCTTCCTGCTGGTTCGACCTCGATGGACCGCTCTGCTGTCACCAATTCGATGAATTTCGCAGATCCCCTGAAGCGCGGATTACATGTAGACAAATGTCGACCAAATGAAAACCCTGCGCATAGGTATCTATCGGTGCTACTTTCGCATCGGTTTCGGTGCGTGCAGCTTGGCAGCAGGTGCTGATTGATCACTAGGTGCGGAGGAAAGTGCAATGGGTGTCGCGAGCATTAATATCCCTGAGTCGGCTACGGCGGCTGATTATCCGCCGATTCCTGTGCCTAATGAGCTCACTGAGTTCTTCTGGGAGGGAGTCGCGAACCACAAGTTGATGATTCTTCGTTGTGGCGCTTGTGGTACCTACATCCACTACCCACGGCCGATCTGTCCTTCGTGCTTGTCAATGGATAACCTCGCACCACAGCAAGTGTCGGGTCGAGGCACGATCTATTCGCACACCACCACGGTGCAGCCGTTCCATCCGTATTACGTCGACAAAGTTCCGTACAACCTCATTGTCGTGGCGCTTGAAGAAGACGAGAACATTCGTATCACCAGTAATCTCATTGACTTTCCCAACGATGACATTCGCATCGGGATGCCCGTTGAGGTGACCTTCCAAGAGGTTGCTCCAGGGCTCACCCTTCCACTCTTCAAGCTCGCCTAACCGGCAGCGTTCACTTAACTTTCGAGGAGAATTTCATGGCAAAGCGTGATCGCGTCGCGGCTATCGGTGTTGGCTATTCGACTACTGGTCGCCGTACCGGATTAAACCGTCGTCAATTGGTAGCGCAAGCAGCCAAAAAGGCGATGGAGGACTGCGGCATCACCGCTGATCAAATTGATGGAGTGGTGCTGCACGCAGGTGTTGCCGGTGCAGAGCCTCCAGGCCTTGATTGGATCGACGCACTTGATGTGGCCCAAATGTTGGGGATCACGCCGATCACGTTCTATAACTCTGACCAGGGCGGACCCGCATACTTTCACGCGGCGATCTCAGCGATTGCTGCAATCCAGAGCGGTCAGGCTCATACGGTGTTGACCGTGCGCGTCATTAATCAGCGTCTGAGCAGTGCTGAAGAGCGCGACTCGGTTCAAGGGCCAATGCGGATTACTGGCGATTCACAGTTCACGATGCCATTTGGGTCGGTAACGCCAATTCAAACCATTGCGGCGCTCCCAGCACAGCGACACATGGAACGTTACGGAACTACAGAAGAACAATTCGGTGCTCACGTGATCGCTCAACGAGCAAATGCGGTTCTTAATGATGAAGCGATCATGCGGGATCCGTTGACCATGGATGACTACTTGAATTCGCGTTACGTGAGCAAGCCCGTTCGTCTACTCGATTGCGATTACCCAGTGGACTCGGCATCCGCGGTGATTTACACGACTGAAGAACGCTCGCATGACTTTGCGAAGAAGCCTGTGTTCGTAGAGGCGGCTGCGGCCTCCGCAACAGACATCTTGCCGGCAGGTTTTGAGAAGTTGCTTGACTTGAACATGAACTCTCCGTATCACGCAGCGAAAACTCTGTGGTCACGTACTGACTTGAAGCCATCCGATGTTGACTGCGCACAGTTATACGACGGCTTTACGATCATTGTGTTCCAGTGGCTTGAAGCGTTGGGATTCTGCGGAGAAGGTGAAGCTGGATCCTTCGTAGAGTCCGGTGCAACACGGCTTGATGGCAGCCTTCCAGTCAACACCGACGGTGGCGCGTGCAATGTTGGGCGCCGACATGGTGCCAACTTCTGTATCGAATCAATTCGGCAACTTCGCGGAAACGAGTCAGGTGCACGCCAGGTGAAGGATGCGGAAGTTGCCGTGTGGGCAAATGCGACCGGCCCATTCTCTGGTGCAGTGCTCATGACGGCTCAGTAAGCCTTTTTCTTCATAAATCCGACCTCATTGCGGGAGTCGGTGATGTTGTGGGCGGCTTGCACGTATTAAATGAGTGTCTAAGCCCCTGATCGTTACAGCGTTGGAGAGTCGTGCGTAAAACACTCAAGTTTGCAGTCGTGGGATCTGCGACAGTTGCTTTGT
>CANFTO010000111.1 GCA_947449945.1 Actinomycetota bacterium | reverse complement strand
GGCGCTCTTGCCACCAAGCTCAAGGAACACGCGCTTGAGTGTTGCTGCACCCTTTTACATGACACGCATGCCGGTGCGAGTTGAACCCGTGAACGAGATCATGTCGACGTCAGGGCTCAATGTGAGCTCTTCACCAACGAGGTGATCTGAAGAAGTCACGACGTTCACAACACCTGCAGGGATATCTGTTTTTTCCGCAATGATGCGACCAAGACGCGTTGCGTTCCATGGCGTATCAGGTGCTGGCTTAATCACGACAGTGTTGCCTGTTGCAAGAATCGGGCCAAGCTTGTTTGCCGTGACCTCAAATGGGAAGTTCCAAGGAATAATTGCACCAATAACGCCAAGGGCTTCTTTGCGGACCTTACGCTTGGATGGCACGCCCATCAACATGTTGTCGGTGAGTTCGCGCTCCCAAGGAAATTCATCAATCATCATGGCCGGCCAGGTGAATGCGTCTTCCAAAGGCCACTCAAGCTGAGCTGAGTAGGTCAGCATGATTGGGGTGCCGACCTCTTGCACGAGTTCGTGGCGGAAGGCTTCCTTTTCTTCTTCAATTGCTGCATGCAGTTGAAGTAGGCAGCGCTTGCGCAGCTCGTGGTTTGTTGACCAGTCGGTTTCATCAAAGGCACGACGTGCAGCCGCGATGGCGACTTGCATATCTTCCTTGGTTCCATCAGCAACTACGCCGAGAACTTCTTCATTCGCAGGGTTGATGTTGTCGAACGTCTTGCCATTAGCAGCCCAGACAAGTTCGCCGTCAATAAGCATCCGGCCTTCTGGCTTGTACGACTCTACTGAGTAAGGGTCGGTCATTACATCCTCCTGATGATGAAGTGGTTGCCGGACTCTTCGCCGGCAGTTCCTACTGGCTGTTCGGAGGATATTAGGCACGCAGTGCCAATACCACCGTTTTCCTAATAATTAATTTTTTTCTTCATCCAACGCGACTCAATTTCTCCACGCGCGATGCCGACTCTCGCGTTTTACCGACTTCAGCCGTTTGACGATGCAACTGCTTACATTCCGAGATACAGCTAATGGCACAATGTGCTCTATTCGTTTAATTGTTACCTCAGGGAGCATCGTGAGTACACGCAAGGGCACCAACACTCCCGCAATGCGAGGCGCCGGCCGGCCAAAGATTTCCACCCACGAAGAAATCCAACAGATCGCCTTAGAAATGTTTATCGAGTACGGCTTCGATGAAGTAACAATTGAGGAAGTGGCCGAGGCTTGCGGAATCAGCCGTCGCACCCTTTTTCGCTACTACTCAAATAAAATGGAAATTGTATGGGGCGACTTCGACAGGAGTTTGGCGTATTTCAGTCGGGCTCTCGAAGAACAAGCACAGCATCTTTCGTTGGGACAGGCCATTCTTGCTGCGGTGATTGACTTCAATCAGATTCCCAAAAAGGAAATCAAGAATCATCGCAAGCGCATGAACATGATCCTTTACACCCCTTCGCTCCAGAGTTATTCGAGCCGCAAGCGCGATGACTGGAAGCAGGTCATTACTGACTTTCTGATCGAGAACGGGGCAGACACGCCTCTAGATTGGTATCCAGCCCTCGTTGCCGATGTGTGCCTTGCTGCCTCTGAATCTGCGTACCGAACCTGGCTTGAAAAGCCTTCAAGTTCACTCGACTCACTCATCGCCGAGCGATACACCGTGCTTGGGGCGGGCATACCTGACTCACTTGTTCCCCACAATCAAGTTCTCAAAGCTGCGAAGATGAATGCATCTAAGCCAGCCGTGCGCAAAAAGAGCACAAAACCTCGTACTGCTCAGTAAGTCGTTGTTGGAGATGCATGCGTTTACACACGCAAATGCAGCGTGTTTTCACTGAGATTGAGTTGTGTCACCCCGTGCCGTAACCAAATAGTTACCTTGATGAGTCATTTTTTTTTTCAAATCGCTTGACCGACCATCGCGACCTCCCTAACGTCTGCTCATCGGATATGGCACTAAGTGCCAAATACGATCGATCTCACAAGTTGCGGGGTCGTTCACATTTGAAAGGTTGATTCATGTCGGCTTCGTCTAAGAAGAACCGCCGTGGCTTGAGCCTCATTGCCGGAGGCGCTGCCGCCTTTGTAGCACTGTCAGGCCTCGCTGCGGTTAACGCGTCTGCTGCTCCAGCAGTTACCGATAAGTCAAAGTGTGCTCCTGCTGAAGGCATTGATGCCAACACCATCAAGCTCGGCATGATTTCCTCATTCACCGGTCCAAATGCACCAGGTTTCGCTGGTTCATGGGAAGCAACGCAGCTTCGCGTTTCGCAGGAAAACGCAAAGGGCGGTATCCTCGGACGCAAGATCGTGCTCTCGAAGTACGACGACAACTCAAATGGTGCAACTCAGATCACCGCAGTGAACCAAGCAATTGAGCGCGATCACGTGCTCGGACTTGTCAACATCGTCAACGCAGAAACGATGTTCCCAATCCTTGATAAGGTCAACCTTCCAACGATTGGCTTGAGCTTGCCTTCAACGGGCATGTACCGCAACGCATTCGGCGCTGCTGGCACTTCAGCTCCTGCCTACACCACCACCTCAGGCCCACTTCGCATGAAGAAGGCAGGAGCAACCAAGGTTGCAACTGTTGCCTTCCCAGTGCCTGCAGCTCTTGCTGTTGCCAAGGGCTTCCAGGCGACATTGCCACTCGTAGGCATCCAGCAGGGAATCGCAATTAACGACGCTCCATTTGGTGCATATGATGCAACCTCAACCGCATTGAAGATCAAGGAGTCAGGCGCTGATGGCGTGTACCTCGTACTTCAGGTTGATGGCGGCATGTCAGTGATGTCAGCGTTCAAGCAGCAGGGCGTCAACATGAAGGCCCCATACTTGGCAGGCCTTTCTGATCCAGTTGCAATCGCAGCAACCAAGGGTGGTCTTGATGGTGCACTCGGCGCTACCTACGGCACCGTGCCGGCAGGCGTCACCGGTCGACCAGGTGCTCGCACCTACGAGCGCGGCATGCTTGCAGCGGGCTTCAACCCTTATGGCCCCAACCCACCATCTGCGTACGTAGCTACTGACACCCTGATCAAGGGCATCAAGCTCTCCGGTGTTTGCCCAACTCGCGACACCATTGTCAATCAGCTTCGCAAGCAGACCAACATCACTGGTGCAGGTCTCCTTCCCGCTCCAATCAGCTACGCACCAGGACTCACCCCTAACGGTGACCCTGCACTGTGCACCTGGTTCATCTCAGTTCAAAACGGCAAGATGGTTCCAGACAAGGAGCCAACCTGCGGCGAGTACGTCGAAGTTGCAACTGGAAAGATTGTGAAGTCCCCAGCAAAGAAGTAAAACTGCTCGGATAAAGAGTGTGGCTGCCGGCGATGTCGGTAGCCACACTCTTTTTGTCTTACCAATATCCCTTGGTATGTGGCATAAAAATGTGGGGCGAGCCTTACGGCTCGCCCCACATTCAATGACTCAGAAGTCGGTACTACGGATTGTTTACTCCAGGCCCATCATCATCTTGATGAATGGTGCATCCCATGAGCCGGTGAGCCCAGAGCTGACGTAACCAGCATCAACGATGAAGTTCACGCCGTTGATATATCGCGCTGCATCACTGCATAGGAACACCAGTGGGTAAGCCTGATCTTCTGGGGTAGCCGCTGGAATTCCAATGTCATCGCGGTAATCCTGAGCGAAGCCCAACCACTGCTCTGCGTTTGCACGAGCCAGTGGGGTGTCTGTTGGCCCCGGAAGGATCGCATTGATGCGGATGCCCTTCTTGAGGAGTCCATAAGCTTCACGAGCGGTGTAAGCCAAGAATGCCTGCTTAGCCCAGCCATAAGTAGCCAGATCTGGGTGTGCCGCAATCCAAGCTGCACCAGTATTGAAATCAGGGGTATCCAGGTATTCAATCAACTGTGGCAAGGCCTTTTCCCAACCAAGGCCAGCAACTGAAGAAATCACTGCGATGGCCGAGCCTGAAGGCACCAGACCCTTCTCCACAGCGCTTTCAATGATGTGACGCTGGCCGAGGAACAAAATCTTTTCAATTCCTGGATGACCATCGGCTACACCTGCACACATCACGAGTGCATTGAGAGGTCCACCGCACTCAGCAAGGGCTGCGTCAATACTTGAGAGATCACGAAGATCCATCGAGATTGCCTTAACACCAGGATTTGTGATCGGCGCGACGTCCATCACCACGACTTCGGCACCGAGATCGAGTAACAACTGGGCTGTTGCGGCGCCCATGCCAGTTGCACCACCGACCACAAGCACGCGCTTGCCGTCATATCTAAAAGCGTCAATTCCCATCAGTCACTCCCCTAATTTGAATTCCAGGATTTCTGGACAGAGCATTTGGCAGAGCGTAGAAGTTTCGTCTTATTTTGTCAGCCAATGCCATAATTATTCATCCAAGGTTTAGCGGAGCAATCTTCACTGAAACGGAAAATTCCCCTCAGGGCTGCCTCAGGAGTGGCTCAATAGTCTCGATGCATGACAGTCATGCCTTCTACGCAAATGCCCAAGCGACCTTCAGCACACATGCTGCTGAACAAGGTCCCAGAAGTCACCATTTACTTCTGGATTATCAAGGTGCTGTGCACGACTGTTGGCGAATCAGCAGCTGACTTTCTGAACGTCAACCTTAATTGGGGCCTCACCGCCACTTCTGTCGTGACCGGAATTGTGTTTGTGGTGATGCTGACGATCCAAATGAGTCTTCGTCGCTACATCCCTACGGTCTATTGGCTCACCGTGGTACTCGTGAGCGTGTTTGGCACCTTGGTGACCGACAACCTTTCAGACAACTTGGGAGTCCCGCTCGAAACCAGCACGCTCGTGTTTTCCGCGCTACTGGGCCTTGTTTTCCTTGGTTGGTATTTGAGTGAAGGCACCCTTTCCATTCACTCCATTTACACCCGACGCCGTGAGGCCTTCTACTGGCTAGCAATCCTTGTCACGTTTGCGCTTGGTACGGCCGTTGGCGATTTGGTTTCCGAAGGGCTCGGAATTGGATATCTGGGTACCGGGCTTATCTGCGCCGGGTTGATAGCCGTCATCACCGTCGCTTGGCGCCTTGGTCTGGACGCAGTATTGGCCTTTTGGCTTGCTTACATTTTGACGAGACCACTCGGCGCCTCCATTGGTGACCTCATGGCACAGCCCACAAGTAATGGTGGATTGAATCTTGGTGTCACGGTCACGAGCGTCATATTTTTGACTGCGATTGTTGTGACCATTATTTATTTGTCTGTTCGTAAACCCGATGTGATCACGATTCCAACGGATCCCATTGCACTTGCAGCACTGGATTCACCAGAGACGGCCCCTCACCATCGCAAAGAATCACCTCGCACTGCAGTTACCCAGACCGTGGTCGTTCTGCTCCTCGTGGCCCTTGTTGGCGGATGGTTCTACACCTGGAGAACAAATACTCTGAATGCTGAAGCTGCTGCGGTTTCAGTTTCAACAACGAGCGCCGCAACAGGCTCTGCGACTTCACAGTCACCACTTGGTGATTTATCCGCATTTGCCGTCATCTCTCAAGACACACTGAACTTGCTTCAGGCCGGAAAACAGTCGGAAGCAACGACCAGAATCACTGATCTTGAGTCAGCTTGGGACAATGCTCAGGCAACACTGAAGCGACGAAACCAAAGCGCCTGGCATGCAGTCGACGACAAGATCGATGTGGTGCTTCGCGAACTGCGCTCAACGAATCCAAATATCGCTAGCGAAGAAGCAGCGCTGAGCGCTCTACTGAAACAACTCAAGAGCTAACGTTTTCAAGCACCGTTACTTACGGCTGCTTGGTGGACGAAGTGTTCCTACTTT
>CANFTO010000110.1 GCA_947449945.1 Actinomycetota bacterium | reverse complement strand
GCCCAAGATAAACACAGATCGCCAAGCAAAATTGCCGCGCCAATGCCAAACATTGGCGATGAACCAACCCAGTTGTCTTGTGCGTGCATGGATTCGAATACTCGATGGGCGGCAGGTAATCCGCGGCGAGTGTCTGATCCGTCCATGACATCGTCGTGAATCAATGCGCATGCCTGAAGGAATTCCAAACCAACGCAGGCTTCCAGCGCAGCATCGTGATGTTCTGCAAGGTCATATTCATGTACTGCAGCACGCCAACCCCAGTAACAAAAAGCAGGGCGCAGGCGCTTGCCGCCACCCATCAGTGCAGTCAGGGAATCCATGAGTGGTGAGAGGGCTGGGCTGATTGTTGCCAGGGTCGCTGATTCCTCGGCGATGACTCGATCCACGACCTTTTGCACTCCTGAACGGAAAGCAGCAGGGTCCATCTCTGGTGGGATTGGCAGTGTCACGCCCCTGAGCCTAAACCTTCCTGAACTTAGGTGACCCTTAGGATTGAACAATGACCCAAAGTGCAGCCGGAGCCAATTTGGCACAGTTGCTGGCTACGGGTGGACGCTCATTTTCCTTTGAACTCTTTCCCCCTAAGACAGATGAAGGGGAAGCCGCACTTTGGCGCACCGTTCGTGATCTCGAGCGCCTCAATCCGACTTTTGTGTCGGTGACCTATGGCGCTGGCGGCTCTACCCGAGACCGCACAGTGCGAATCACGGCAGAAATTGCTGAGCAGACTTCAATGATTCCGGTGGCTCACCTGACGTGCGTGGGAGCAAGTCGAGAAGAGTTGCGAGGGGTCATCGGGGAGTACGCCGCTGCGGGCATTCACACAATTCTCGCGCTGCGTGGCGATCCACCCGGTGGGCCGTCGGCTGAGTGGACTCCGCACGAGGATGGCCTGCAGCATGCCGATGAACTTGTGGCCCTCATCAAAGATCTTGGCAATTTCACCGTCGGGGTCGCGGCTTTTCCAGAAGGGCACCCTTCATCACCCGATCTCGATACCGATGCACGAGTTCTTGCTGCCAAGCAAGATGCCGGTGCACAATTTGCAGTGACTCAATTCTTTTTCCGATCGCGTGATTACGCGGATCTCTTGGAGCGTGCATCTGCGCATGGAGTCACGATGCCAATCATTCCTGGCCTGATGCCGGTAACGAACGTTGCACAGATTTCTCGCTTTGCCGAACTCTCTGGAGCGGCTTTTCCTATTGAACTTGCTGAACGCTTTGAATCTGTCAAAGAAGATGACGATGCTGTTCGCAAGCTTGGTGTTGAAGTTGCCGTCGAAATGTCGAATGAATTACTCGACATGGGTGCACCAGGTCTGCATTTCTACACCTTGAATCGATCAACATCGACGGTTCAGGTCTATGAAGCCCTAGGTCTGGGTTCGAGGTAACAGTTGTGACGCTGGAATCCCTCGCTCCAGCGTTACTCGTTGGTGCAGTCATAGTTCTCATCTCGATTCTTGGAGTGAGGTTCGCTGGAAAACTCGGCGTCCCTGGCCTGTTGCTTTATTTAGGGCTTGGGTTGTTCCTTGGCACCTTCGTTGATCAACTCAATTTTCAAAATGCGCAGCTCGCTGCAGTGCTTGGGTATGTCGCGTTGATCTTGATTCTGGTGCAAGGCGGACTCACCACACGTGTTTCTGAGCTACGCCCTGTGTTGTGGCCAGCGATAACGCTGGCAACTGTTGGTGTGGTTGCAAGTATCGCTGTAGTTGCTCTGCCGCTTATTGCTTTCACTGATATGAGTTCACATAATGCGTTGCTATTAGCCACGGTGTTAGCTGCAACGGACGCAGCTGCGGTGTTCTCAGTGTTGCGCAAGTTGAAACTTTCTCCACGATTGCGCACGGTGCTTGAAGGTGAAGCTGGCTTTAACGATGCACCTGTAGTGGTGCTTGTAAGTGTGGTGGCTGGTGGTGCATTTGAAAACTCGTCTTGGTCGTTCATTGCACTGATGATCGTCGTTGAACTCGTGGGCGGCGTCCTTGTCGGAATCGCCGCCGGATTTGCATCGCGTTGGGTGCTTCCACGGTTGGCGCTTCCCGCAGTTGGCTTATACCCAATCGCTGCCATGGCGATGTTGATCGCGGCTTTCGCCTTCGCTGACTTTATGCATGTGTCTGGCTTCATGGCGGTGTACATCGCTGCCGTGTTTATGGGTTCTGCAGCACGACTCCCGCACCGACGCTCGATCATTGGTTTTGCTGACGGACTTGCATGGATTTCTGAAATTGGTTTGTTTGTCATGCTTGGTTTGTTAGCTGACGTACATCGTCTTCCCGCAGCGATTGGCATTGCTGCAATTGCTGGGTTGGCGCTCGTGTTGGTGGCGCGACCATTGGCCTCGTTTGTTTCCCTGACACCATTTCGATGGGGAATGCGAGAACGAATTTTTGTCGGCGTTGCAGGCCTTCGTGGCGCGGTACCGATTGTGTTTGCGGCGATTCCGCTTGGACTTGCAGTTGTGGGATCAGAGCAGGTGTTCGATGCAACATTAATTGTGGTGATTGTGTTGTTGATTGTTCAGACACCACTGCTTCCTGTACTTGCGCGAAAATTACGCCTCGAATTACCCGACGAAGCCTTCGAACTTGATCTTGAAAGCGCGCCGCTTGACGCTATGAATGCAGTGGTGCTCGCCCTTGATGTTCCCGTGGGTTCGGGATTAGTAGGTGTCTTTATTTCCGAATTGCGGCTTCCCAAGGGAGCAGTGGTTTCACTTATTGTGCGTGCTTCTGAACCCATGACGATTGACGATAACTCGCGGTTACGTGCAAATGATCAGATGCTCGTGGTGTGCCCAGGTGATGTGCGCATCGCTACCGAAGAGCGGCTTCGCATTGTTGCCAAGGATGGGAAGCTGGCGATGTGGCTACATGAGCCAGAAGTGAAGAAGCCAAAGAAAGACAAGGCTTCTTGGCCGCGAGTGGCGGCAAATAAAGCCAAAGCTATTTTTTCGCGCGACCAATAAGGTCGGCGGTTAATTCAGCACCCATGCCCACAAGTGGTAAACCGCCTCCTGGATGGGCTGAGCCTCCAACCAGAAACAGTCCAGGCACAGGGGATTGATTGGTTGGTCGCTTGAACGTGGATAGTGAACCGTGGCTTGCAGTTCCATAGATGGAGCCACCGGGGGCAGCGGTTTCACGTTCAAGATCTGCTGGGGTTGAGATTTCATGCCACAACATCCGTGATCGTAAATCCACTCCTCGTGCGGCCAAGGTAGTCAGAATCTGTGCTGCATATTGGTCAGCAATTCCTGGCGCATCCCAGTTCATCGTTCCTTCTTCGCCGGTAGCACTATGGCGTGGTGCGTTGACCAAGATGAACCACGATTCGTGATCCTGGTCTGGGCGCATGAAAGGATCATCAGGAACGCATGCATAAATTGTTGGATCGGTAACGGGGTATGGATTTTTAGCGAAGATGGCGTCGAACTCAGCGTCGTAATTTTCTGGAAACCACACATTGTGATGCTGGATTCCTTGTGTTCGTCCACGAACCGCCAGAAGCATCACAAAGCCAGCAATGGAAGGCGTAGATTTACGCAAGTTACGGATTGCTCTCTTTGCACGTGAATCTGTCGAAAGCAATGAACCATAAAGTGATGAAGCGTCGGCATCGGAAATAACAATGTCGGCTTCTAGGAATTCTCCCGTAGCAAGCTCCACTCCGCTGATCACGCCGTTTCGCTGCGCTATTGATGTGGCGGATGTGGAAAGACGAATATCAACACCGCGTTCTCTGGCGCGATCGGCAAGTACGGGTGCCAAGGTGCCCAAGCCTCCACCGATGTGCCAGGCGCCAAAGGTCTGTTCGACAAAAGGAACTGTGGCAAGAGCGGCTGGAGCGCGTCGAGGATCGCTGCCGGTATAGGTGGCGTAGCGATCCAAAAGCGTGACAAGTCGTGGATCAGAAAAAGTCTTCCTGCCGAGCCCGCGCAAGGTAGTCAACGGTGCGATCGTGCGCACATCACTCAGACTTCGAGTCAGGCGAGCAGCGCTGCGCAATCCTTCAAGCGGCGATTGGAGTACCGGCGCTCGGGTCAACGCCCACATGTCACTTGCCCGTGACATGAGCGCTCGCCACTGCTGTGATGCTTGCCCCCCAAGGGCATCGCCTAGTGCGTCAGCGGCAAAGCCAATCCCAACGCCAGGTAATACTGCATGCGTACCGTCGGACCAGTGATAGCCAAAGCCAGGTTCAACTGGTTGCAGGTCGACACACTCTTCAAGGGCACTGCCAGTTTTTAAAAAAAGATCGCGATAGACGGCGGGGAGTGTGAAGAGTGACGGCCCAGTATCGAATGCAAATCCGTCACGGCGGTAGGTGTGTAACTTTCCGCCCACTCGCTGGCTCTGTTCAACGATGGTGACCTGGTGGCCTTTCACTGCAGTTCGTGCAGCAACGGCAAGACCACCAGCTCCGGCGCCAATGACAACAATGCGACTCATGAAAGGGAACGACCTTTCCATGAATTGGTCCCACGTACGTGACGCGACCACGAAACGGCGGACAGTGCACTAAACGAAAGAATAGAAGCGGGATGTGCTGCACTATCTGGCCACACTCGAGCGCCGGTTCGATGAGCAACAAGTGCGCGACTTGCTACACCTGCGGCATAGCCAAGCGTTCCCATTGCACGCGTGCGTGTTGAACGTGCACTGATTGCCGCAACAGGTGGCACCACATAAGCAGAGAGGAGAAACAGGTTGATGCCAAGGGAGCCTGCTGGCCCGCCAAACCCGGCCCATAATGATTTGGCATAGCCATCAACTACTTCGTCAGTGTTGGCATACATGCGGCAGGTTGCAATTGCTGAGCCATCCATAGTGCAGGTGAGTTCACCGGAACTCTTCAGTGCGCGCATAAGCGCAATGTCTTCAAGTACTTCAGCTGCAACTGCGCTGTGGCCATCAATCGCTTCATAAGCGTCGGCATCGATGACTAAGAACTGCCCATTTGCTGCCGAAAGCGAAGGTCGGGTTGAACGCTGCGACCAATCAAGGGGCAGAAATGCGCACCATGACCACGTGACAATCGGTTGCACGAGTCGTTCAAGCCAGCTCTCTGCGATTTGCAGGGGATAGGGGGAAACCATGGCGAAGCCTCGTGCACGAAGTTCACCAACACTTGCGCGAATGGCATCGGGTGAAAGTTCAACGTCGGCATCGATGAATACCAGCACTGAACCGCAAGCTTGTAAGGAAAGTCGCCTACATGCCCACGGTTTACCTAACCAGCCCGCAGGGGGTTCTTCGGTGCCAGTAATTAAACGCACTCGTGGATCATCGATTCCAGAAACAATTACTGCGGTTTCATCCGTTGAGCCATCGTCAAGAACCAGCACTTCAAGATCGGGAACTCCACGAGATGCAAGCACACTGGAAACTGCGCGCAAAATATTGCCTGCTTCATTGCGAGCGGGGATGAGCACGCTGACTCGTTCCGCAATTGGTGGCGCAATCACATTTGGCTTGCGTAGTGCGTTGAGATTCACTGCCGTGTGTGCAGCAATCGCGATGGCGGAAAGGGAACCAATCGTGGTCAGTCGTTTCATCACCATTGCGGTTGGCTCCAACTTCGCCACCACCAGGGAATCACGATCGCGCCCATCAGGATTGCGCCCCAGAGTGCAACGCCCGGTCGGCCAAAGAACACCAGCGCTGCCATCACATTTGACGTATAGACCCAGCTGAGCATGATCACCGGAACGCCGTCTTTAGCGACGCGACGAGGAAGGCGATCAAGGAGTGCAACCAACAAGAAAGCGGTGAGGAGCCAGCCAAGGAAGTTCTGTAAGGGAATGCCATCAATGCCAGGCAGTGCCCAGCCGGCATTACTCCAAGTCCAGTACCCCTCACCAACCATTTGTGGATCAAGGAACAGATCCCACGAGGCAAAGAGCACGCCACCGATCAGTGTGGTGAATAGGGGATCAGTGGAAAGGCGTTGTGCTGCAAGTAAGCAGGGGTAAGCCATGGACGCCCAGGCAAGGGGAATAAGAATTGGCACGCTAAAGAGCTGTGGCCCTAGGGCATTCGTATACGCGTAATCGCCGAAAGGAAACTGCGTGTGCACGCCAAGGATCTCGATGAGAAAACTCAAGCCCAAGGTGATGCCCAAATATTGAGCG
>CANFTO010000109.1 GCA_947449945.1 Actinomycetota bacterium | reverse complement strand
TGGGTTGGGGTGTGGGCGGCATCGAAGCTGAAGCAGCAATGCTCGGCCAACCAGTGTCGATGTTGATCCCTCGCGTAGTTGGATTCAAACTTCGCGGTGAGTTGCCGCAGGGCGCCACTGCGACAGACCTCGTACTCACCATTACCGACATGCTTCGTAAGCATGGAGTCGTCGGCAAGTTCGTTGAGTTCTATGGCGAAGGCGTAAGCGCAGTGCCATTGGCAAACCGCGCAACCATCGGAAATATGAGCCCTGAGTACGGCAGTACGGTTGCGATCTTCCCAGTAGATGAAGCAACAGTTGACTACTTGCGCTTGACTGGTCGTACCGAAGATCAAATCGCGCTCGTAGAGGCATACGCCAAGGAACAGGGTCTGTGGCATAACGCTTCACATGAACCTGTGTATTCCGAGTACCTCGAGCTGGATCTGGCAACCATCGTTCCTTCAATTGCTGGTCCAAAGCGCCCACAGGATCGCGTGCTGCTGTCTGAATCAAAGGGAGCTTTCGAAGTTGCACTTGAGGACTACACCAAGTCACCTGCATCGTTGGCAGAAGTCACGATCAATGGCACTACGTCAGAGATTGGTCATGGGGCGGTCACAGTTGCAGCTATTACTTCCTGCACTAACACCTCGAACCCATTCGTGATGCTTGGCGCCGGATTATTAGCTAAGAAGGCGGTTGAACGCGGTTTGACCCGTGCTCCATGGGTGAAGACTTCACTTGCTCCTGGTTCAAAGGTCGTCGCGGATTACTACGACAAGGCTGGCCTGACCCCTTACTTGAATCAGCTTGGTTTTGACATCGTTGGTTACGGATGCACCACTTGCATCGGTAACTCAGGTCCGCTCATTCCAGAAGTGAGCGCAGCTGTCAATGAGCATGACCTCGCCGTAGTGTCAGTGCTCAGTGGAAACCGAAACTTTGAAGGTCGCATTAACCCTGACATCAAAATGAACTACTTAGCGTCACCTCCACTCGTGGTTGCATATGCAATAGCAGGAACGATGGATATTGACCTTGCAACCGAACCATTGGGTTATGACTCAGATGGCAAGGGAGTTTTCTTGGCAGATGTGTGGCCAAGTGCAAATGAAGTAGCCGCAGTTGTGAACTCCGCAATAGATGCAGACATGTTCTCCTCGCGTTACAAGGATGTGTTCGCCGGTGATGCTCGTTGGCAGAATTTGCCAACTCCAAGTGGCGATCTATTTGCTTGGGATGCGGACAGCACCTATGTGCGTAAACCGCCGTATTTCGAAGGTATGGGTCGCACCCCATCGCCGGTGAACGACATCACTGGTGCGCGCGTACTTGCTGTACTAGGTGATTCGGTGACTACCGACCACATTTCGCCAGCCGGCAATATCAAGGCTGACAGCCCAGCAGGCGTCTACTTAGCTGAGCACGGAGTTGATCGCGCAGACTTCAATTCCTACGGATCACGTCGTGGCAACCACGAAGTGATGATCCGCGGAACATTTGCGAACATCCGCTTAAAGAATCTCATGCTTGATGGCATTGAAGGTGGCTTCACTGTTGACCTCACCGATGCTGATGAGCCGGTTGTTTCGATTTACGATGCGGCGCAAAGCTATGCCAAGCATGGAACCCCATTAGTCATTCTCGCTGGCAAGGAATACGGCTCGGGTTCATCGCGTGACTGGGCAGCAAAGGGCACCGCACTTCTTGGTGTTCGCGTGGTTATTGCAGAGTCGTACGAGCGAATTCACCGTTCTAACTTGATTGGCATGGGTGTCTTGCCGCTTCAATACCAAGCCGGCGTCAGTGCTCAAAGCCTTGGTCTCACGGGCGAAGAAGTCATCACCGTGAAGGGCGTCGTTGAACTCAACGAAGGCACCACTCCACGTGAAGTCGCTGTTGAAGCCGTGAAGCAAGATGGATCAGTTGTGGAATTCAATGCGCTGGTGCGTATTGATACACCAGGTGAAGCTGACTACTACCGTCACGGCGGCATCTTGCAATACGTGCTTCGTTCGCTGCTCTAAATGGCACTGGCAGGTTGGCCTCATGATCTGGTGTCGCCAGATCATGAGGATTTCTCTAGCGAAGCTGTGAAGTGGCTTTTGGATCAAGGGCCGGCTGACTTGCGCACTTCTACCTTGCGACAGTTCCCCTTGGCCTTGGCCTTGTATTTAGAAGCATTCATCTTGGGTGCGATTGAAGGATCTCGGGTGGGCTACAGCCAAACAAGGACCAAACTCGAGGGCGCCTTGCAGGCCTCTGACTTGGAAATAGTGCAACAAGCATGGGCCGCCCAAGGGGCAAGATTGGTGGCCCTCCAGCGCGAAATTGCCTTGGTCGTTGTAGGGCTACGTGAGGTGAGCGAGCAGCGTCAGGGGCCTAGACTGAGCCGGTGAGCCTGTTAGCCCGTATCCGCGATCCTCGCGATGTTCGTGCGTTAACACCAGCACAATTGCCCGTGCTTGCTGCAGAGATTCGCGCCTTCCTGGTTGCAAAAGTCTCAGCAACTGGTGGACACCTTGGCCCGAATTTGGGCGTGGTTGAACTCACGATTGCACTCCATCGAACATTTACGTCGCCCCAAGATGCAATTATTTGGGATACCGGTCACCAGTCGTATGTCCACAAAATCCTCACGGGACGAGCAGCAGGTTTCGATGAACTTCGTCAAGCTGGGGGATTGTCGGGCTATCCGAGCCGCTCGGAAAGCATCCACGACATTGTTGAGAATTCACATGCATCAACCTCGCTGTCTTATGCCGACGGATTGGCAAAAGCATGGGAACTGCGCGGCCTCTTAGGTCAACAACATGTGGTTGCTGTCATTGGTGACGGTGGACTCACCGGTGGCATGGCTTGGGAAGCATTGAACAACATTGCAGGCTCTCAGCGCCCCGTCGTAATAGTCGTAAACGACAACGAACGCTCATATTCACCCACGATTGGCGGTTTGGCGCACCATCTATCAACTTTGCGTACGACCCGTGGGTATGAACGCTTCATGAATTGGGGCAAGCGAGTTTTGCATCGCACTCCCGTTGTCGGCAATCCAATTTATGGAACATTGCACGGAATGAAAAAAGGTGTCAAAGACATCATGGCGCCGCAAGGCATGTTTGAAGATCTTGGCCTGAAGTACATCGGGCCAGTCGATGGCCATGATGAAACTGAGCTTGAACACGCGCTTACTCGCGCAAAGGAATTTGATGGACCTGTCATTGTGCACGTCATCACCGAAAAGGGTCGGGGTTACGCACCTGCTGAAGCCGATGATGCAGATCGATTCCATGGGGTTGGCATCATTGATCCAGATACCGGCGTTCCCATCGGCGTTTCTGGACCAACGTGGACAGCTGCTTTCTCAGATGCGCTCGTAACCGCTGGTCGGGCACGATCTGATCTTGTTGCTATCACGGCGGCGATGCTTGGACCAACTGGGTTAAACGCCTTTGCCCAGGCCTTTCCGCAACGCACGTTCGACGTAGGTATCGCTGAACAACACGCAACCACGAGTGCTGCCGGACTAGCGTTCGGTGGTTTACATCCTGTCGTTGCGCTGTATGCCACGTTCCTGAATCGTGCATTTGATCAAGTACTTATGGACTGCGCACTGCACAATGCTGGCGTCACCTTTGTTCTCGATCGTGCGGGTGTCACTGGGGATGACGGCGCCACTCACAATGGAATTTGGGATTTATCCATGTTGCAGGTTGTTCCGGGGCTTCGCATTGCCGCGCCTCGCGATGAAATCACCCTGCGGGAAGAATTCAATGAAGCAATCGCCGTAAGTGATGCACCTACTGTTGTACGGTTCCCGAAGGGTGCGCTGCCACCAATTCGACCGGCTATTCGTGCGGTTGATGGTGTTGATGTGCTCGCTGAATACGGCGACAAGCATGTTCTCATTGTCAGCGTGGGTGCGTTCGCGCAGATGTGTTGTGAAGTTGCTGAGCGCCTTGACGATCAGGGGATCGGTAGTTTGGTTGTTGATCCGCGTTGGGTAAAGCCAGTTCCAGCGGCCATCATTGAGATGGCGCGTTCCGCGAAACTCGTGGTTGTGGTGGAAGATGGCATGCGCACTGGCGGAGTGGGATCTGCGATAAGTCAGGTATTGCGCGATGCAAATATTGATGTACTTGTTCGCAATATTGGATTACCAGATGAGTTCCTCGAACACGGAAAGCGCGCCGATTTGCTCAAGCAGTTTGGTCTGACCTCTCAGGAGATTTCGCGCACTGTTGTAGAAACCGTTGCTGTGCAAGGGACTTCCGAAATTACTACGCATCAGTCATCGGTACAGCAGTAGCAAGTAACCCTGCAGCAAAGATCGAGTTGGTCAGTTGGATCTGCCACTCACGCGCGCCGTTTGCCCGCAAAAATTCAACAATTGATTCAGTAGTCACGTCAGGTGGTGGTTCCCAACACAACCTTCGGGCTAATTCAGGTGTGAGAAGATTTTCAACAGGCACCTGTACGCGTTCAGAAAGTTCTCGCAATCCTTCACGTACAGCCTCGAGGCGTACTGACGCTTCAGGATTCTTATTGACCCAGGTGCGAGGTGGAGGAAGCCCTTCGCTTGGCCCGCTACTGATTGGCCAAGTGTCTGCTGGTGATCCCAATGCGTCACTGATAGCCGACCACCATTGTTGACGGCGACGTGTTTGGCCTCGCCCAGCGAATGCAGGCAGCTTGCCTAAATCATCGGACGTTGTAGGCAATTCAGTTGCGGCAGCAACGATTGCGGCATCAGGGAGAATTCGTCCAGGTGCGATGTCTTCACGTTGAGCTGTGAGATCACGTGCGGTCCACAACGCACGAACGACTGCAAGTTGCTGGCCTTTGCGAAGTTTATGAATACCAGACGTTCGACGCCATGGCTCTTCACCGCGGTCTTTGGGGCGGAAAGTCAGCAGAGCATCGAATTCTTGTTTGGCCCAAAGTGACTTACCGGCGGTGGTGAGTTCTGCTTGGAGCACATCCATAAGTTCGACGAGTAATTCGACATCAAGTGCGGCGTACCGAAGCTGGGCTTTTGTCAGAGGACGCAATGACCAGTCAGTCGCCCCGTGACCCTTTTCAAGAATTTCACCAAGTTCAGACTCAACGAGGGCACCGAGACTTACTCGTTCCCGGCCAAGGAGCCGGCCCGCTAATTCGGTATCAAATAATGACGATGGGTACAGACCGATTTCATTCAGGCACGGCAAATCCTGAGAAGCTGCATGCAAGATCCATGGAACGCCTTCCAGGGCTTGAATTAATGAACTGAAGTCATCAATCGTGATGGGATCGATAAGTGCCGTACCGGCACCCTCACGTCGAATCTGAATCAGATAGGCACGCTGGCTATAGCGAAACCCAGAAGCGCGTTCGGCGTCGAGGGCTACCGGCCCTCTGCCTGCTGCGAGAAGCGTGCAGTAGGTCTCTAATTGAGCAGTTGTCGTGATTGGCTCAGGTACGCCGTCGCGTGGTTCACGTTCGCGTTTCGGTTCAACAGGTGTATCCACTAACGCTGTGCTCGCATTTTGCTACGCATGACGTGTGAAACATCTTCAGGCATCGGTTGAAGCCCCGCTGCATGATCAAGAAGTCGTAACCAAGCACGCGTGTGACGATCCATATGTTCACTCACATCACCATCAACGGTTGCCGGTGTCCACGATGCTCGAATTTCCAAATACCCATCAGTTGGTCGATCGCTCATCGTGCCAAAACTACGGCCGGCATTTCGAGTGATGGTTCCCCCGAGTTGGAGATACTCACAACCACTTGACTGTAGGGATTCCGTAAGCCAGCTCCAACCAACTTCGTGCAGGAGTGGGTCATCGATGAGGTCAGATTCCAAGGCAGCCCTGACAAACACGACAGAGCGGAAGGTACCTTCCCATTCGTCGACACCATCTGGATCGTGCAGCAGTACAAAACGACCACTTGCCAGGTCCTCCTCGCCGGACGAATCAGCGGTGATGGCAAGAGCGAATGGAGCTAATCGACTGGGGGCTGGTGCCTCTTCAAGTTCAAACTCAGGGCGGCATTTCACGGTGCGAATACGCGAGACTGCGGCCTCAAAGGCCTGATCTTGGGCAGTTACCGCGCGCATTTCCACAGGTTATTGGGACGAAGCGGACTGGTCCCGATAGGCGCGCCGAGGGTTCTGCATCGGACTTGACTGCATTAACCTTCACTTCAACCTGAACCGGGAGTTGCCATGATTGCGTTGCGTCGCGTGCGAAATATCAGTGCTGTTGTCAGTGGTGTATTCCTT
>CANFTO010000108.1 GCA_947449945.1 Actinomycetota bacterium | reverse complement strand
TTGCTTATTGGTCCGCTGATCGCTTTCTCTGACAGCGACACCGCGATGCCACTACTCAAAGGCGTGCGAAAGCACCAGATTCCGCAAGTAATTATTGCGATGAAGAACCCCTCCTGGGCCCATGAAGTTGATTCGGTTCTCTACTGCTCTCAAGGCTCGCACACGACAGGAACGCATGAAGATCTGCTCGTTTCCACACCTTCGTATGCCGAAATTTGGTCCTCACGGTTAAACACCTCTGATGTTGATCTCTCAAGCATCGGTATCCCCGCTGGTCAAGCGGAAACGTTGATGACTCGCTTGCTCACGGAACGCTTTGAAGCGGGCGACTTCATTTACCGACAAGGCGCCGCTGCTGACCGAGTGGTCTTCATCATTTCGGGAAAGGTTGAAATTGCAACGGATACGGTTACTGGAGGCACCCGAAGAGTCGCTGTTCTTGGCCCAGGAAATCACTGTGGCGATCTCCGCCTCACTGTTGGTGAGCAGCGCAGCGAAAATGCAATCGCGGTTGAAACAACGGTAACTCGATCACTTTCACGTGAAGCCATCTCAGCTGGAATGATGGGCTTACTCGACCGAACTCCTGCTGAGCGCCGAATCGTGTCATCCATTCTGCGCGAAGGAAGCTCGACATTCGAAGAATTATCAGCGCGCTTGACCGAATTTGATACATCTGACTTGACTACTGCGATTGATCTTCTGATCAGTGATGGTGCGTTGCGAATCACTGATGGTAAGTATTCAGTTGTACAAAAACGCGCAGTGAAGGCAGGCAGTCGAGCGCTTCTGGACAAACTCACCTTTGACTAGTTGTCGAGTTCCTGCACTCGACTCAACATCATCGCCACCTGTGGCAATGATGGATCAAGCTGGTAGTGATCAAGTACGAACGCATTAACCGCTCGCTTGGCAATGCCTGCTGAATCCGAGCTCACCTGCGGATCTAGGGACCGCACAAAAAGGTGATTAGACTCAAAAAAGCTCACGTCTGGAGTCTTTGCCCAATGCATTCCAGCTGTCGGTTCAAAATACGGCAGATTGATGAGAGCAAATCCAGCAGATTCCCATCGATCCTTCAGCCCGATTTCACTTTCCAAGGCGACAAGGTCAAGGTTTCGATCTGCGGCTTGGCATTCTGCAGAACAAAGATCGATGAGAGCATCAAGAAAGGTTCTCAGCCAAGAAGGCGGCAAATTGGATCGCACATCCTTCTCAACCGCGCCAAACAACATCAGCGCGACACCTGACTCGATATTGA
Source organism: Actinomycetota bacterium (assembly GCA_947449945.1). Classification (GTDB taxonomy): domain Bacteria; phylum Actinomycetota; class Actinomycetes; order S36-B12; family S36-B12; genus UBA11398. Next base: position 5,054 of record CANFTO010000108.1, on the reverse strand, counting down.
TGTTCACTGCCCAGATTCCCACTGGCCTGGTGTCTTGACAGATCAGCCACACGTGCACCCTTTCACGCGTTGGTGCTATCCCAGTTTCGATTTGATGCCGCCATTCGTCAATGGCGTGTGGAGATTCGGGAAAGTACTGGAGATGAAAACCTCGCGCTAACTCGAAAAGTTCTTCACGTGTGTCCCCAGAAATCCCTGTGTTGAAGAGATCGACAACGGAAAACCCAGGCAAACCCGAGATAAGCGAATCATGCTCACTCTTTACCAAGGCCCTCACGCATCCTTTTACGCATTTCCTGAGCCTTTATCGCCAAAGCGGCAAAATCATCGTTATCAGTAATTTGACTCACTGCTTCTTCACGACGACTTTGATCGATTTCAACCTTCAAACGCTGAACTTCTTGCGTAAGGGAGCGCTCACGTGCGCCGACTTTCTTCGCCATCTGTGCGAATGAATCTGCAAGTTCGAACATCTCATCTGGAAAACGAGTTCGCACAATCCCACGGACATCCAAATCGTATTCACCATCGGCAACACGCTTGGTCGCTGCGGTTAAACGCTTAAGCGGGCGCACTAACGAGGTGGACACAAGCAAAACGAGTCCAAGGAGAACTACATACGTGACAATGAGGACCGGGTACAAACTCTTTTGCACGTCTGACCTGACTTGGTCGACATATGTCAGCGGATAATCAACTCCGAAACCACCAACTGATGTGCCGTTTGCATCGACGATGGGAACGTATCGAGAAATCCAGGACCCATATCCATCTGAGTACGCAGGCTGCTCAGTCGAAGTGGTAAGCCCAGCCATCATTAACTGGTTTGTTTCTTCGGAGCTGGTTTTATAGATAGGAACCTTGTAGGTGTATCCAATCTGAGGCTTCAGGTAGTACCCAGATGACGCCGCTGCATACAGCTTGCCATCTTTAGGGTCCTTAAAGTACGTGTAAGTGAGTGCTTCACCAGAGATTCGATTGATATTGACCAAGGCCTTGGCCTGGTCCTTGTATAACTGACTTGTGGGATAGCCGAAACCAAATTCGTTTTTCGAGTCAGGAACCGCTGGAACCGTCGTAATCAGATCAACGAATTGACGGGCATCGATAGTTGAGGATCCGCCAATCGCCGTTGTGGAAAGCTCATCAACCAAGCGCTTCTGCGCGTTGTTGGTACTGAACTGGACCACGTAAATTGCAATGAATACGAAGATGACGGTGAAGACACCTGCGAAGGCAGCAAGTAATTTCCATCGCATTGCCACCCGCAGAATGTGCTTCAGAGCTGGCTCGTGCTCAGTTGCCAGTACGTCGGTCATGATGCCTACTCTCCTAGGATGGAACTGCGGTTTTGCTTGCGCCGCCGCAAACGCCAATTCAACAAACTGTCTGCCCAGCCACGACGCACCTTGATTGCATAGGGAACAGCGACTCCCGCAACAATTGCGGCTGCTAGTGGCACAGCCCATAAGTGATCCGTTAATAACCCAAGCGCTGCAACGGGACCGGCAGCGATCAGACCTGCTGAAACCGGAAGTAAATCAACGAGGAACGACACTCTGGTTCTGCGCTCATCGGGCACTAGTGCAAGTGCGGCCCGACGTGCATTTTCATCAATACTCCACCGCGGAATAAACCAGGCGGCAAGACCAACAGCAAGCCAAGCTAAGTTGCCTGTCCAAATCCCTACAGAAACCAAAATTCCGCCCACAACTGTGGCGAAGGGCAAAATCATCAAAACTCCTGGGATGCCGAATTTTTCCAGCATTCGTTCGGCAAAGAACTTTTGAAGAATGAGGCAAATCAAAAGCGATCCAAGCATCACCGATCCAAAATAGATCTGAAGTTTTGCCGCATCGTCACCAATAATTTGCTCTTCGCCTGACATGAAGCCGATGAAAAGCGTCATGCCACCCACGAACGTAATGATTGATGAGATAAAGAAGAGTCGCCAAACCGGGACGCCATTGATGAAATCGCGAGCGCTACCGATAGATGCCTTTAGGGATTCAGGTCGAGCTAAACCAGCAGCAGCAAAGGTTCCTTTGAGTTTGCGTGGAAGCCAAAAGGCAACCACTAAACAAACGATTGGATCAATCACCAAAACGACAGTGAGAGGCACATCGAGCTGATTGAGGAGTAACGGACTGGTCGCAGCGAACACTAAACCGAGAACTTGGCCTGCATATGTCCACGCAACAACCCACCCAAAGACCTTGCGACCCTCAGCGACATTGAACTCATCTCCAGCCAAACTCCACACAAGCAACGGCACTAGGAAATTCAATTGATCGCCGAGAAGATAAATGACTGCAACTGCTACGACGGGAACGATTGATGCGCCTAACATAAGTAGCGCCACCACAAACGCACTTGCGTATAACAAGCCGGCAATACGCAATACCTTGAGGCGCCCTGCTTGATCCACAAATCGGAACTGCAACAGGGCGACAAGCAGTAGGCCGATGCCTCCAATCGGGTACACGATGAGAAGGGCTTTTGGTCCCCCTAACGAAATGATCTGAGTCGCGGCAACCGCTTCGGTTAAAAATCCTGCAACGGAGACAAGAAGGAGAACAAGGGCCATCGGAAAGGCTCGGCGTTTGAGTGAAACGCCACCCATCTCTGCCCTGAATTCCCCGCGTTCTCGATGCTCAACAACAGCTTCGGGGACACCCTGTTGATCGTTACGGGCGAGAACCTCAGCCTTTCGCGCGGAAAGGAAGCCCCAAGCATCATCAACCGAATCAGTATCGGTTTCGGGCGCAGGAGCAGTGCCAGCTACTGGTGGATCTTGACTCAGCGATTGACGCTTGGGTAGGAAATCCCAAGCATCCTCCGACCCCTCGGATTCACTCATTGATATTACTGAGTTACTCGCTGAGCGATCGTGCGAATCTGCTCTGACCAATCGTGATCTGGGCTTGTCAACGAGAACAAACCGGCAGATGCGTTTTGAACAACCTCTTCGGCCAATGGAAGGATCGCAGCAGTCTCAGATGCATAGGCAGCTGTCATTTGCTCACGCAAATCTGCAGTATCAACACCGCGAGGAACCTTGTTCACCACGAGGTAAAGCGCAGGCACTCCCAGTTTCCGGGCGACGTCAACCGTGACGGCGGTGCCTTGGAAGTCTTGGCGATCTGGGCGCAGAATCAGCAGCAAGATGTCACTAATGGTGATCGAGAGCAACGTCTCTTCGTTCAAGCCTGGGTGAGTGTCAATCAGCAAGTAATCAAGCTGAAGATCTTTTGCTAGATCGCGGAAACCATCATTCAATGTGCCAACGTCATAACCTTCGCGAAGCACGCGAGCAATATCGCCGGCCTTCATACTGGATGGCACGAGGAACAATGCGCCACCTTCAGCAACCGGAGCACTCGCAGCGATGACCGAAGTCACGTCATGCGCGGCATCCTTAATGGGCATCTTGCCCCACAAGTAATCGTTCAGGGTGTTCTCAAGATCGTCAGAGAATCCGAAGAGCACGTGAATGCCAGGGCTTTGAATATCCGTATCGACCACGCCTACGCGGTAACCCATGGATGCCAACTGCCCAGCAAGGTTCGAGGTCGTGTTGCTCTTGCCTGTGCCCCCACGAAATGAGTGGATTGAAATCACGGTTGTCATAACGAAAAACCCCTTATTGATAACGAAGTCCTGATCCTAGCCACTGTCCGGTCATTGCGGGACCGCCTTCATTAACAGTGGGTTACACGTTGGCACTATCCCCGGGTAGCCCAGAGTGCAACCGCCGAAGCTGCCGCAACGTTCAGCGAGTCCACTCCCCCGGCCATAGGAATGTTCACCACAAGATCACAATGTGCCATCGTGGCTTGACTTAGCCCATCTCCTTCAGAGCCGAGCACCCATGCCAATCGATCTGGTGAACGGTTCACAAGTTCATCCAGCGAAATTGACTCAGCAGTAAGTGCCAGCGCAGCGATCGTGAATCCAGATTTCTTAAGGCTTGGCAGATCCCGTTCCCAATCAATTCGCGTCCATGGCACTTGGAATACCGTGCCCATGCTGACGCGGATTGATCGACGATAAAACGGATCAGCGCATTGGTCTGTGATCAGCACGGCGTCAGCACCAATACCTGCGACTGAGCGAAAGATCGCTCCCACATTCGTGTGGTCAACCACACCATCGAGAATCACAATCCGGCGTTCACCTTGGGCAATTAAGGATTGAACGCTGGGAAGGTCAGGCCGCTTCATAGATGCAAGGGCACCTCGATGAACATGGAAGCCAGCAATTTTTTCAAGTTCAGATTCTTCAGCGATAAACACTGGCGTATTCGGAAAGAGCTGCGCGACTTCTTCAATGAGGCCGGTCATTCGTTCAAGCCAGCGATCAGACATCAGTATTGATCTGGGCTCGTGCCCTGCCCGCAAGGCCCGAAGAATGACTTTCTCGCTTTCAGCGATGTACAAACCATGCTCTGCTTCAAAGCTGGTGCGCAAGGCAACATCCGTAAGATCGATGTAATCACGCAACCGTGCATCACCCGACGCAGTTACATGTTCAATCGGCACTTGTTCATCCTTGTCCTTACGTGCAAGAAGGGGAAGGGCAAAAGCCCTTCCCCTTCTTGACTACGTGACTCTTTGCTTTATGCGTTGTATCCGCGGAAGTCGAACTCTTCCAGTGGCACTGCTGCACCTGAGTTAGTGGCAAAGCCGCTGTAATCAAGTTCGTCGTAGTTCGCGAACGTTGCGTACATCGCATTCTTGGCTTCTTCAGTGGGCTCAACCCGAATGTTGCGGTACTGCGGCATGCCAGTACCTGCTGGGATGAGCTTGCCGAGGATGACGTTTTCCTTCAGGCCGAGCAATGGATCGCTCTTGCCATGGATCGCTGCGTCGGTAAGAACGCGAGTGGTTTCCTGGAAGGAAGCTGCTGACAACCAGCTTTCGGTTGCAAGCGACGCCTTAGTGATACCCATGAGTTCTGGGCGTCCAGCTGCTGGAGTGCCACCTTCAGAAACCACGCGACGGTTGACCGTTTCGAAGTTTCCGCGCTCGATGACATCGCCGGTCAAGAAGCCT
>CANFTO010000107.1 GCA_947449945.1 Actinomycetota bacterium | reverse complement strand
ATAACCCGAATCATGCTGTGGCGATTCATAGAACGGTGACAACCACACTGCATCGATGCCCAATGTGGCCAGATATGGCAGTTCATCGATGACTCCGCGCAAATCCCCCGTGCCATCACCATTGGAATCTTTAAAGGACCGAGGGTAAACCTGATAAATCGAAGCGTGCTGCCACCACGGCCGAGCCACGTTTACTCTCCGCCACCGACAGGCGCCGTTGAAGCACGAACCACTAAGCGCGTTGGTAACACGATTGATTGAGCACGTGTTTGTGTATCAGAATTCAGTTGCACGAGAAGTGCTTCTGCAGCGATACGGCCCATCTCGTGCACTGGCTGCTCGACAGTCGTCAATTCGAGAAGCTCAGACATGTCATGCCCATCAACGCCGATCAGCGAAATGTCGCGGCCAGGTTGCAGCCCATGGCTACGCAACGCCCGCATGGCGCCGAAGGCCATTTCGTCTGACATACAGAACACTGCTGTAGGGCGTTCGCGTTGCGCGAGCAATTCCGTCATTGCTTGCTCGCCGCCCGCAGAGGTGAAGTAGCCAAGGGCCTCAAAGTCTGACTGGATAGGCAGCCTTGCTTCATTCATTGCCTCAACAAACCCGCGATGACGATCAAACTCCGCAGTGAAGTGTGAACGGGCGGCAGAACCAGCAATCAAACCAATACGAGAGTGCCCCAGGTTAATCAAGTGCTGAGTGGCCATCCGTGCAGCGTGAACGTCGTCAATCGTGACGCTTGGAACATCACCGACGGTGACACCAATGAGCGACGTTGGCATATCGAGCTTTAGTACATCGCTGAGTTGAGGGTCATCTGGTGGAATGGCAATGACCAAAGCGCCATCGACACGGCGGCGAAGACGAGGAGCCGGCGGCAGACGATGCTGTGCATCCGGGTTGCTGACTGTCATGAGCAGCAAGTCCATGCCAGCACTCTGCAAGGTTGACTCAACACCAGAAAGCACTGTCGAGAAGAACCACCGCGCGATGTACGGCGTGATCACTGCAACACTGCCCGTGCGTCCGCTGGCAAGACGCGAAGCACTCGGGGAAATGACGTAATCAAGCTCCGCTGCTGCGCGCTCAACGCGAGTGCGAGTTTGCTCGTCAACATTGGCTAGCCCACGCAGTGCACGTGACACTGTTGCCGTTGATACACCTGCGGACTGCGCAACATCGCGAATGGTGATGCCCACGTGCCCTCCCCTAATAGCCGAACTAAAGCGATTACACGCTATGTGGCCTTTTGGGTCAAGAACCCGTGGCTGCCAGCCTGTAAACGATGCCATCGAGGATGTCATATTCAGACACCTGGATGGAAACCGGGCTCGTTCTACGGGCCAATTCCCTTAAGACCAGGGCGCCGCCACCGATCACATCGACTCGGCCTTCGTGCATAAATGGCAGGGCTCCACGCTCGGATCGCGTCATTGCCAGCAAGGTCGAGGCGATGGATTCAATCTGATCCAGGTCCAGACTCGAACCATGAATCGCCTCAGGCTCATAGGCCGAAAGCCCCAAAGCCATCGCCGAAACAGTGGTGACGGTGCCTGCCACACCTACGACTGTTTTGGCCTGGCTGAAGTCCACGGCTTGAGCGGCTTCATCGAAGGCCTCTGCGATGTCGGATTCCACGGCGGCGATTTGTTCTGGTGTTGGCGGATCTGTGACTAAGTGACGTTCAGTCATGCGTACGCATCCGATATTCACAGAGATCGATGCTTCAATCTTTACGCCATCTGAAACATCACCCAACACAAATTCAGTTGAACCACCGCCAATGTCGACAACGAGCACCGGTGATTCAAGATTCTTTAATCCACGGACAGCGCCAAGGAAAGAGAGCTCAGCTTCTTCGTTCCCAGTGATGACTTCAGGGGTCACACCCAGACGCTGGTGCACGCCTTGAACAAAGGCTGCGCGATTGCTGACATCGCGACTTGCCGATGTTGCAACGAAGCGAACAGATTTCACGCCGTACGCATCTATCAAGACTCTGTATTCCTCACATGCAGCGAAGGTTCGCTCCAAGGCTGCTTGCGAGAATTCACCTGTGCTATCAACACCTTCGCCTAGTCGAACGATACGCATTTCTCGGGCATGCTCAATAAGAGTGCCATTTGCATCGACGTCAGCGATCAAGATACGAATTGAATTGGTTCCGCAATCAATTGCCGCCACTGGACCAGGCGCACATGAATTACCTTTCCAATAGTGGCCGACAAGTTCAAGTACTTCATCGCCAAACGGATTCACTCCTGGTCCGGCCGCTAAAGCATGCCCAGCAAGAACATGCAAACACTTCACGCGGTCGGGCATACCTCCTGCACTAATTCCCGCGATCTCTGCAACATCACCTAGTTCTGCACGCTTTGCTAAGTAATCATCATGTGCTTGGCGATAGCGCGCAGCGAGATCTTCGTCAGTGTGAAGTCTGGCTTCCATCTCGCGCATGACACCTTGGCTCTCTAAGGTGCCTATGGCTGATGCCAGACGTGGGCAGGTCAGGTAATAGGAAGTGGGAAAGGGTGTGCCATCAGGAAGCCGCGGTTGCGTTCGAACCACATCGGGTGCACCGCAGGCACAGCGATGGGCAATTTCCACCACTCCACGCGGCATGCGACCCAGCTGACTTTCAATGATGAGCAGATCGTCAGGAAGCAACCTTGGCTCCAGGGGTAAGTACGCTCAAAGAACCTGGTTCCGGAGCACCATTATCTGCTTCTTGCAGGGTGCCCCACATCTTGTCCGCCCAGGTGCGGTGGGCTGCCGCCTCGGCTAAGGATTCTGCTGCTGGACGTCCGTCAGCACCCAAAGTGGTGTAACCGATCTCGCCAGGGCGAACAAAGTGCAAGCGGCGACGAGCTTCAGCGGCAACAAATGCCGGGTCTTGCCAACGCTGGGCTTGAATAGCCAAATCAGCAACGCGCTGCTGTGCAGCTTGAACCTGAGCATCAAGGCTTGAAAGTTCAGCCCGTTGAGCCAACCAGGATTTCACCGGGACTATGAGCGTGAAAATCAATGCTCCCAGAACAAGCGCCAAGATCAACGCACGACCTGTTAAGGCAGCACGACGCCGAGGCGCGAGGAGGGGAGCACTCACCTATCGATCGTCGCAGACTTCGAGAGCAGAACTAGCGAGCGAAACGCGGGAAGGCGGCTGCGCCTGCATAGCGGGCTGCATCATCCAGCTCTTCTTCGATGCGCAGCAATTGGTTGTACTTCGCAACCCGCTCTGAGCGTGCTGGAGCACCAGTCTTGATCTGCCCACAGTTCGTAGCAACTGCCAGGTCAGCGATCGTGGTGTCTTCAGTTTCACCTGAACGGTGGCTCATCATGCAGCGGTAACCGTTTGTCTGAGCCAACGTGACTGCGTCAAGGGTTTCGGTGAGCGAACCAATTTGATTCACCTTCACAAGGAGTGCGTTAGCAACGTTCTCCTTGATACCGCGAGCCAGGCGCTCAGGGTTAGTCACGAAGAGATCATCGCCAACTAACTGCACCTTGCTTCCGATGGCTTCGGTGATGTGGCGGTATCCAGCCCAGTCATCCTCAGCCAACGGATCTTCAATGGAGACCATTGGGAAGTCAGCAAGCAGTGCTGCGTAGTAGTCCGTCATTTCCTCAGCAGTGCGTGACTTACCTTCGAATTGGTAGGCACCGTTCTCGAAGAATTCAGTAGAGGCCACATCCAGTGCGAGTGCGACATCCTTGCCCAACTTCAAACCGGCAAGTTCAACTGCTTGAGCAATGAGCTCAAGTGCTGCACGGTTATTTGGAAGGTCAGGGGCAAAGCCACCTTCATCACCAAGACCAGTTGCATAACCGGCCTTCTTCAACACGCTCTTCAACGCGTGATACACCTCTGTGCCTTCACGCAGTGCTTCCTTAAAACTTGCTGCACCAATTGGCGCAATCATGAATTCTTGAATGTCTACACCGGTGTCAGCATGTGCGCCACCGTTGAGGATGTTCATCATTGGCACTGGAAGCACGTGTGCGTTTGGCCCGCCCACATAACGGAACAGAGGCAACTGTGCTGACTGGGCCGCTGCACGCGCTGCCGCAAGTGAGACACCAAGGATTGCGTTAGCCCCAAGTCGTGACTTATTCGCCGTTCCATCAAGGTCGATCATCACCTGATCAATAAGACGCTGGTCATCGGCATCCATTCCAATGATCGCCGGTGCGATTTCATCTTCAATAGCGTCAACGGCTTGTTGCACACCTTTGCCGCCGTAGCGCTTTTCGCCATCGCGACGTTCAGCGGCTTCAAAAGCACCGGTGGACGCACCTGATGGCACCGCTGCACGAGCAACTGTGTCGTCTTCAAGAAGAATCTCAACCTCGACCGTGGGGTTACCACGGGAATCAAGAATTTCGCGGGCAATGACTGATTCGATAGAAGCCATGGGGACAGCCTAGAGCAAAGTTTTGACCTTGCTCGTCCGGTCTGGGGCCACCTGCACCTCGATGCGATCCTGTACCCAATCTTTCATTTCTGTTACATGGCTCACCACGCCCACAATTCGCCCACCGGAGCGCAAAGCGTCCAGTTGTTCCAGCACCAGCTGCAAGGATTCCTGGTCCAGTGAGCCAAACCCTTCATCCACGAACAGGGTCTCTAGCTGCGATCCACCGGCCTCATCGCGCACGACATCAGCCAGCCCCAAGGCCAAGGCAAGCGCCGCATAGAAGGTTTCGCCACCTGACAGGGATCTTGGATCTCGCGACTGCCCACTCCAGGCATCACTTACCTTGATACCTAAGCCTGAGTGAGCATTTCCTTTGGCGACGTCATCCAACTCCAAGGCGTACTTGCCTGCACTCATCCGGCTTAAGTGAATGCTCGCGGCATCAAGCACCGACTCAAAGCGTCGCTGCACTGCATAGCTCTGCAGGGTCATGCGTCGGGTATTAAACGAATTTTTTCCTGCGGTTACGGCTTCCGCTAATGCAATTGCAGGCGCGGTTCGGTCAAAGAGTTCCTGATGTTCGCGCATGGCGGTCAACAACTGATTCTTTGGATTGGTGAATAACCCAGCGGCATGCAGCACAAGTCCAGCTTCTTGTTCAAGCACATGGAGAGCACTCGTCGCCTGTTCATTGGCCAAAGCGACCTGCTCAAGCCACAGTTCAACTTCGAGATCCTCATCTAGCAAAGGCAGACTTGCTTTCGCTAACGCCAATTGCTCATCGGCCTTACGGAATGCACCGAGCGCTTCAATGCGATCTTGAGTTGACCGAGACAAATCAGCAGCAGTTGCTGCATCACCTAAGACCTCACGATCGGCCAGCTCCTGCTGTTGTTGGCTTATCAATAATTGCTCAAGTTGAGTGTTCAGTTTCGTGATCTCGTTACGCACCTGCTGAATTGATTCACCGATGGTCTCTTCACGAGACTTTAACTCCGCGATTTCATCGCGCAACGCAGGTAAAACTTCCGCGGCATTCTTAGTTTCCTTGAGCGTGATTTGAGCCGCCTCGAGGGCTTCGTTGATTGACGCGGCACTTTCGCCCATCACCGATCCGCGAAGCTCTGCGATGTGAACGACCAAAGTTTGTTCATCAGCTTTGAACTTCGCAGATTGAGCCTTACCTGCGTCCAATGTTTCGGTCAGCGATTCCAAGACAACTCGTAATTGTTCAATGGATTCATCGCTGACAGGCTCACCGTCAAACATTGCTAGCTTTGGATGCTCGAGTGATCCGCACACTGGGCAACTGTGATTATCTGTGAGGGCACTTGCGAGAAAAGCGGCTCGCTCATGTAACTGCTGAATGAGGAGCGCATCCAACTCGGAACGAGAATCGAGTAATCCCTGCTCAAGTAGAGCAACCTGTTCATGCGCACTCACTGCATCGCGTGCGATACCAGCGAGTTCGATTTCAAGTTTCTCGAGCTTCTCTAGGGATTTCGCCTTCCCTTGGAGGAGTAGCACATCATTTTCACGCTGATTTACCATCGCCGCGAGAACCTCATACGCAGCAATAGTTTGCTCTAATCGCAAACGCTCCGCTGGTGCCTTTTCTGTTAATTCCGAGAATTCCTTCAACTTTGATTGCTGAAGATCGATCTGGTCATTCAACTCTTGCACTTGCGCAATACGGGTTTCGCGGTTGATTTCGCGTTCCACAATTGGCTCAAGCCTACCGAGCATTTGAATAAGTTCTTCTTGCTCTGATTGTGCATTAACGCGAGAGAACGAATCGTGGATAACTCCCAGTTTCTCTAACTCCCGAGCACATACTTGTGTTGCTGAAACGACAGCAAGCACGCCCGCCTGATACTCGTCAGCTCTCTGCGCTT
>CANFTO010000106.1 GCA_947449945.1 Actinomycetota bacterium | reverse complement strand
TCAGAAAGTCCACCCCATACCCCGTAAGGCTCGCGAGCACGAACGGCATAGTCCGCACAGTCCAAGCGAACAGTGCAGCCCGCACACACGACTTTGGCGGCACGGTCACGCTTGACCCGGGAACTACCACGCTCATTTTGAGGGTGGAAGAACAACAAAGGATCGGCATTTCGGCAGGAACCGTGGTCTTGCCAGTACCAAGTGGAATCGTTGGGGACCTGAGCGAGAGGTTGCTGTGGCATATCTCAAACGTAGAAGTGAGTCCACTGGAGATCCAAGGCCTAAAGTCCTCTTTGTTGTAGTCCTAGGGCCTAGTTGGTGCGGAACACTTAGAATTACCACCATGACCACGCCGCTGGATACGCCAAGCCTGTCAGGTGGAACCCTGCTTGAAGAGGACACCCGACTCAGTAATGACGATGGTGATCATGAGCGCTTCGCCCATTACGTGGAGAAAGCCAAGATTGTGGAGAGTGCGGTAACTGGCACACCAGTGAAGGCGCTGTGCGGCAAGACCTGGATCCCAGGTCGCGATCCGTCGAAGTTCCCGATCTGCCCTGACTGCCAGAAGATTCATCAAGGGTTACCTCCAGGTGGCGGTTCCGATTCATAAGCGAGTTGCGTTGACTCGGCGAGTTGTTGCCAGCCTGATCGTGTTCGTGGGTGCAACGCTCGTTCTTGAAGCATGTGCCTCGCAAGAACAAACAGCGATTCCAGCTGTCACTACAACCGCCAACGCTGCTGACGGCGCACTTTTCACCACCGGTAATTGCGCGCCCGCAAATCTCACTACCAGAGATGCAGGACATCTCAACGTTGGATATGCAAAGCCAAAGCCTTTGTATTTCGTTGACCGCTCACCAGCCGATCCAGTGGGATTTGAAGTCGCGGTCGTCAATGCAATTGCTCGGGGGCTTGGTTTTGATTCCAATCAAGTGCAATGGAAGAAAATTGCGCCAGCCCAGCTTGTGACTCCAACACGACAAGATCTTGATTTTGGTGTTGGACAAATTGCAGCATCCGAAGTGAGCGCAGGGATCCTTCAGAGCTCGCCGTATCTCAGAGAGCAGCAAGTGTTGCTCGCTCGCCCAGATACTTCGCTCGCCAAAGTCACAAAAGCGTCGGCGCTTAAAGGATCAAAACTCGGAGTCGTGAAAGGCAGCTCGAGCGATACCTACGTCACCGATGTTCTGAAACTTGATTCAACTGCTTATCCGTCAAACAACGTTCTCAAATCAGCGATGCGTGATCACTACATCAATGGCATGGTGGTGCCACTTGATCAAGTGATGCCCGTGCTGAGCACCTTTAACGGTGAGCTTGTTGTGGTTGGTCTCTTTGATCCTGCGCCGTCAGCACCAAACTACGTGCTGACGATGATTCCAGGAGATCCATTAATCACCTGTGTGAATCTCGTACTGGCAAATATGAGCAAGTCGGGACAATTAGCCAACCTCCAAGCAAATTGGTTCACCACTGGGGTAAATCGAACAATTTCGGTCAAAGAGTAGGGAATTTTCACCGCTTGTTTGGCGTGGGAAGGCCTTGGGTTCATTGAGCGACCCTACGATCGAAGTCACATGCGCGAACCGCGCAACTTTTACAAATCAATGGAGGACGAATGTCTACAGTGGATTCAGTTACCGCTGAAGAAAATGAAATGTTGTCAGCAATCGGACGCAACTGGTTGGTGCTGCTGTTTGTCGGCATCGTAAGTCTCGCAGTTGGCATCTGGGCAGTTGCTGCACCAGAAAAGGCGTTCAGCACGCTTTCCATCATCTTCGCAATTTGGTTGCTCGTTACCGGTGTGTGGCAGGTCATTCGTGCCTTCGCTTCAGGTCTGAGTGGCGGCGCTCGTGCGCTTTACCTCATCACCGGCATCTTGTCGCTGATTATTGGTTTCGTTTCATTGCGCTACTTCTTCAACCAAGACAGTGTGCTCCTGGCTGACTGGGTCTTCTCGATCTTCATCGGTGTGGGCTTCTTGATGCGCGGTTTTGCAGACCTCTTTGGCGGCATCGCAGCTAAAGGCCAGCCAGGCCGTGGTTGGAATATTTTCGCAGGCATCGTGATTCTTATCGGTGGCATCGTCATTCTGACCGCGCCATTGTCAGTGCTCGCACTTGCTTGGGTCGTAGGCATCTGGCTCATTGTTATCGGCATTTTCGAAATCATTGCTGCATTCATGGTTCGCAAAGCTGCTTAACTCGCACCACTAGTAATGGCCCACGGCGATGCCGTGGGCCATTACATTTATCCCATGGCCGCAGAAACCTCCCAAACACTTGGTCGTGGCCTGCACGTACTTGAAGTTGTTGCTGAGGCTCCCGATGGCTTAACCGTCACTGAAATTTCCCACGCGCTCGGCATTGGTCGCACAGTCGTCTATCGCCTCGTTGTCACTCTTGAACAGCACGCATTTTTGCGTCGTTCTGCAGACGGTAAATGTCGATTGGGTTTAGCGCTTCTCTCCATGGGTCGCCAGGTGCAGCCTGTTGTGCGCGATGTTGCTTTGCCGGCACTTCGCCTGCTCGCCGATGCTGTTGGCGCAACTGCGCACCTCACCATTGTTGATGGTCTCGAAGCAGTCGCTGCGGTCGTAGTTGAGCCAAGTCGATCTGATGTTCACGTTGCTTATCGCGTTGGCTCGCGCCATCCGCTCGAAGCAGGTGCTGCTGGGCGAGCAATTCTTGCCGCGCGTACAGCAGCTGGCAGACCTCTTGATCCACCTTGGATTTTGGCCACGAATGATGGCCCTCAGGGTGCTTACGGCATCGCTGCGCCGATCATTTCGGTGCCTGGATTAGAAGCCAGCGTTGGTGTGGTGTCGTTGCGTGAATTGCCTGAACTTGAAGTTGGACCTCGTGTGGCGCGTGCTGCCGGAGAGATTAGCCGCGCCCTGCGCTAGCAATTGATTACCAACAACCTGTAATTGTTGCTGCGAGACCATCAACGGCTTGTCGAGTACGTAGTGGGATGACTCGTGTTGGTCGGTGATTCACCAAGAACGAAAATACTTTCAGTTGCCCATCAGCGTCATGTGTTGTTCCAGAAAGCGCGATTGTGTCGTGCAGAGTTCCGGTCTTTGCCCGAATAGTTCCTTTAGCGCAGGAACTTGGTGCAGTGGAATACCGGTGGAACTTAGCCTTTAAAGTGCCATCAATTCCCGCAGTTGGCATTGCTCCTGGATCGAACATCACCGCGAAGCGAGCGGGATCAGTTGTGCTTACATGGCGAAGCACATTGGCCAAAGCGATAGCCGTGAGTCGATCTGTTCGAGAAACGCCGCTGCCATCGGATAGGCGCAGGTCTGTCGTATTGATGCCAAGTGAATTCAGGCTGGCGATAGCTGCATCGGAGGCTCCCTGCCAAGTAGCAGGGTGGCCAGTTGCAATTGCAACATGGCGGAACAAATTTTCTGCAATGTTGTTTTCCGAATCAAGCAGCATGACGTGAACGGCATCGGCAACTGTGTGTGGGCTGATCGAGGCAAGTGCAACTGCACCACTAGGAACATCAACAGAGGCACCCCTGGAAGCTTGGACTCCAAGTCGGTTGAGCTCACCGATGAATGCGTCAATTGCATGTGTTGATGGCGTACGTGAATAGTCACCGTAGAGCCCTAGAGAGTTCACGGGTGACACGACGGACGGGATGTAACCATTTGTCCAGCCCGGTCCATTTGTTGTTTCAGGAAACAGATTGAGATCAGTGTCGATCACGAGTGGCTGAGTGTGATCGACAACAGCAAAGAGGCTCATTGCCAGTGTCTTGAGATTCTTTTTGGAGAGCAATGGATCACCCCCACCTTGAAGAGTCACATGGCCAGCAGTTGTGCCAGGAAATATTGCCGTTGTGAACGTTTGAGTGGGAGACATAGTCGCCAACGCATTGGTGGCGGTAATGATCTTCATATTTGAGGCGGGCAGCATGGGTTTGCTGGCATTGCGCGAGGCGATCACTCGCTGGGAATTTGCGTCCATTACTACGTACGCAAGATCGCTTCCGATTGCCTTGTTGCGCCAACGCTGAGTGAGTTTCTGAGCGATCGCCGCATCGCTCGAAGAGTTTGATGCAGTTGACGTTTGAGATGGAGAAGGCGAGGGATTCGCAGTGGTGAGGGGCGACGCAGTCGGAGTTGTGGCCGGAGCAGCATAAGAACCTGGCGTAACGGCGTTATCTGCGTAAGCCGGCAATGAAGCAACAGCAAGGCTCAGTGCAATCGTGACGGAAAGCGCGAGAACACTGATTTTTGGTGTGCTGTTTTTCATGGGTCCATCATGCGACACGACGGTGCGCCTGATGGGATTCGGGTCTGGCGCGTTCATGGCGCACAATGGAGTCTCATCTGATTCGTTGGAGTAGCACTGTGCGCTTGTGGGGAATGAAGCTTCGAATTGCATTGACGGTTGCAGTGATGGCTGGAACCGCTCTGCTCATGCCTGTTGCCCATGCGGATGGTGGTCCAAAGATCATTACCGGTTGGATGCCGTACTGGATTACCAGTCAGAGTAAACCTGCGGGTATCGCCAGTGCTGTGACCAATGCAGATGTTCTTAAAGATGTATCGCCCTTTTGGTTTTCCGCAGTAGCCGGCGGCCCAGCGGGCGTCACCATGAAGTTCAATCCAAATTTTGGTAGTGCTGAAGCAAATTCAGCGTGGGCTGTGGGTCAGTTGCGTGGTGCAGGTCTCGCAATTCTTCCAAGCATCGCGGATGGATCTGGCAAGGGAAGAATGGCGGCGACCTTGGCAGATCCCGCCAAGCGTGCGCAACATGTTGCAGACATTGTTAATTTGGTTACCAGTCGTGGGTACGACGGCATAGATCTTGATTACGAAACATTTGCTTTCACCGACGGTCGGGCATCGTGGCCGGCGACGCAACCCAACTGGACTGCATTCGTTACTGAACTGAGTGCTGCCTTGCATGCGCAAGGCAAGCTCTTGTCAGTAACAATTCCTAGCCCGTGCGATGTGGCAAATAAATGTGGTGGCACCAACGGTTACTGGGTGTACAACCTCCCAGGCATTGCAGCACCAGCGGACCGCATTCGTGTGATGACCTATGACTTCCATGTGGGGTCGCCTGGCCCCATCGCACCTATTGGTTGGGTCACTGCATCCATGCAGTACGCCGTAACGCAGGCACCAGCAAATAAATTGACTGTTGGAGTACCTGCGTATGGACGAACCTGGACTAAGAAGAACGGAAGTTCATACTTACTCGGTGGCGTATGTCCACCATCAGCAAGTAGCGGATCAATTCATACCGCGTATAACGCATTAACTTCATCTGCGTCTCTAACCGCAGCGGAAATTCCGGCATTCCTCACGTCAATTGGCAAGACTCCTGCCGATGTTCAATGGGATCCGGTGAGTCAAGAAAACTGGATTGAATATGACAAGTCTGTGAACTGGACTGACGCAAGCGGGGCAGCTCAAACCTGTGTAGCAAAACGCGTGATGTGGTGGATAGGACCACAGGCCGCGTTGGTGCGTACCCAACTTGTCGGGCAACTTGGCTTGAACTCCGCAGGGTTTTGGACTGTTGGCGGTGAGGATCCAGCGATGTGGCCACTCCTTCGAGGCTATGCAGCCACAATGGCACCTGCGACGACATCCGTAACCGTTACTGCTCCTGCATCGGTCACGTTCAACACAGTGGGCACGATCAGCGCAGTGGTTTCCTCGCAAGGAGCACCTGTCACAGGTGTTGATGCAGCACTGCAATTCCAAAACGGGGGCAAGGGTGCGTGGGCTCAAATCGCAACAGCTCCTCTTGCTGCTGATGGAACCGTGGCATTCGCACCAACAATGACTGCAGGCGGAAAGTGGCGGGTATTCATTCCCGCAGCGGCTGCGCGTGGTGAGCAAGCAAGCGAAGCAAAGCTGATCCCCGTGACAAGCGTGGTAAAAGCGAATGCGAAAAAAGCTGTTGTGAAACCAAAATCGAAACTGGTGATTCGTGTCGTCGCGTTGCCAGCTCAAGCTGGACAAGTAGTCGTGATTCAAGAACAACGTGCTGGTCAGTGGATAAGGGTAGGTAAATCTGTCACGCAATCTACGGGTGTAGCGCGAGCAGTTCTCGTTGCTCCAAAATCCGTGGGTGTTCACACCTACCAGGCCACGGCAAATGCGATGGGCACATTGGGTGTTGGTGTTTCTGCGCCATTTACCGTGACTGTGCAGTGAGCCTGCTGTATTCGCCGGTTGCGTAGTAGGCCAGACTTGCCTTATGTCGATTGCCCCAGCTGAAATTGCGGAGGCATCGACGGATGTCACTCCGGATCGGCCTTGGGTCACAATCGTGTGGAATGACCCCGT
>CANFTO010000105.1 GCA_947449945.1 Actinomycetota bacterium | reverse complement strand
TCGTCGGTTCATTAGGCAGCGGATTAAATGACCAAGTTGCGAACAATGTCCCTAATTTGGTGTATGGGCTACTCGTTGTCGCAGTAGTAGTATTTGCGCCGTCAGGAATCACTGGACTGGTGAGGCGACTTCGTTCTTTTCGCCAGTAATAAAAGGAAGTCGCAAACAAGAGACATTTGCCAGACAGGGGTCTAGCCTTCGTCTGTCTAACTGGTGAATTCGAGGGATTTCACCGGGTGTGTATTGCCAGTACAAGGAGAAATTGTGAGTCTGAAAGCCACCGGTCGCATCGCACTTATCGCGGCAGCAGCTGCTGCAGTTGCGGTGTCAACAACAGGTATCGCACAAGCGGCTGACCAAGGAGTGAGCAAGACGGAAATTGTGCTTGGCACAACAGTTCCTCTCACTGGTCCTGCGGCCCCAGGTTACAAAGACATCGCGCCTGCTTCTGCCGCTTATTTTGACTATGTAAATAAAAACGGTGGCATCAACGGCCGAAAAATTCGCCTAGTAGTCAAGGATGATCAATACAACCCTGCTACGACAGTGACGGCAACAAATGAATTGATCTTGAACGACAAGATCTTCGCACTCTTTGGCTCACTTGGAACTGCGCAACATTCAGCCGTGATTGACACGCTCAAAGCTCAGAATGTTCCAGACCTCTTCCCAAACACCGGCGACTCAACATTCGACAATGTCTACTTGTATCCAAAGACGTTCCCGTACTTCCCTTCCTATGTTGTTGAAGCCAAGGCCATGGCTTACTACATTGCTAACACCCCAACCTTGGCTTCAAAGAAGGCATGCTTCTTCTACCAAGAAGGTGACTTTGGTGGCAATGCTGCACTTGGATTTAAGGCTGCAGGTTTGAATTTCGCCGAACAAGCGTCATATGTGTCCGGCTCACAGGTCCAGCCATTCGCTGCACAGGTTGTGAAGTTGAAGACAGCTGGATGTGAATTGGTTGCATTCTTTGGTGTTCCATCGGCTACGGCAAACATGTTGGGCACATCGGCAAAGGTCGCATTCAATCCAACCTGGATGGTTTCTTCCGTAGGTTCCGAGCCAACGATTTTGAATGGTCTGCTAGGTGCGTCATCGAAGGCATTGATGAACAAGATGTACACGCCGAGCTTCCTGACTCCAACGAGCGATCTTGGCAATCCGTACGTCAAGCAAATGAAGGCAATCGCTGAAGGCGCTGGCTTGCAATGGAACTACTTCACCTACTACGGCATCAACACTGCATATGTTGCTGCTCAAGCGCTGAAGGCAGCCGGACCAAATCTCACTCGTGCCGGATTGGTGAATGTTCTGCAGAGTCAGTCGCTGACGTTCAAGTCAGCAGCATCTGTGCCGTTCTTGTATGCAAAGAATTCACATCAAGGACTCACGGGCTACTGGATGGGTCAATACGACTCAGACGGCAACCTTGGTCGCATCACGGATTACGTCATGCTTGCGACAAGCAACCAAACAGGACAGGCAAAGAAGGCAACCTTCAAGCAGCTTGCTGCACCTAAGAAGTTGTTGCCATAGAAATTCCAAATAGTGAAGGCCCGCTCAATTGAGCGGGCCTTCACTATTGATAGGGCTGAGTTATTGACCAGCAAATTGCTGCAGGTCCGAAGCAATCTTGAGCAGTTGTTGGTAACTGATTCCAGGGCTTACTTGGATCACAACATCAGTGTTACCAGGGGAGCCCATCGTGTTTGACGGCTTGGCCGTCATGCGAAGTTCGCCACCGTATTTAGAAACATCTGATTCCTTGCATCGCAAATTTGCAGGCGGCGCTGGCAGCAAGCCGTTCTTCAACTTGGCTTGGTAGCAGTCAGCACTTACCTGAGTCTTAATTGCGATAGGAGTATCGGGACCACCGAGCTTGATTGTCGGTGTACCAACAAGAATTCGACGGGTGCTCGGCGCTGGATCAACAGTGCTTTGGGTGCCTGCCCAGTTTTCCAGAATGGTCATGGTCTTCTTGCCCACTGTGTAGTTTGCAACGGCTGAAGTTCCAATTGGCTTGAGCGAATCATCGCGTGTCACCTGGATGCCGCCATTGAGTTTGAGTCCCGCAGCGAACGTTGGCCCCCAAAGTGAGCCGCCTGTACCAAGCGCAGTTGCTGCCTTGGCCCAGGTGGGCTGTGTGGAAGTGACATTTGCTGCCTGCGCCACTGGCGCGAGGACGACGATCGCGCAGGCGCTCGTCGCAGCGGTTATTCCCAAAGTCGAAAGTTTCATGTCATCAATCTACGTCTCTAGGGGATTGTGGCTCGGAAATAGCCGTTTTGACGGCGCGGCCCACCTAGCCGTACAGTTCAACCCGACCGAAGACCGCTGGTCACGAACCGCAAGGTTCGTCGAAGGCTCCACAACTTGTGGGCGACCCGCGTAGGACATGAAGTGAAGCCGCGTATGCGCGGCTAAGCCCCGTGCGCCTGCGCCGGGGCGTTTTGCATGGTGGGGCCAAATGAAAGGAGCCCCATGGCTAAGGCGACAAAGGTGACAGCAGTCACCGAGCTCGCAGAGCACTTCAGCACCTCAAGTGCAGCAGTGCTGACTGAATACCGTGGCCTCACCGTTGCTCAGCTCAAAGAGTTGCGCCGTACGTTGGGACCAACGGTCACCTTCGCGGTCGTCAAGAACACCTTGACGAAGATCGCAGCAAAAGACGCTGGTGTTACTGGCATTGATGACCTGTTGGTTGGCCCAAGCGCTATTGCGTTTGTTAAGGGTGACGCAGTCGAAGCAGCTAAGAGCATCAAGGCTTTCGCAAAGGAAAATGCAGCGCTTGTCATCAAGGGCGGCATCATGGACGGCAAGGTGCTCAGCGCATCTGACGTCCAGAAGATTGCTGATCTTGAATCACGCGAGGTTCTCCTGTCCAAGCTTGCTGGCGCAATGAAGGCAAAGCAGTCTCAGGCTGCCGCACTCTTCGCAGCACCACTTGCAAAGACCGCACGCGCCCTTGGCGCATTGCAGACCAAGCTCGAGTCCGATCCTTCGGCTCAGGCAGCAGCCCCGGCAGCAGTTGTCGAGGAAGCACCAGCAGCTCCAGCAGCAGAAGACGTTGTTGAAGTTGTTGCAGAAGTAACCACCGAAACTGAAGCCGTCGAGGCAGCTGTTGAGGAAACCACCGAGGGCTAAAGCCCACAATTGCCCGGCCCTCGGCCGGTTCTACCTGAAAGGACGCCACCATGGCGAAGTTGAGCACCGATGATCTGCTTGAAGCATTCAAGGAGATGACCCTTCTCGAACTCTCAGAGTTCGTAAAGATGTTCGAAGAGACCTTCGACGTCACCGCAGCAGCACCTGTTGCAGTTGCAGCAGTTGCAGTAGCTGGCGGCGGCGACGCTGGCGCAGCTGGCGGCGACCAGGATGAGTTCGATGTCATCCTCGAAGCAGCAGGCGACAACAAGATTCCTGTGATCAAGGAAGTGCGTGCACTGACCAACCTTGGTCTCAAGGAAGCTAAGGACCTTGTTGAAGCAGCTCCAAAGGCGATTCTTGAGAAGGTCACAAAGGATGCAGCTGAAGCCGCTAAGGCTCAGCTCGAAGGCGCTGGCGCAAAGGTCACCGTTAAGTAATTCCTTTACGTTGCAAGGGGTCGGCCTTCGGGTCGGCCCCTTCTTCGTTGTTTTTAGGGGGATTTTCGGACATTTAGTCCCAAGATTCACGAATTTCCCATAATGCGCTTGACCTTTTGGGCTTTCGGGTCCATCGTTTGCACCGCAGTCCCGTGCGCCATATCGGTTACCGAGGATTTGTTCGTTTCACCAGGTCGCAGCTGTCGCAGATTCTGGTCCGACGAGCAAAACATCGAGGGTGATCGCTGATGGGGGCGGGGTCGACAGCGGTTTGCCCTTCGGGTAGGCTGCCGCTTTGCGCTGCCATTTCTATGCATACACCACCGGGTGTTCACGGGGCTTGCCCCTTGACTGTCCGGATTGTCGGCATTGATTCAGGTCTCGCAAGTTGGAAATAGCTTTCTGTGGAAGGAACTGCTTTGGCCCCCACGCGTACGGCAAACGTCACGCCGCTTTCCCCTGGACTCCACCGAGCCTCGTTCGCAAAGATTCGCGAACCGCTTGCTGCGCCAGACCTGTTGAAGCTGCAGACCGCAAGCTTTGACTGGCTGCTTGGCGGTGAGCTGTGGAAATCAGCTGTTGCTAAGTCCATTGCTGAAGGCAACAACGAAATTCCACAGGTCTCAGGCCTGACGGAAATCTTCGAAGAGATCAGCCCAATTGAGGATTTTGCCGGCGCGATGTCGCTGTCATTCCGCGATCACCGCTTTGAGCCTCCGAAGTACACCGTTGAGCAGTGCAAGGACAAAGACTTCACCTACTCAGCTCCTTTGTTCGTAACTGCAGAGTTCATGAACAACGAGACTGGCGAAATCAAGTCCCAGACCGTCTTCATGGGTGACTTCCCACTGATGACCAACAAGGGCACCTTCGTCATCAACGGCACCGAGCGTGTTGTTGTTTCGCAGATTGTTCGTTCACCAGGTGTGTATTTCGATCGCTCGGTCGATAAGGCAACTGACAAAGACGTCTTCGCGACCAAGATCATTCCTAGCCGTGGTGCATGGCTTGAGTTTGAAATTGATAAGAAGGATCTCGTCGCAGTACGCGTTGACCGCAAGCGCAAGCAGCCAGTCACCGTGCTGTTGAAGGCCCTCGGTATGACTACTGAAGAGATTGTTGAGCGTTTCGGAAAGTACGAAACCTTCATGGCAACTCTTGAGAAGGATCACATCGCTAGCCAAGAAGATGCACTTCTGGACATTTACCGCAAGCTGCGCCCTGGCGAACCTCCTACATTGGAAAACGCTCGCAACTTGCTCGACAACTTCTACTTCAACCCAAAGCGTTACGACCTTGCCAAGGTTGGCCGCTACAAGATCAACAAGAAGCTTGGTCTTGATCTGCCGTTGACGCAGAGTGTGTTGACACTCGAAGACATCGTTCAGACCATCGAGTACTTGGTCTGCTTGCATGCAAGCGAAACGACCATCGAAGGCCCACGAGGCGCAGTGCGCGTTGAAACTGACGACATTGATCACTTCGGTAACCGTCGTCTTCGTACCGTTGGCGAACTGATTCAGAATCAGATCCGCACCGGTTTGTCACGTATGGAGCGCGTTGTTCGTGAGCGCATGACCACGCAAGATGTTGAAGCCATCACGCCACAGACGTTGATCAACATCCGACCAGTGGTTGCGTCAATCAAGGAGTTCTTCGGAACTTCTCAGTTGTCACAGTTCATGGACCAGACCAACCCACTTGCTGGCTTGACGCACAAGCGTCGTCTTTCAGCACTTGGACCGGGCGGTCTTTCGCGTGAGCGCGCAGGCTTCGAAGTCCGCGACGTTCACCCATCTCACTACGGCCGCATGTGCCCAATTGAAACCCCGGAAGGTCCAAACATTGGTCTGATCGGTTCGCTGGCAACCTACGGTCGTGTCAACGCATTCGGATTCATCGAAACTCCATACCGCAAGGTTGTGAATGGTCGCGTTCTCGACGAAGTCGATTACCTGACTGCTGATGAAGAAGATCTGCATGTGGTGGCTCAGGCCAACACCACGATCGATGGCAACGGCAAGATGCTCGACGACCGCGTTCTCGTGCGTCGTAAGGGTGGCGAAGTCGATTACATCCTTCCTAACGATGTTGACTACATGGACGTTTCACCACGTCAGTTGTGGTCAGTTGCAACCGCGATGATTCCGTTCCTTGAGCATGACGATGCAAACCGCGCGCTCATGGGTTCGAACATGCAGCGCCAGGCAGTGCCATTGCTTCGTGCAGAGGCACCACTTGTCGGCACCGGCATGGAATTCCGCGCGGCGTACGACGCAGCAGACATTGTCACCGCGCAAGCCGCTGGTGTTGTTACTGAAGTGTCAGCCGATGCAGTCACCGTGATGCAAGACAACGGCGAATACATGGTCTACAGCATGGAGAAGTTCCATCGCTCAAACCAGGGCACCTGCTTTAACCAGCGCCCAGTTGTCAGTGCAAACGAGCGCGTTGAAGTTGGTCAGATTCTTGCTGACGGTCCTTCAACTGATCTCGGCGAAATGGCTCTTGGTAAGAACCTGCTCGTGGCATTCATGCCATGGGAAGGTCATAACTACGAAGACGCCATCATTTTGAACCAGCGTCTTGTGCAAGACGATGTGCTTTCTTCAATCCACATTGAAGAGCATGAAGTTGATGCACGCGACACCAAGCTTGGTCCAGAGGAAATCACTCGCGATATTCCAAACGTTGCTGAAGAAGTGCTTGCCGATCTTGATGATCGCGGCATCATTCGCATCGGT
>CANFTO010000104.1 GCA_947449945.1 Actinomycetota bacterium | reverse complement strand
CTGAAGCGGGGGCCGCAAGGCCTATCGCTGTTCCCGCGATGACCGCTCCCGCGCCGATCACGCCGATGATTCGGGACATGACGCCCACGGTCGCTCCTTCATATTGAGGGTCGGCGGAGGCTCTTCGAGCCTCCAGAGTCACTAGGACGTGAGTCGCCCCCACGCCTTAAGCAGTAAAAAATTTACACTTGACGCGCATAAACTTTCGCTAATCTGGCCTCAAGCATCGTCCCGTAAATACGGGATACCCGCCTGTAATAGTTGAGACGGGCCAAGCCAAGGATGCAATTCAGATCTATGGCGCCTTAAAAAATGCACACCAACGCAAGAACTTGATCGCTGTGGGCTGCATTGGGCGTGTTGTGCCAAAAAGCTAAGGCCCGCCTCGGTATTCCAAGACGGGCCCAACACTGAGTTCTGTCGCTTAGTAGCGGTAATGCTCCGGCTTGTAAGGGCCAGCAACATCCACACCGAGGTACTCGGCCTGCTGCTTGGTGAGCTCAGTTAAACCAACACCGAGCGCATCAAGGTGAAGGCGCGCAACCATTTCATCAAGGTGCTTAGGAAGCACGTACACACCAAGTGGGTACTGATCGAGCTTGGTGAAGAGCTCGATCTGAGCTAGCACCTGGTTGGTGAATGAGTTACTCATCACGAATGATGGGTGACCAGTTGCGTTACCAAGGTTCATCAAACGACCTTCAGACAACATGATGATGGTGTGACCATCTGGGAAGGTCCACTCATCGACCTGAGGCTTGATGGTCTTGCGCACGATGCCTGGGATTGCAGTCAAGCCAGCGATGTCGATTTCATTGTCGAAGTGACCAATGTTCGCAACGATTGCTTGGTGCTTCATTTGGGCCATGTGATCCTTGTTGATCACGTCGTAGCAACCAGTAGCGGTGATGAAGATGTCAGCAAGACCGATGACATCTTCAAGACGTGCAACCTGGTAACCATCCATTGCAGCCTGAAGCGCACAGATCGGATCAACTTCGGTCACGATCACGCGAGCACCTTGACCACGAAGTGAGTCAGCTGAACCCTTGCCGACGTCGCCGAAGCCACAGACAACAGCAACCTTGCCGCCGATCATGACGTCAGTTGCGCGATTGAGTCCGTCGATCAATGAGTGACGGCAGCCGTACTTGTTGTCGAACTTGCTCTTGGTAACAGAGTCGTTGACGTTGATCGCTGGGAACATCAATGAGCCTTCGCGCATCATTTCGTACAAGCGATGCACACCCGTGGTGGTTTCTTCGGTGACACCCTTGATGCCTGCGCCAATGACAGTCCAACGCGTTGCATCTTCGGTGAGTGAACGACGAAGCACTTCGAGCACAACTGCATATTCCTCTGAAGTGTTTGCATCAGCTGTTGGAACCAAACCAGCTGCTTCGAACTCTGTGCCCTTATGCACGAGCATGGTTGCGTCGCCACCATCGTCAAGGATCATGTTTGGACCCTTGCCATCTGGCCACATCAGGATCTGCTCAGTGCACCACCAGTATTCCTCGAGTGATTCACCCTTCCAGGCAAACACTGGAACGCCGTTTGGCTTATCAACGGTGCCATCGCGGCCAACAACGATTGCTGCAGCTGCGTGATCTTGCGTTGAGAAAATGTTGCATGAAGCCCAGCGCACGTCAGCACCGAGATCAACAAGGGTCTCGATCAATACTGCGGTCTGGATTGTCATATGAAGTGATCCGGTGATGCGAGCGCCCTTCAGCGGCTTGCTTTCACCAAACTGCTTACGCATTGCCATCAGACCTGGCATTTCATGCTCAGCAAGGCGGATTTCATCGCGGCCAAATGCGGCCAAGTTCAGATCGGCAACCTTGAAGTCAGGGGTGCCATCGGCTTTGAACACAGACATCTATGTCTCCTCGTGAATGGTTCGGAAATTGGGCTGTGAACGTCACGAGGCTTCGTTGGTTCGACATAAGAATTGTGCCATGCCAATGCCCGTTCCTCACAATCCGACGCACGTTCACGCTGTTCGTTCACCGCGAAATCGGGCATACAGCGCAAAAGAAATTGGCCCCCGTCTTTTGACGAGGGCCAATTGGAAATCTTCTAGCAAGAAGGAAGGCGCGTAGCCAACCAACCAACAATCGCATCAAGCCCAATGCGCTCCTGCTGCATGGTGTCGCGCTCGCGCACCGTAACTGCCTGATCATCAAGGGTGTCGAAGTCGACTGTCACACAGAACGGCGTTCCGATTTCATCCTGACGGCGGTAACGGCGGCCAATGGCACCAGCATCGTCAAACTCAACGTTCCAACGCTTGCGCAATTCAGCTGCCAGATCCTTGGCCTTTGGCGACAGGTCTGCGTTACGTGAAAGTGACAACACCGCTACCTTCACTGGAGCAAGACGTGGATCAAAGCGAAGCACCGTGCGGGTATCAACTCCACCCTTTGAGTTTGGTGCTTGATCTTCGTCGTATGCATCAAGCAAGAACGCCAACACAGCACGCGTCAAACCTGCAGCCGGCTCAATCACATACGGAGTCCAACGCTCATTAGCTTCTTGATCAAAGTAAGAAAGATCGGTACCTGAATGCTGACCATGAGTGGTGAGGTCAAAGTCAGTGCGGTTCGCAATGCCTTCGAGTTCTGCCCACTCTGATCCGGCGAAACGGAAGCGATACTCAATATCTACCGTGCGCTTTGAATAGTGCGAAAGCTTTTCTTTTGGATGCTCAAAGAAGCGCATGTTTTCTGGGTTCAAACCAAGATCGACATACCAATCCCAGCGCGCCTGCATCCAATATTCCTGCCACTCTTCGTCGGTTCCTGGCTTGACGAAGAATTCCATTTCCATCTGCTCAAATTCGCGCGTACGGAAAATGAAGTTGCCAGGCGTAATTTCGTTACGGAAGCTCTTACCTGTTTGGCCAATGCCAAACGGTGGCTTCTTGCGAGCTGCATTCATCACGTTCAAGTAGTTGACGAAAATGCCTTGCGCGGTTTCTGGACGCAGATAGTGCACTGATCCCGCATCTTCAACAGGACCGACAGCTGTGCGCAGCATGCCGTTGAAGTCGCGTGGTTCGGTGAACTCTCCCTTATTGCCACAGTTGGCACACGTGATGTCAGCAAGACCATTGGCTGGAGACTTGCCGTGCTTGTCTTCGTACTGCTCGATCAATTGATCGGCACGCCAGCGACGGTTGCACTTCTTGCACTCGGTCAGCGGATCGACGAATGCGTTGACGTGACCTGATGCTTCCCACACTTGAGGAGCCAGGATGATCGATGAATCAAGGCCAACAACATCTTCGCGACCGCGAACCATGTATTGCCACCACTGGCGACGCACGTTGTCTTTGAGCTCAACACCATTGGGACCGTAATCCCAAGCGGAGCGAGTGCCACCATAAATTTCTGAAGACGGGAAGACGAATCCACGTCGTTTACAAAGGTTGACTACTGCATCTACACGATCGGCGGCCATGAGGCGCTCCTTTTCCGGGGCGCCCTGGGCGCTCCAATCCGGCTGGTTGTCGGCGGGTGCGGCGAGTCTACGAGGCTAGCTTCGAATTGGTGGAACCACCGGCGCTGATGCGTGTCCTAACCCAATCTCGTCAGCATCAGCGGCTCGCCCTGAATTGATATCCATGGTCTGACCATTGGCAATCACTTGAACAGCCTCATAGGCCGAGGATTCGTCAATCGCGGTGCTCAACAATGGGATTGCGGACATCTTTACTTCAAAGCGGGATAACGCCCGGCGGTAGGAACCGACGTTGACCCAACGGGTGGTAATCATTCGAAGTTCGGCTTCATCAGTGGACTGGGCAATGAGCCCGTCAATGAATCCCTCGCTTTGGGCAAGGGTGGCCAGAGCAACCCGAGAGTCCTGCGCAAATTGCTCAGCTTGGTGTGCTGCCACCCGAAAGCGGTTCATCACCACCAGAATGGGCGCACTAGAGTCACTCACGAATTGATCCACCCCTCGACGCTATCGCGTGGGGCATGTATCGGAGGAATCATGGCTAAGCCTTCAAACAACCTGCCTAAGGGTGTTCGCGGCCCGAGCACTCCTGGCCGCGCGGCTGTTGAGCGTCGATCCCTGCCGTTGATGATCATGCTGACGCGCATGCCCAAGTGGATCATCGTGGTGTTGATGGGTTCATTCCTCTTCTTGGGCCTGATCCAAACCGGCGATCTCGCGTGGCTCGGCGGCATCTTCCTTTCCATTGTCACCATCTTCTTGGCGTGGTTGCTCGTGTTGGCTTGGCCAGTGTTGCCGGGCCAAGCGCGTGTGATTCGGCTTGTTGTGGTGCTTGCTGCTGCAGGAATCACGGTGTTCAAGTTCATGGGCAACTTCTAGCCTGAAATTGACAATCATTTTCATTAAGGCCTAAATTGTCGGGATGCGAACCCGCGTGATTCTTGGAGCCACAGCCTTACTTCTGGGCCTTCCCCTCCTTGGCGCTTGTTCCACTTCCCCATCTGCCTCTGAATCCAGCGAAGGCAAGGTCAACATCGTCGCCGCCTTCTATCCCCTGCAATACGCAGCATCACATGTTGGTGGCTCTGCAGTTTCGGTAACCAATCTGACTTCGCCTGGTGTTGAACCGCACGACCTTGAACTCAGTGCTGCCCAGGTCGCTGAAATTTCTTCCGCAGATCTCGTGCTGTACGTCAAAGGGTTTCAACCTGCAGTTGATGACGCAATTGCACAAGAAGCTGCTGACCGTGCGATAGATGTGAGTGCAGACTTAAAGCTGCTTTCGGGTACTGAGGGCACAGATCCGCATGTGTGGTTGGACCCCGCAAACATGTCGGCAATCGGCAAATCCATTGCCACGCGCCTTGCTGCTATTGATCCTGCAGCTGCTTCAACCTTCACTTCAGGTTCCGATTCGTTAACTTCGGCAATGACCGCGTTGACTCGCGAATACAAGACAGCGCTTTCTTCGTGTACATCGAACAAACTCGTGGTTTCCCATGATGCCTTTGGTTATCTTGCGAAAGCTTTCGGTTTCACCCAAGTAGGGATCTCTGGATTGAACCCGGAGGCTGAACCAAGCCCAGCACGTATGCGTGATGTTGCAACTGTGGTGCGCGATAACAAGGTGTCAACGATTTATTACGAAACCCTTGTCGATCCAAAGGTTGCGGAAACGTTGGCCGCTGAGACTGGCGCTCAGGCAGCCAAGCTTGATCCATTAGAAGGCTTAGTCGCTGGATCTACTGGCGATTACCTCAGCGTGATGAAAGAAAACCTGGCCACTCTCAAAGTTGGGCAGCAGTGTTCATGAATCAGCCCATCATTGCGATCGAACGCCTCTGTGTTGAATTCGATGGCGAGCACGTACTTGAAGATGTCACCCTTGATTTACACTCTGGCGAATTCATCGCACTTCTTGGCCCTAATGGCAGTGGCAAAACCACCTTGGTGCGCACCATCTTGGGTTTGCAGCAGATCGACCACGGCAAGGTTTCACTTTTTGGCTCATCAATCAAACGCTTTAAGGACTGGCAACGCATTGCATTAGTTCCTCAACGCCTGCCGGGAGCAAGCAGCATTCCGGTGTCAGTTTGGGAAACTGTGATGAGCGGCAACATTCGCCCACGCAATCGCTGGCGTCCCTTTTCGCGAACTGAAAAGCAGGCGGCTACCGACGCCCTCACCGCTGTCGATCTTCTCATTCGCCGCCATGATCGCCTGGACACACTTTCTGGTGGTCAGCAACGACGCGTACTTGTCGCACGTGCATTAGCCACCAATGCTGACGTGTTGGTGATGGATGAACCAACGGCCGGATTAGATAAAGCAAACGTCGCAGCACTCATTTCCATTCTTGCTGCGCTCAAAGCCGCTGGGAAAACCATCATCATCGTGACGCACGAACTTGATGACATTGAACATCTAGTTACACGCGCAATAGTTTTGGGAGCAAGCAAGCATCACTCCGTTGGATACGACGGCCCTCCCCCCGTTCCAAACGCATTCGCACACGATCATCACCATCATCACGATGCGATCATTGATCAGGCGCCACCAGTGGTGGGGATGCAACCATGATTTCATTTCTTCAATATGACTTTATGCAGCGTGCTCTCATCGCAGCTGCACTTGTTGGCTTGATTGCTCCACTCATTGGAGTCTTTCTCGTGCAGCGCCGCTTGGCTCTCCTTGGTGATGGCATGGGTCACGTTGCCCTCATGGGCGTCGGTTTGGCCTTCCTGCTTGGCACTGCACCCGTTCCCACCGCCATGGTGACTGCAGCCCTTGGTGCCTTTCTCATTGAATTCATCCGCAACCGCAGCCGCACCGCGGGCGACGTTGCGCTTGCGTTGTTGTTCTACGGCGGCATTGCCGGCGGCGTGCTCTTCGCAAGTCTGGCACCAGGCAAAGCCTCCTCATCATTGAACTCATACCTCTTTGGTTCGCTTTCAACCGTTGCTACCAGCGACATTTGGGCCCTGGTCGCACTTGCAGTCACGGTGCTCGTGATCTTG
>CANFTO010000103.1 GCA_947449945.1 Actinomycetota bacterium | reverse complement strand
TATATCGCCGGACAGCAGCACCCACTGATTGAAGGCACCCTCCCGATTAAGTGGGAACCGCTATTGGGTGTGCCGTTCATCCCCGTCAATTTCATCACGGCGACAGCGACCTGCGTTTGGCTCATTGGGCTATTTCTCTGGGCGGGCACGAGCAAGCAGCGAGCCTCGTCAGCGCGCTAGTGGACTACCGTTACCCCTCATGACATCCAAGAAGACCCTCGTGGCGATCCCGGCCTGGAATGAGGAGGGATCGATCGCCGATGTCATCGCCAAGGTTCGCGAACACCGCCCAGATGCGGATATTTTGGTCGTAAATGACGGATCCATGGATTCAACGGCCGAGGTGGCGAAGGCAGCAGGCGCAACAGTGGTGAATCTTCCCTTCAACGTCGGTGTCGGTGGCGCCATGCGTACGGCCTTTCTCTACGCCTCACGCGAGGGTTATGACGCCATGGTTCAGGTTGATGCAGACGGCCAACATGACCCCGCTGACCTCGATCGCGTTCTCGATGGTCTCGATGAAGCTGATGTGGTGGTTGGCACTCGATTCCATCCAAACTCCATGTATTTCGTCGGTGGACCGCGGCGTTGGGCGATGGTGTTGCTGTCGAAGTCGCTGAGCCGCATGAACAAGGGAACGATCTCGGATCCCACATCAGGTTTTCGCAGTGCAGGACCGAAAGCAATCGCTCTCTTTGCAGTGGATTACCCCGCTGATTACCTCGGTGACACTGTTGGTTCGTTAGCTATCGCGATTCGCAATGGATTGGTTATTCGTGAAACCCCAGTAACCATGTATTTTCGACAGGCTGGTCGCCCAAGTAAGAATGCGATTTGGTCTGCTCTGTATCTCGGCCGCGCAACACTTGCGATCATCGCGACCGCAACCCGTTCGAAAAAAACTCCAAAGGGCGACGCAGCATGACCGCAAATATTCTCGCAGGTGTAACTGCAGTTGTGACCTTCCTCTTTGTTCTTAACATGCTGCGCAGAGGTGCGCTACGCGAAAAGTATGCGGTGCTGTGGTTGTTCTTCTCAGGTGTTGCTCTGGTTTTCGCACTCATCCCAGATTCATTGAATTGGGTCGCTGCGAAACTCGGTGTTGCGTACCCGGTCAACTTGGTGTTCTTCATCCTCGCGGTGTTGTTGGTTCTCGTGAGTGTGCAACTCAGCCATGAATTAAGCCGTCACGAAATGCGGATTCGTCGCCTTGCTGAAGAAGTTGCATTGCTGCGTCAAGAAATTCAGGAAGAGCGCGAGAATCGTGATCAATGAGCCAATTTTGATCATGGCGTTTAATCGCCCTGATCACTTGCAAGTGCTCATCAATCGGCTTCGCGAAGTAAAACCAACAACGATCTACGCGGCGATTGATGGCCCTAGAACTACTCGCAGTGAAGAACGAGAAAAAGTCGAATCATGCCGCGCGCTCATCGCAAGTATTGATTGGGAGTGTGAAGTGAAGACCCAATTTCAGGATGAGAATTTGGGTTGCGGACTTGGGGTTTCGACTGCAATTTCGTGGTTCTTCACTCATGAAGAGCGCGGAATTATTTTGGAAGATGACATCATTCCTGATCCAAGCTTTTTTCCATATTGTTCTGAACTTCTTGATCGTTATGAAACTGATGAGCGAGTTTTTGCGATCAGTGGTTGCAATTTCGTTCCCCCTGAATTTCAATCACATCCCGATCAGGCTTATCGATTTTCGCAAGTCCCACACATTTGGGGCTGGGCAACCTGGCGCCGTTCTTGGGATCAGCACAACTTAGATATTGCGGGCTGGCGTAAACAATTACCGATGAGCAAACTTTGGGCGCGGTCTGGAAAGTCCCTCCCGGGGGCGGTGTACTGGGCAAGTACCTTTGAATTGCTGGCAAGAAAAGAGGTTGACACCTGGGACGGTCAACTGGTGTTGGCGAGCATGGTTTCAGAGCAATACACGGTCACAAGCAACGTCAATTTGATCCAGAACATCGGTTTTGGTGAAGAGGCCACTCACACCCTTGTTGATCGACAGGAGCTTCAACCGATCAGCCCTATTTCGATGCCGACGGCCGATGTCCCCGTGGAATTGGACCGAAAAGCAGACTCCTGGACTCGAAAGCACCATTTCCGGGCCACGTGGCGCGGCATGTTGGATCAGGCGGATCGGTACCTTAGGCAGCGTCGGAGGAGGAATTCATGACCATCGCCAAAGGGCGGGCTCTCGTAACAGGTGGATCTGGCTTTATCGGGTCACATCTATGTGAGCGGCTATTGAATGATGGCTACGACGTGCTGTGTGTGGATAACTACTACTCATCCACCAAAGACAACATCGCTCATTTACTCGATAATCCTCGCTTTGAAGTCATGCGTCATGACGTGACGTTCCCTCTTTATGTCGAAGTCGATGAGATTTACCACTTGGCTTGCCCTGCAAGTCCGATCCATTACCAGCGTGATCCAGTACAAACTACGAAAACAGCAGTTCATGGATCGATCAACATGCTGGGTCTGGCTAAGCGCACAGGCGCAAAAATTCTTCTCACGTCCACATCAGAGGTATATGGCGATCCACTAGTACATCCGCAGACTGAGGATTACTGGGGCAACGTGAATCCAATTGGCCCGCGTGCGTGTTACGACGAAGGCAAGCGTGCCGCTGAAACCTTGTTCTTCGATTACAACCGTCAACACAATTTGAAGATCAAGGTGGTACGACTCTTCAATACATACGGACCACGCATGCATCCGTATGACGGTCGGGTGGTATCAAACTTTGTTGTCAGCGCTCTAAACAATCAACCGTTAACTGTTTACGGTGAGGGCCAACAAACTCGTTCCTTTTGTTACATCGATGATCTCATTGAAGGCCTCATTTCGATGATGGCCACCGGCGATGATGTGACCGGCCCAATTAATCTCGGAAACCCTGGAGAGTTCACAATTGCGCAACTCGCAGAACTCGTGATCGAACAAACGGGAACAACCGGGGGAGTGAGTTATTTCCCACTTCCTCAAGATGATCCAGTTCGCCGGCAACCAGATATCACGCGGGCAAAGGCGACATTGGGCTGGGAACCCACGGTGCCACTTGCTGAAGGTCTGACTCGAACAATTGAATTCTTTCGCTCGACGTTGAGCTAACCGAACTCATTATTCAATGTTGATCATCACGGGAACCCTTCTCGTTCTCGCCACGTGGGCTTTCCTCACACTTTGCTTCGTCCTACTTGGATTGGTGCCTGCACGACTGACCAGTTCTATTGACCGAATTGATCAGACTGTGCGTCGAGCAATGTGGTTTGGCGTTCTCATCACAACAATCGCTGTCTATCTCTTGAATCTCAGTATGGGTTTACACAGCACCGGAGTGCTCGCGGCTTTCGTCGCACTGGTGTGCATCTTGGGCACTATTGGAGTCTTCCTCACTCGACGACAATTCATTCGCATTGAGAAAAACAAGCGCCCACTTCAGTGGTTATTAGCGCTGGCATTAATTGCAGCAGTTGTCTATCTCGCAGTGGCAGCCCTTGGTCCTGTTACCAACTATGACTCAGGTTTGTATCACTTGGGAGCAATTCATTATGCGAGTGAATTCCCAACAATTCCAGGACTGGCAAACCTGTATTTCGCATTTGGTTACGGAAATGCAGCGTTTCCTTTGGCGGCATTTCTTGGAAATGGGCCGTGGGGGGATGATGGATTCCGGCTCCTCAATGGGTTGATTGTCAGCCTCGCAGTGCTTGATCTGCTGATCAGACTTCGTCAACGGAAAATCACAGCGGGTACCTACATCTTGATTGTGGGCATCGTTGTTTCCCTTATTCCGCTGGTGGCGTTGTCGGATTATTGGGTGACAAGCCCGAGTCAGGACTCCACTGTGATGGTTGTGACGGTGGTTGCAGTGGCGTATCTCGCCGATGCTGTTGCAGAAAAAGTCAACTGGTTGGCAAATGGAGCGGTTGCTCTAGTGCTATCGATCATGCTCGTTCTTCTTAGACCAACCATGGTCACCTTTGGTTTGAGTGTGCTCGTCGCCTTGATCGTTCTTTCATTTCGCCGACACAAAGTGTCTGCTTCAGTCAATGTTGGCGCGACGGCTTTCGTGTTAGTCGTCCTCACGGGATTAGCGGGCATTGCTGCTGTTGCGCGTGACTACGTGTTGAGTGGATGGCTGCAGTACCCGTTATCAATACATGCCTTCTCTGTTCCGTGGGTAGCGGCAGACCCGACTCCGGCTCGCTTAGCAACGTTGGGATATCACCGTGACCCAAGTGATCTCTGGAACGCAGCAGTT
Organism: Actinomycetota bacterium; assembly: GCA_947449945.1. Lineage (GTDB taxonomy): Bacteria > Actinomycetota > Actinomycetes > S36-B12 > S36-B12 > UBA11398. Next base: position 2,200 of record CANFTO010000103.1, on the reverse strand, counting down.
GGGTGGGATTGGATACCCACATGGATTGGTCGTCTTCCCTCACAGTGGGAAACATATGAGTTAGCCCTCTTGACGGGTGTTGCCCTCATTACGCTTTACTCAGCGAAAATTTTCGCGAGACACACAATGCGTTGGCGTGCCCTTCTGGTAGTACTGACCCCAAGCGTCATCGCAGTCCTCACCTGGTTCCTTGCGTCCCCACCTTCGTTTCGATTTATTTGGGGCCCGATATTTATGATCCCCGCTTCAGTAATTGGTTGGGGGCTTTGGCGAATTATTGAAAATCGAGCATCGACGTTGAGTTCCCGTGCCTCTTGGATTCATGTCATCTTGATCTCGGCAAGTGTGCCGATTCTTCTCGTCGTTGCATATAGCGCGGTCGCCAGACTTAATTTCGATTCAATGAGCGTCAAGCATGAGTGGACTCTTGGAATTTCGATCCCTTATGAAGTCGCGCAAGTTGAACAAGCGCCGACAAAAGACCTCGCTCTAGGTGGTGGCCTCACGGTGAAGATTCCTACGCTGTCTGATCAATGTTGGGGCACCTACCCACTGTGCACCCCAGATCCTGCGTCGGGATTGGCATTGCGCGGCACGAGCCTTCACGATGGATTTCTCCCGTAGGCTCAGCTTGTCGTAAGGCTTGATTGCGGAGGTTTGTTATGGATTCGCCGAAGTTCTATGTGGCGAGCCCGCTGGGCGATCGAACCGCGGGCCCCGAAGCACTCACTCAGTTGGTTGACGCGATCAGACGCAGGGGTATTGAGGCCTACCTGATTCCCATGGTGAATTTTCGCGGGCGACGCAATGATCCTGAATACGATATTTACGATTTTGAGGTTGCGGAATCAATTAGCGATCCAAAAAATTCCTACTTTGTTCTTTCTGAAGTAAGCCCAATTGAGTCCTATCGTGAATTAAAGAATATTCCGAGGGAACGCACTTGGATGGGTTGGTTCAGTGTCAATAATTCACCTGATCCGCGCGCTCGGTATTTTCGCCCGAGTGAACAAAGTTGCTCGACTTTTCCACCCGGATTTACCCCAGAGTTCCCCGCAGTCCCAGCTGATTACAACCTAGATACCGCAATTGATGGTGGTTTCCTGCCTTCACTTCGCGAAGCTAAGAAGCGAGTTGGTGGAGCTAACCTCGCTAAGACAAAGTCACTAATAACTGAGGCTGTTTCAATTGCTTACGCCCAACGTATTGTGAACAGCGACATTAATTTCTTTGCTCAGTCCTTTTACGGACAAGGCTTTGTTCGCCAGGTGTTAGGCAAGCACGCCCCGATAATTACTGATCCAATCCGCATTGTTGATGTTCCAAGCATGAAGCGCGAGCGGAATGTGGTGCTCTATAACAAGGTTAAAAGTTGGTCGCTCATTCCCGATGTGATGAAGAAGATGCCAGATGTTGAATTCAGGGCGATCGAGGGCATGTCCTATAACCAAGTAGTTGAAGCACTTTCCACTGCAACGGTGTACCTCGAACTTGGACATTTACCTGGGCGTGACCGGATGCCGCGCGAGGCGGCTCATTTTGGAACCCCAGTGGTTTGCTTAGCCCGAGGTGCTGGTTACTGCTGGCAGGACGTACCGCTTCCGGTTGCATATCGAGTCGCTTATAGAGAGGGCTGGGCGAACAACGCCGCTCTTGCACTTCAGCGCGTTCTAGATGATCCACAGCAGGCGGCACTTGATCAGGAGGAATACCGTGACTGGGTTTCTGGCGAGCGAGAGCGATACGAGCTCGCAATTGACCAGTGGCTTGAACTAGCGCTTAAGCAGTAGATTCACTAGTCGATTCATTTTTCTAATGTTTCGACGAAGATCACCTGCCTCTAATGGGATACACAAATTGATGTGCGTAGTTGCCACAGCGGCCTCTTCGGCGTACGAGGAAGTCGCCGAGTACACAATCCGTGACGATTGCCCCAAGACAATCCAGTCAGCCATCGCATCAATTCCAGCGACCACGGATGTGCGATCAAGAGAGCGTGGTTCCAGACTCCAAGGAAGAAAACCTAAGGTTGTTGCGCGTTGGTTCCACTCAAGCCTGGCTTCCTGAGTGTCCGCAGCGATGAAGAGTGATGATGGATGAATTGAAGGCGCGATTGTTCTTAGTGCACCCATCACGGCAGCAGTGGTGGGCGCTGCGAGAGCTCGGTCGGTGCCACGAATATGTAACCCCATGTACGGCT
>CANFTO010000102.1 GCA_947449945.1 Actinomycetota bacterium | reverse complement strand
CTCTTCATGCCCAGTTGCCGGTTTCATCCCAGCTGCTCGGCCTATGCCTTGGGTTGTGTCTATGAACATGGGGCAATCAAGGGAAGCGCCTTGAGCGTGTGGCGCCTCATGCGATGCAATCCGTGGAATGGCGGCGGGTTAGACCCCGTGCCTGAACACGGCCATTGGCGACCAGCCATACTTTCCGATGGACGCCCACGTGTTGGCGCGGCCCATGAGCACAAGAACTAAGGGAGATCATGTTCATCCTTGATTGGCTGAAAGACGGAGTGAGCTGGATTTTGGTCCAGTTCCATGGCCTATTCAGCATCTTCCTTGGTGAAGACAGTGGTTGGACCTGGACTCTGTCAATCGTCGGTCTGGTGGTCGCGATTCGTATCGTCTTGATTCCTTTGTTTGTCAAGCAAATTAAGTCTCAACGAAATCTCCAACTCATCCAGCCACAGATGAAGGAGATCCAAAAGAAGTACGCCGGTGACCGCGAAAAGCAGTCAGCGGAAATGATGAAGCTATACAAGGAAACTGGAACGAATCCACTTGCTTCATGTTTGCCAATTATTTTGCAAGCACCAATTTTCTTCGCACTGTTTGGTGTGCTCAATGGCGTCGCGCACTACAGCCCAACCGACACAACCTATGTAGCACCAGGTGTTTTTGCGTGGGACCAGTACGCGCACCTTGTGCCCTCGATGCATAACGCTGAGATCTTTGGTGTGCCGCTGTACGGCACGTTCATGCATGCAGATGCGACACCAAATGCAATGGCTACGCGCGTTCTTTGCGTCATCATGATCATCTTGATGACCGCGACAACCTTCATGACCCAGCGTCAGTTGATCGTGAAGAACAGTGCGCCGAATAACCCAATGGTCAAGCAGCAAAAGATTTTGATGTATGTCTTCCCATTGATGTTTATGTTCTCAGGCATTAACTTCCCAATCGGTGTACTCATCTACTGGTTCACCACGAACCTTTGGTCAATGGGCCAACAGTTCTGGGTTATTCGCAATAACCCGCAACCAGGAACACCAGCCTTCGCTGCAAAAACAGCTCGCGACAAAGCCCGCGAGGTGCGCAAGCGAGGCACAGCCACCACCACACTTGAAGTCACCGAAGAGGAAGAGACCGCGACTCCTCGCGTCCAGCCAAAGAAGACTTCACGAAGCCAACGCAAGAGTAAGTAGGAGAGTTTCATGAGTGACGTATCAACCGAAAAGCGCAGCCTGCTCGAACAAGAAGGCGATGCCGCAGCGGACTACCTCGAAGGTCTGCTTGATATCGCCGATCTTGATGGAGATATCGACATTGATGTTGAAGGTAACCGAGCAATGGTCTCCATTGTTGAGGTGAAATCTGGTGATTTGTCCCATTTGGTAGGGGACAAGGGCGAGGTGCTTGATTCACTTCAGGAATTAACGCGGTTAGCTGCCGCCCGCGAAACTGGCGAGCGTTCACGCCTCATGCTCGACGTTGCAGGCCACCGCGCCCAGCGCCGTGCGGACCTCGTGGAACAAGCCAAGGTTGCTATTGCGGAAGCGCAACGCACCGCAGCACCTGTCAGCATGCCTGCGATGACGCCATTTGAGCGCAAGATCGTGCATGACGCAGTTGCTGATGCAGGTTTGGTGAGTGGTTCTGAAGGCGAAGAGCCAAACCGCCGCGTGGTTATCCGCGTTAGCTAATCACGTTTCACGTGAAACACCCCGACCTGCCAGCCTGGCTGGAGCCGCAAGCTGAGCTCTTGCAGCGCTATGCCGACATATTGGCGAGCGACGGGGTTGACCACGGTTTGATTGGTCCGCGAGAGGTGCCACGCCTTTGGTCACGCCATCTCCTGAATTCAGCCGTGGTGGTTGATCCAGCCGTGGACCTCGTTCCACTCAATGCATCAGTTGCTGACGTCGGATCAGGAGCCGGGCTTCCAGGATTGGTCTGGGCTTTAGCTCGACCAGATCTGCAAGTGACGTTGATCGAACCGCTCCTACGCCGTGCCAATTTCTTGACCCAAGCAGTAGAGAACCTCGGAGTGGGTGACCGGGTGACGGTGCTCCGAGGGCGCGGGGAAGCAGTAAAAGCGGTCTGGGGAACCTTTGATGTCGTGACAGCACGCGCGGTTGCCCCATTGGGAAAACTCTTGGGCTGGACCATTCCCCTGCTTCACGAGGGTGGCCGATTGGTGACGTTGAAGGGGCAATCCGCCGCGGATGAAATTGAATCCGCGATGACTGAGATTCAGCAGTTCCGGTTGCGTGACGTTCGAGTTGTGCAGGTAGGTAGTCCGTGGGTTGAGCCAGCGACCACTGTGGTCACGGCACACCTAGGTGCGGCACAATAGGCGCATGTCGTCAGCCGAAACCCCAAAGCCTGAAGCAAAGACCCAAACTTCAGCACTCGGCTGGCCCGTTTCACGTGAAACATTGCAGGAACCCACCAAGGATCTTGGGTGGCCGCAATGACCCGCATCATCACGATCGCCAATCAAAAAGGCGGCGTAGGTAAAACGACCAGCACAGTCAACATTGCAGCGGCACTGGCTATGGCCGGGTCTCGCGTCGTGGTGATCGATATGGATCCTCAGGGCAATGCTTCTACTGCCCTGGGTGCCGATCATCGTGAGGGAGTCCCCGGGATCTACGAGGTGCTTATTGGAGATGCGGCAATTGCCGACGTCATCCAGGACTGCCCAGATATCCCGCTACTGCGTTGTGTTCCTGCCACTATTGATCTGGCTGGTGCCGAAATCGAGCTGGTATCCCAGGTGGCTCGCGAATATCGCCTGACCCGCGCCTTGGATGCCTACATCGCTGAATGTGATGCCGATGGTGAATCAGTGGATTACTTCCTCCTAGATTGCCCACCATCCCTTGGTCTGCTGACCCTCAATGGCTTGGTCGCAGCTCGTGAAGTACTGCTACCAATCCAGTGCGAGTACTACGCGCTCGAAGGACTATCACAGCTGTTACGGACCATTGAGATGGTCAAGACCCACCTGAATCCGCAACTGGAAGTCTCCGCAATTTTGCTCACCATGTACGACGGTCGCACCCGGTTGGCGGCTCAAGTAGCCGAGGAAGTTCGTACCCACTTCGGTAAGCGGGTCTTAGGCACGGTAATCCCTCGAAACGTCCGAGTAAGCGAAGCACCGAGTTATGCACAAACCGTGCTGACGTACGATCCATCGTCACCCGGAGCACTGACCTATAGGCAAGCCGCAGTCGAGCTTGCGAGCATTTCTCCACAGACTTATCCACAGCAATAAACCTACATACCTAGACAATTCGGACAGTTTGTACACCGGAGGAACAGATGAGCGACACCCCTAAGCGGGGCCTGGGTAGGGGCCTTGGTGCCTTAATCCCCACCGCTGCTGCGCCGACAGCAATGCCTGATTCAGTTCCAGCCTCAAAGCGTTCGGTTGCAGCCAGACCTGAACCTCAGGTTGAGAGTGTGCATGGCCTGACGTACGCCGAACTCGACATCAATGCGATCGTGCCCAACCCTCGTCAACCACGCACCATCTTTGATGAAGAGGCATTAACTGAGTTAGTGCACTCGATTAAGGAAATTGGATTACTTCAGCCAATTGTGGTGCGACCAGCGGGTAAGGGTTACGAACTCGTTGCAGGTGAACGACGTTTGCGGTCAAGCAAGCTTGCGGGCCTGTCAGTAATCCCCGCCATCATTCGGGAAACTGATGATGATGCATTGCTGCGCGATGCATTGCTAGAAAACTTGCATCGTGCAAATCTCAATCCACTTGAAGAAGCTGCTGCGTACCAACAACTTCTCGAGGATTTTGGTTGTACCCAAGAAGAATTAGCAACACGCATTGGTCGTTCTCGTCCGCAGGTTTCTAACACCTTGCGTCTGTTGAGACTGCCAAGTGATGTGCAAAAACGAGTCGCTGCAGGGGTTATTAGCGCAGGGCATGCTCGTGCACTGTTAGGTCTTGATGATCCAGTCGCGATGCAAAAGCTTGCCGATCGCATTGTTAAAGAAGGCTTAAGTGTTCGCAGTGTTGAAGAAATCATCCTGGTTACCAAGGGTGATACCAAGGGTAAAAAGAAGTCGCGCACGTCGATAACCGCAAGTTCAGATCTCTTAGAACTTGTTGCAGGTCGTTTGGAAGATGCGCTTGATACTCGGGTGACCATTGCCGGCTTAAAGTCAAAGAATTCACGCGGCAAGATCACCATTGAGGTTGCCGACCTTGATGATTTGCGGCGAATTGCGGATCTCATCGATCCAAATAATGACTGAGACATTGGCCTTACCCGCAAGATTGTGGCAATTGGTGCGGTTGAGATGCGAACACCAAAGTGTGGCTGCCATGATGGGCCGTCGCTAAATCAAAGGAGTCTCATGTTTCGTCGCGTCGTTGCCCCTGTAGCCGCCATTGCACTTGCAGGCCTTGCGCTCACCGGTTGCGCCCAAGATTCAACCTCAACTACTGCCGCCTCATCTGCTGATTGCAGCAAGGATGCACTCTCCACAGTGACCGCTGGAAAACTCACGATTGGCACAGACTCACCTGCTTACCCTCCTTACTTCGTTACCGACGATGCTTCAAAGGAAAATGGCGACCCAGCTTCAGGTAAGGGCTTTGAGTCTGCTGTTGCATACGCAATTGCATCTGGCCTTGGTTTTAGCAACACCGAAGTGGTGTGGCAAACAGTTCCATTCAACTCTTCCTACGCACCAGGCGCGAAGAACTTTGATTTTGACCTCAACCAAATTTCGATCACACCGGATCGTTCCAAGGTTGTTGACTTCTCTGATGGTTATTACACCGTGAACCAAGCGGTAGTGGCATTGAACGATTCACCAATTGCCAAGGCAACCACCATTGCTGAACTTCAAAATGCCAACCTTGGTGCTCAGGTAGGCACAACGAGTGCTGCATTCATTGAAGACGTCGTGAAGCCAACGAATAAGGCACAGATCTTCAATGACACAAACGATGCTAAGAGCGCGATGCAGTCAGGTCGCCTGGACGGCATCGTGGTCGACCTTCCAACTGCCTACTACGTGACTGCTGTGGAAATTCCAAACAGCAAGATTGTTGGCCAGTTCCCAGCTCAAGCCACTGGCGAACAATTCGGTGCACTCTTTAGCAAGGGCAACCCTCTCGTGGGCTGTGTGAATAAGGTTCTTGCTGACCTCAAGTCATCAGGTGAACTGCAGAAGATTCAAGACACCTGGCTTGCTGGAGAATCTGCCCCGTACTTCAAGGAGTAGTTCGCGAGTTTCTGTAACCCATGAGTATTGAAATGACCCGAGCCCCGGCGCCAGGATCTGACATTGCGTATGTTGATCCCACGCGTCGGGCTCTGTCACGTAAACGTGCTCAAAAAAATGCGCTCACAGGAATCCTGAGTCTGTTCGGCTTTCTTGTGGTGGTTGGGTTCTTTGTTTCACGCACACCTGGTTGGGCAGTCGTCCAAGAAACCTTCTTTAATGGCGAAGAATTTGTAAAAACATTTCCTGGGCTGCTGGAAGCATTTCTCCTCAACGTTCGTATCTTCCTCATTGCAGAACCGCTGATCTTGATTGTGGGCTTAGCAGTCGCATTAGCCCGCACCTTGAAGTCACCGCTATTCCTGCCTATTCGGGTAGTCGCAACCTTCTATGTCGATATTTTCCGAGGCGTACCAACGATTTTGGTCATCTTCCTGCTGGGCTTCGGTGTTCCTGCTTTGCGTCTGGTCGGTGTGCCAAATGACGCGGTGTTCTGGGGCACCACCGCGTTAGTTCTTTCCTATGGCGCATATGTTGCTGAAGTCTTTCGAGCGGGAATTGGATCGGTGCATGGGAGTCAGACCATGGCTGCGCGTTCCCTTGGTTTAAACATGTGGCAAACCAATCGCCATGTGGTGTTGCCTCAGGCGGTGCGCAATGTGATTCCACCATTGCTCAACGATTTCATCTCTCTACAAAAAGACACCGCGTTGATTGCTGTGCTGGGCCCAGTGGAAGTACTGCGACAAGCGCAAATTGATACGTCATCAAGTTTCAACTACACCCCATATGTAGGTGCAGCTCTCATCTTCATTTTGCTCACGATTCCAATGACTCGCTTTGCCGACTGGATTCAATCGCGCACGATGAAGCAACGTCGCTTGGCTGGTACTTCATGAGCGCTGATTCCTTGTTACAGGTCGAGGGTGTCTGGAAGGCCTTTGAGGGTCATCCTGTTTTGCGCGGTGTCGACCTTGAAGTGGAACGTCATCAGGCCGTGGTGCTCATTGGTGCGTCAGGCTCAGGCAAATCAACCTTGTTGCGTTGCATCAATGGTTTGGTTTCCGTCGATGCCGGTCTGATTACTTTGGATCACGAATTGGAAGTGACCTCACTATCGGCAGACCTTGACGCCATTCGACGTCGGGTGGGCATTGTGTTTCAGTCGTACAACCTTTTTCCACATATGACGGTGCTTGAAAATATCGCGATTGCGCCACGCAAGGTATTGGGTGAATCAAAGGAGCAGGCATATGACAAAGCCCGCT
>CANFTO010000101.1 GCA_947449945.1 Actinomycetota bacterium | reverse complement strand
TCGGCGAACTCATCGAAGAATTCGGGATTCGTGACCAAATCGTCTTGGCAACGAAAGCTGGTCAACGCCCGGGCAATGAGGAGCGACGATTTGATTCTTCCCGTCTTCATTTGATTCGCACCGTTGAGGCATCCCTTCGACGCCTTCGCACTGATGTTATCGACGTGTGGCAGCTTCACGCCTTCGATCCAATGACGCCAATGGAAGAAACCATGGCAACCTGCGATGAACTCGTGAAGAGCGGCAAGGTGCGCTACATCGGTATTTCCAATTTCAGTGGTTGGCAAACCGCTCGTGCGGCTACCTGGCAACGCGCAATTCCCGGTCGCGCTCCAATCGTGACAACTCAGATGGAATATTCACTGCTCGAACGTGGAATCGAACGTGAGATCGTGCCTGCCGCACAAAGCTTGGGTTTGGGAATCTTGCCTTGGTCACCACTTGGACGCGGTGTGCTTACGGGCAAGTATCGCCACGGCACTCCTGCAGATTCACGCGGAGGAAACGCAGATTCAGCGGCATGGGTGCAGACCTACATGGATGAACGAGGTCGACGCATTGTTGATGCCGTGGCCACTGCAGCTGATGGCCTGGGCACATCACCTACGGAGGTTGCTTTAGCTTGGCTTCGAGATCGCCCGGGGGTTGTAGCACCCATCCTCGGCGCTCGAACGAATTCTCAACTTCTTGCTGCACTTGCCAGCGATGAGCTAGAACTGCCTGAGGAAATCACGCGTGCATTGGACGATATTTCAGCCCCAGCTCTCGGCTATCCAGAAGCCGGCTGGGCACAGCGCCGATAGCGTTTGCAGATGAGCATCAGTACTTCAACGAGCTATTCGTGGGAATACCGAGATATCACCTTACCCATGGGTACCACCAAAGAAGGCACCCGACAATTGCTCACCAGTGTTGCCGGAAGTGGTCGCTGGGAACTCGATATTTCCTACGTCTATCCCGATGGTCGACGAAAAGTACGCATTCGGCGAAAGGTCTATCGCGTCACTCGAATTGCTTGATTCGAATTAGCAGGCTCGCAAGAACCGGTCCAACACGCGTACGCCAAATTCCAGACCCTCGATTGGCACGCATTCATCTACACCATGAAATAGTCGCCAGTAATCCAGACCTTCGGGCATTCGCAGTGGTGAGAATCCATAGCATTCAATATCTAGCCCAGCGAAAGCTTTCGCATCTGTGCCGCCTGAAATCATGTATGGAACTGCCCGAGCTTTTTCATCTTCTGCGCGCAGCGCACTTGCCATTATTTCAAATAACTGTGTATCCAGCGGTGCCTCAATTGCAATTCCATGGTTAATCACATCAATATCAATGCCATCACCAACCAGCGTTCGAATAGTGGATTCGAGTTCCTCTTCTTGTCCAGGCAGGAAGCGACAATCAATTTCCGCAAAACTCTCGGTTGGAATCACGTTGGTCTTGTAACCGGCTTTTAATACCGTTGGATTCGCGGTGTTCTGCATTGTTGCACCAACGAGGTACGAAAGGTTTCCTAAGCGTCGATGTAACTCATCTGAACTCACATCGCTCACATCGACGTTGAAGGCTATCGACAACTCATCGAGGAATCGCTGTACCGTCGGTGTCTTATGAATTGGCCACTGATGCTCACCAATGCGGGTCACGGCTTGCGCGAGTTGTGTCACTGAATTGTCGTGGTGAATCATCGAACCGTGGCCGGCTCGTGAAGCTGCACGCAACCGCATCCACTTCATGCCTTTTTCTGCGGTTTGGATGGGATACAAACGCAGATCATCGTTGATGGTGATGCTGAAGCCGCCCACTTCGCCTATGGCTTGAGTGATGCCGGCAAAAAGTTCAGGTCGATTCTCGGCTAACCAATGGGAGCCATGGACAGAACCCGCTTCTTCGTCAGGTAGGAAGGCAAACACCATGTCCCTGCGTGGTCGGTATCCGCTTCGCCCCCACTCGCGCATGACTGCAAGCATCATGGCGTCCATATCTTTCATGTCTACCGCGCCACGGCCCCAGATGAATCCATCTTCGATAACGCCACCAAAGGCTGGCTTTGACCATTCCGACGAAATTGCTGGAACAACATCAAGATGTCCATGCACGAGCAACCCGGGTGCTTGGGGATCGGTGCCCGGTACGCGAAGAACCACCGCTCTACGACGATCACTTGAGGTGACAATGACTTCAGGATCCCAGCCAGCTTCTCGCAAACGTTCAGCACAGTAGTCCGCGGCTGCGGCCTCACCTACGGTCTCTGAAGAGTCACCGTAATTACTTGTATCAATTGCAATGAGCTCTTGGGTTAACGTGACGACGTCGGACAACATGGCTTCATCCTGCCGCACAACTAGCTCAACGGGGCTACGACGTGCGTGCAGTTGGCCGGCTGATGCTTAACCTGGCATTGAGGACACAGCACGATGAGTTTCCGGCAGTCTTGATTTGAACAATTGTGGAAATATTTTGTGTGCCCATGGCACAGCTCACATTCCCCAATTTCGCGGGGATTCGGCTCGAAATCAATCACCATGCGCTTATCGAAGACATACAGGGAGCCGTCCCACAGGCCTTGGTTCCCGTAGGCTTCCCCGTAACGAACAATGCCTCCATCTATTTGATACACCTCTTCAAAGCCGCGGTTGATCATCACGCTCGACAAAATTTCGCAACGCACGCCACCTGTGCAATAGGTAACTATGGGTTTGTTCTTGAGGTGGTCGTACTTTCCACTTTCGAGTTCGCGGATAAAATCGTGGGTTGTCTCAACCTCTGGAACAATCGCATTGCGGAACTTTCCAATTTTTGCTTCGAAGCCATTACGTCCATCAAAGAAAACGACGTCATCTCCACGCTCAGCAACAAGAGCGTTCACCTCCGCAGGCTTGAGATGTATTCCGCCTCCAACAACTCCATGCTCGTCAACGATCAACTCATCTGCTGCGCCGAACGCGACTATCTCTGAACGATCCTTGACGCTTAGGCGAGGGAAATCCTCCCGTGATCCTTGCGACCACTTAAAGTCGACGTCTTTCATGCCTGGATACATCTTTGTACCTTTGATGTATCGCTTGAGATCCTTGATTTCCCCACCAACGGTGCCGTTCATGCCATGCGGTGAAATCAGAATTCGACCGCGCAGATTCAGACTCTCGCACAGGGTTTGCTGCCAAAGGCGAACGGCAAAAGGATCTGACACCGGGGTAAATCCGTAATACAGAAGGATCTTTTGCTGGCTCACGAGCTAAGCGTAATTGCCTCAAAGGTCTGGTTTCACCCCGAAGCGATCAGACCGGACCATGGGGTGGTCAGGCCCCAATTCCACAACAGGTATAGTTCACCGGTCGCTTACCAGCGATCAGCATTGTCCGGGTGGCGGAATAGGCAGACGCGCTAGCTTGAGGTGCTAGTGCCCTCACGGGCATGGGGGTTCAAGTCCCCCCTCGGACACCAAAGAAATCCCGCTTCGGCGGGATTTCGTCTTTTCCAACGCAATTAATAGTGAGATAACCCTGATTTGTGTGCGGCCCGCTTTGCAATTGGACTGAGCAATCCCATGACGACTAGCGAAGCAACGGCACCCACCAGAGTTGCGGCCAGCCGGGTTTCTGCAGTGTCCACCAAATCTGTGGCACCCTCCATCATCACAATCGCGATTGTGAGAGCTACCGCGTATTGCCAATATGGACGACCCATCAACACCAACGTCAGGCAGGTGATCATGGCCGTGACACCTACGACATAAAACACCCATTCAGATGAAGTTAACTGCGCAACTGCAATAGCAACAACAAACCCCGCCAGTGTCCCGACCGTTCGAGATGCGGCTTTCTTCACTCCATCTTGAATGAAAGGCTTGAAGATCACCAAGATTGTGAGAATCATCCAGGCTCCGGCGTGACCAAGGTCTAAATCCACAACTACCCACGCAGCGAGCGCCACGAATGGACCCAACACAAGCGCGAAATACCTGGCGCGTGTGGGAGAAACCTTGACCAAATCTTTAGGCGCTGGACGAAAACGCGATATCAAATAGATCACAGTTGAACCAAAAACCGTTGTACCAAGCACTACGAGTGCGATGAACAGTGGTACGGGAATATCGACATTCACTGAAGGTGGTTGCGCCACTTCGAAACCCAATGCAATCGGAATCATGAGCAGCGGATTACTCAGCCCACGCGAAGCACTCAGTCCAATCACCGACGCTGTGAGCCCGACCAGGATCGCTGCCCACCAAGCATTACCGGGAAAGAGGGCACCAAATCCTTCAGTAATTGTCAGCCCGGGCACCACATACATGAACGACGCTCGCCAACCAACCTGAACGCCCACGATCAAACATGTCATCGCACTGAACATCGCCGCAGTTGCAGACGCCTGCCAATGAAAGTGAATCAAGATCATGACGGGAATGGACACCAGAACGACCATCACCACTAAGGCAAAAACTACGGTTCGGGTGGTCTGGACGGCCTTACTGCGCGAACTCATGGGCAAATACAAGCACCTGGTAACCAGATTGGGTTATCTATTGCCTAATTGCTTAAGACTTGGCGAATATCGGCCGCGTGATGTTCGCTCTCATGCAATGCCTGCGCAGCAACCCAGATCAAATTGCGCATCGCTTCGCGCGGATATCGATACAGGAACATTCGATTATGACTGGACTGCGGTAGTGCATCAAAGGTGCGTGTAAATAGCGCTCCAGCTAGGCGCATTTCAACGGCTAGCGTTTGAGGGTCCTCATGTCGATAAAGACCCAACTCAACGCGAGGGACGCCGTGTAACGGCAAAGACTGAGGGTTCTCCTCGACGGTAATGAGCACCATCTTGTCGCGGATGTTGTAGAGCACATCGCGCATATGGCACCCGTATTCCACAGCCGACCATTGATCAGGTGTCCGACGAAGGAGTGCGTTTTCAGAGTGAACTTCGAGAAGACCTGCCGCGAATTCCATCGCCGCGATCATGCGTGGGGCTATCTCTGGCGGGCTGATGACATCCCAGACAAACCCGCATACTGCGCAACTTTCCAACTCATCGGTCATGAATTGATGGTAACCAGTACGAATTCTTCAACCGAAATCCGCAGGGTTCCCCGACACCCACTCGTCAGGACTTAGAATCACATCGTCGTAACAAAGGAGCAGCACGTGAGTCAGATAGTTGTCTTTGGTGGAAATGGGTACGCCGGTGAGCACATCGTGCGCGAGGCGGTTATCCGCGATCATGACGTGATCTGCGTTTCACGATCGATAGTGGAATCTCCCGTTCCGGGGGCCCGTTACATCGTGGGCTCTATTTATGACGCAAACCTTTTGAACCAACTTGCCAACACTGCTGACGTCTTCATCAGTGCTGTTCCGAGTAAATCTGGCGAGCACGCCCTGCCAGAAGGACTTTCAACCATCATCGAAGCCTGCACAGCGAACAACACACGCTTCGGTGTCGTAGGTGGTGCGGGATCTTTACTCGTTGAAGATGGTGGGCAGGAACTGCGCATCGCATTCGCATCCGCATTACCCGAAGAAGCTATGCCAGAAATCAACACGCATGCACAATTGCTCGCAGATTTACGCAATACCCCGGCTACGTTTGATTGGTTTTTCCTTAGCCCCGCCTTATTGTTCGGAGCCCACGCTCCAGGCACGCATGTGGGCACGTACCGTGTCAGCGGTGACGTCATGTTGAAAGATGCCGAAGGCAATTCCGCAATTAGTGGCAGTGACTACGCCGATGCCATACTGGATGAAATCGAATTGCCGAGACACCATCGCGCTCGATTTTCCGTTGCCTATTAGTAAGTGACCTCATTGTGCGCACACGTTTCGCACCCACCCCTAGCGGATTTCTCCACGCGGGTAATCTGACGAACGCCCTTCTGACTTCTTGGCTCGCACAAGAACTGGGTGGAGAGCTTCTTCTACGTATCGACGCTGACGACAGCACGCGAGTCCGGCCTGAATATGTTGCATACATTTATGCATCCCTAGCTGCTCTGAATCTTTCATTCAGTGACATACCTAGCTCGCACATGAATCGTCGCGAATACCTCCGCTCCCAAATTGCACTACTCCCCCAAGACCACGTTTTCGCATGCTCATGTTCGCGCTCAGATCTACTCGATCGACCATGCGCATGTAAGGGTCAGAACTTGGCGTGGGTAGCGGGGAAAAGCGCTCTGCGACTGCATCTTGGTCAAGAGCTGTCGGTATACGTCAATGGCGAGTCATTCACATTGAATGAGCATTTTGGTGATGTTGTGCTTTGGCGTCGAGATGATTTACCTGCCTACCATTGGGCTAACGTGATTGATGACCGAGACTTAGGGATCACGCATATTGTTCGAGGTCAGGATCTTGCATCGTCATCTGCGCTGCATATTTATCTGGCGAGACTTATCGGAGCGGACAACGTTGCAACCTGCCAGTATTTGCACCATCAACTCGTGCTCGATTCCCAGGGGCGAAAAATCTCCAAGTCCACACAGAGCAACGCATCGGCCCCGGACCTCACTTACGCCTATCTTGCGAACATTCGCGACAATGCCGCCATTCTTGCGAGAGACGTTGGCATCGCTCCAGTATTGACGTAAACAGTCGATGTCAAAGGTGCGAATGTCACTGGCGGTAGGGCCTTTGACTCTAGCCATCTCACTACTTGTGGACTAGCTTGGAAATAACGAGATGAGGTGAACATCATGAATGCTCATGAGAATTCAGCCCGCCCAAGCGAAGTTCTTCGTGCCACCTTCAGTGACACAT
>CANFTO010000100.1 GCA_947449945.1 Actinomycetota bacterium | reverse complement strand
TAACAGCGCAAGTTCACTGCTGTGGACGCTACTGCTAATTCCTATCTATCATTTTTTTGGAACAAACACTCCTCAAGTTGCTCAGGCTCTGCTCTTATGTTGCAACGTGGCTCTTGCTGCAACTGTTTTCGTGTACGTCGCTAATCTTTGGAAGTGCAAGTTAAACCTTTTGCTTGCGATAGCTGCATCATTTTATGTTTCTTTAGCAGCTCCTACTGTCTATTGGACATTTAGTGGAATGGAGACGAGTCTCTTTTTGCTTCTCATCGCACTTGGCATTCTGGGGACCAGACACGTAATCACAACTGAAATATCGACGCTAAAAAGAATAACTTTTTTTGCGATTCTAAGTCTGCTTTCAATTTGTAGATTTGAGGGCATTGCCTTGGCCTTATCCCTCTCACTATTCATTCTCATATCCAAAGTGGTTGTCAGGCGCTATCAAGGTTCTCGAGTATTTCAGATCGCTGATGCTGCTCCACTAATTGTTACTCTTGCGAGCACAACACTTCTATTTCTGTTCTACAAGGTTTACTACGGGAAAGTTACTCCTGACCCAATCACTTTTAAGCGGTTGGTCAGCTACTACTCTCAAACGGTTTTCGATGCTGGATATCAAATCCTGGGATTCTTCCATGACTGGATTGGCATACCAGTTTTAATACTCTTTTCACTTTCCATCGCCATAACCGTTACTAAGTTTTTCCGCGGAGGTGGATATAGAGACAAGCATGCATGGGGATCCTTGGTGCCACTCATAGCATTTAGTGCACTTGGATTCTTTATACTCGCCTCGGCATTTAGTGACTATTACCGGTATCAGTTAGTACTGATTGTTCCACTGACTGTCGCGATAGCCGAAGGGGGCACCGAATTCTTGAAAAGGAGAGTTAGCGGCCTGAACTCGCCCACGCAACATAGAACATCAAGAATTTTACCGGTGCTAGCGCTTCTGTCTGTTGTCCTAGTGATCTTGATGAGCTCGCCTAATAATCTGAATTTGATTGCTAGTGAAACAAAAACTTATGTTTACCTACAAGATGCACGCATAGAACTCGGAAAATATATGGAGGCACACCTTAAGCCTGATTCAAAGGTTCTTTCGGGCGATCTTGGCGCACTTTCGTTTTATAATTTGAGCAGTTACTACATTGACAGTGGTGGCCTGACAAACCGTAAACTACTTACAGGTTTGTCGGAATCGAAATCGTATTCTCAAATTATCAAGTCTCAGTCTCCTGAATACCTCGCAGACAGCATGCTTCCCGATGGTGTCTCAGGAACTGAAAGTATGTTTGGTGATCCACAAAAATATTACGATTCAAGTGCAGTTTTAGTTCATAGCGGTTGTGAACTTCATGAAATGTACGCTTTGACGAAACTCCGAGAATACCCAAAATTCGGCGAATACCCCCTCTACGTTTCGTTATGGAAACTCGATTTGAACCAAGGAGCGCCGTGTTCTCAAATCAATTGAGTGTTTTATTCGATGCCCGACTGACTTGGACGAATGCATGAATGCACTGAAGAACATGACCTCACGCACCCGCACCACTGTTGAGGTCATCGCGACAGCACTCATCAGCTTTGTCATGTCGATGTTCGTGTTCTGGCCAAACCTCAAAGACATCAACGTGCCGTGGGGTGGCGGAGATATGACTGCCACCTACGTCAACGCCGAGGCTTGGAATTGGTGGAGCTACGGCGTCACCACGCATTTTGGTTTTCCGTATGGCATGAACCTGAATTACTTCCCAGGCCTGGACATCACCCAGAACACGTTCTCGCATCTAATCTCTGTTCTCACCGGCAAGCCTTACATCGGCATAAACGTGTTGCTGATCGTCAGCTTCCCGCTGGTCGCAGTTATGGCGTACGCAGCAATTCGCCTCATGGGCTTGAAGAGTTACCTCGCGATTGCCCTAGCTGTGAGTTTCACCTTCATCCCTTGGCACTGGGGCCGCGCCCTTGGTCATCTCTACCTCGCAACCCTTTATGGAGCAGTTGCCGGTGTGATCCTTGCGCTGCTCGTTGGTTCAGGTCGTCTACAAGGTTGGTTGAAGACCGAAGACAAGAAGCAGCGTCGTAAATACATCGCATTGATCGTGGTACTCGTGCTCACCGCCACTTGGAGTGCGATCTACTACGCCTTCTTCACTGGCATGATGCTGCTTGCAGCAGTGCTGTGGCGCATCGCCCAAGGTGACCGCGCAAAGCGGCTTGCGGCCGGTGCAATCCCTCTTGCTGGTGTTGCCATTGCTGCAATTATTGGCTTACTGCCTAGCCTGCTCAATCGAGCATCGAATCCTGATGTCGCCAATCTTGGGCAACGCGATCCGATGGACAGCGTTAAGTACGGCGGTGATCTCGCGATCAGCGTGCTGCCTGCGCCCTACAACTCACTCTTGAGTGGCTACAACAACTGGATCGGCGGGATGTTCTCCCAAGCTCCAGGTGAAGAACAAAACCTCATCACCAACTACGGCACCTGGATTACAAGCGCGTGCTTGATCGTGTTCCTTATCGGTTTGGTGAATTACGCCCGTAAGCGCAATGTGGGGCTACCAACCAAACTTGACGCAACCCCTCGACCACCGTTGACCTTCATCGCCTACCTGCTTGTTTTGATGGCACTGGTGTTTGGCCCGTGGAGTTTCAATTTCTTGATCGTCAACTGGTTCCTTACTCAGATTCGCGATTGGAACCGCCTGCTACCGCTTATGTTGCTGCTTTTCATTCTGGGAGCAGCCGGAGCAATTGCCGGCAAGGATTGGACCAAACGCGACTTCATTGCAATGCCACTAGCGGTGATCATCCTTGCCGTCACCTTGATCGACAGCGTGCTGCCATGGAAGCCGCTGTATAACGATGTTGCCAAGGTTGGTCGCGCAATTCATGATCAAGCTCTGCATTACGAAACTGCAGTGGATACAGCACTTCCGGAAAACTGCGGAGTGCTGCAACTACCGATCATGATTTATCCGGAAAACGGAATCGCTGCTCCAAACTTGAACGACTATGAACACTTCACCGTTGGCCTGCTCAATGAAAACAAGGGCTGGTCTTACGGCGGTATGCGCGACACCATTGCCAGCACGTGGCAACTCGATTACTCAGGCGGCATCACCGGACTCCAAGTGCAAGATCTCAAAGACAAGGGCTTTTGTGCCGTTCACCTCGATACGCGAGGCTTTGAAGATCCCCAAGCCATCGAAGGTCAATTGACCAACCTCTTTGGTAAGCCAATGGTGACCGATCTTGATGGCCGCTGGCAGCTGTACAAGATCAAGTAACGAAATTCCTAAGACACAAGCGTAAAAGGCTTCGGAGAGGGCTGTAATCGCCTAAATTCCACGCAGCGCTGCTCAGATAGCAGCGGCTAGGACCGGGGGGTCCCTTCGACTGAAGGCGTGGATCCCCAAGTGGTCCAGTCACAAGTGTTGACGCCAACTGCGCGCGTGCGCGCTGCTGCCTCGCACCCCATTGCTTTCACCGCGTTCCTGGCTTTTTCGGCACTTGTCGTCACCGTCTTTAAAACCGGCATCGGTATTCATCCCGAATGGCATCGCCTTTGGGATGGTGCCATCCATTGGCAAGACATTTCTCAATCACCATTACTTGCCGAGGGAGATGCATCCCTTCGATCAAATGTGGTGGGCTCATGGCTTGCTGGCGCACTTGGAATGCAATCAGCGCATAGATATCTCTACTTCTCAATGCTGTTAGCAGCTATTGCAATCGTGCTTCCGATTGCGCTGGGTTATCGAAAAGAAAGCACTCAACGCGCAAAGCTCGCATTTATCTTTGTTGCCGGTGGATCACTCGCACCTATCGCTCTGACTTGGATTGGCGGCTACGACGCAGTTTCGATCATTGCGCTCACCACAGCAGTGATGGTGCGCAAGCATTGGATTGCTCTCTTCGGATGGTTTGTGCTCGCAATGAATCATTCGCCTATTGCGATATTTGCATTCATTGCCTGGGCGCCTATCGCGCTGATCATGTGGAGATGGGATGCCACGATGCGCATTGTCACCGCAGGAATTGCAGTAATCGCTGGCAGCTTTGCAATGCACACCTTCACAAGTTCCTGGGGTGGCAGTGCAGATCGCTTTGCCCTCTTTCGCGCAATCCCTTTCGATGCGATCTGGCATTGCTACATCACGACGTTGCCGCTCACGGTGTTTTCAATTCTCGGCATCGGTTGGGTGGTGCTTGCCCACCGAAGTGTAAGAAACTCAACTATTGGCAAAGCCCTCATCATTGAAAGCCTTGCGATCTCTCTTTTCATTCCACTGATTGCTATAGATGCAACGAGAATTGCCGGAATGATCGTAATCGCGCCGATATTCACCTGGATTGCACACGCTCACCTCAGCAAGCCAGCGACCCAGCGCATCTGGCGTCACACATGGCTTGTCGCAGTGATCGTGCCGGTGTTCCTTGTCTGGCAGGGTGCAATCCTGCATCCGGGTTGGGGGAATATTCATGTCGTTCATCGAGCTTTAGACGGGCAAGTCATAAGGGGATGGCAATAACCAGCAATCAAAAGGTCGATACCTGTTGAATCACCTCCAGGACTCCTTGATAAGGAAGCACCACCGTGCGCGGGTATGCCACTGACACCGCTGGAAGTAGAAGTGCGACCAAGGTGATTGACGCAACGGCATTCGCGTATCCCTTTGCCTCATACCTTGCTATCAAACGCGGCAAGTATCGGAGCATTAGCGCTGAAACGGTCGCTGTGGACAGTCCGACCATTACGCGTGTTTGATCTGCTGTTATTGCTGTTACTGCTACTGGGACAATAAGAGATCCCACAATCACCGCGGCTAGATGAATTCCACGTAAGGTTGTAAATGTGATGAAAAGTGCAATGGCCCCTAAACCAAATCCCGCATAAATCTCAAGTGGGGCACTCATCACGAACGAGGCAAAACCCTCCGCAAGATAGTTTCCAATAACGCTTACTCGAGAAGGTAAATTCTCATTTCTAAACAACACAAACAGTGATGTTGCGCAAACTATCGCTGCGTATAATGCTCCTAATCCAGCACGCAAAAGCCTCATATCTGCGAGGCCCCAGGCTACAAGTACAAAACACATCGTCGCCAGAACTGCCTGCTCCGGATTACCTGCTGCCATGATGAATCCGGCCAGAACTCCAAGTGAAATTTTTCGAGCTAAGAGTCCTAGAACCAAACCGCCACAAATCATAAAGAGATCGACTCGCCCTAGGCACACCATGAGTGTCGTACCCACCGGACCAAGCGCGATGACCGTCGCCAGCACTTTGCCATTCTTTTCGCCGAGGACTCTCACGCATACGAATGCGAGAGCAACCACAGCGGCGATACTGAGAGCAAGCACCAATCGCAAGTAAGAACTATCACTTGTGATTCCTAATAGCCAGGAAAGTGTTCGTAGCCCATAAGAGGACGACTCGTATACTGGAAGTGGATGGGGAAATATCTCAGTTGAAATATCGACTCCCCCCAGAAGGTAATGAGCCTGAATTCCTGAATGAATCACTACGACAACCGGTAGCGCAAGAGCAAAAACCCAGGTTGGAACACTCAGGACAAGTCTTTGAACCCAAGACAACATGCGGCTAAGCGCCTGACTCGATTGAGCTAAGTCGTCTTGCACTGTCATCCTCCCCCTTTTTTTTTCTTGACACACGTTTTTCATCTATGAATGCAGTAAAGGCAACTTGCGCTGACGAAGCCCGCTTTCAATCGCACCCCAAAAATTCGTGTGCGCAATCGTGTGAGCCCGCTCTTTGCCAGCACTCTTCATCGCTCCCAAACGAACAGGGTCACCAAGGAGTTCTGAAACCAGCATTGGAAGCTGATCAATGGTTTCAAACTCCGCGAATTCCAGATCGCGTTCGAAAAACTGTCGCGTACGATTGTGATCATCAGTGAGGAGCGCGGTTCCTGCCAATGTTGCTTCGAGTACGCGTGTTTTGAGTTGTTCGAACGGACCAGCAGATGATCGAGAAAAGTTGATTGTCATATGGCTTCCGGCAAGTCCCGCCATGTAATCAAGCCACGATGGTTGATTTGTGCGTGAGGCCGCAAAGTCAGCGGTTTCATCGGGGCGATGAGGATTGACCGCTACTCGAATGCCACCTGCACGAAGTTGATCAAGCATTTCGACGCGATACGGGTAGAGCGCTCCAATGAATGAAACATCATGTGTGACTTGAACTGTTGAAAGCCGTTCTTCAACAAGCGCGAGCGACTGCCGCGACACCGGCATATTCACTGGGCCAACTTCATTGCGTCCGCGCACGAGTTCACCATTCATTGGCATGCAAATATCAACTGCCATGAAATTTGGTGAGATCCGAGCAAGCAAGCGACTTTTCGCGCGTATCCACTCAAAAGCAGAATCGAACATCACTCCAAGCAACACGCCATCCCATCGTGATGCCATTGCTGTCCACCAGATATCCCACGTCCAAGCCGACTCTGAACTTCCTGGATCAGCCTCGATATGCGTGATGACATGAGTGGCGCCAACATCAAAGATGTAGTCAGCAAGCCTTATGTGCCAAGCCTCCGCGGACTCATTCTCGCGCACCGAAAAAAACGACACATGCGCTTGACCGATGTTTTCTGCCAAATTTTGAGCGGCCTCGTAATAGAAATTGCGAGTACCAGCAGCGAAGGACTCGTGTCCCTCACCTTCATAGGGCACTACCACCACATGTGCAGGCCGAGCGAGCAACGAGCTGCGATGAGCTATCTGTGGTCGAGCCATCAGCGC
>CANFTO010000099.1 GCA_947449945.1 Actinomycetota bacterium | reverse complement strand
GAGTCCAGGCAATCACCTCAGGAACCACAGCAGTGGTCATTTCATCGAGAGTTGAAAACCCGACTGTCGCCAACATGTGTTCGACAGCTGCTTTGTCGGGACCAATATGACGATCAACGAAGGTGTATTCGCGAGCAGACATAACTCTCCTAGGGTTGAAGACACAGGTGTGTCATCTCCCCCTCTGTTGCCCGCGATTATCGCGACCTGAGAGTTTCCCGATGCTGAGCATCAGTTTCACCGTCGGTGGGGCCGTAGCCCACCTTCCAGAGGTGCCTTCCCCATGCGGTCCGTTTGCCTGAGAGGTTGTCGGGGAGATTTGCTCCTTCGGCGCCCCTTGCCACTGGCAATGGCAAGCGGACTCTCCCGCGTGGGGTCAATCAGCATTGCTGATCTTACAAGGCTTGGAATTTAGCCAGCGACGCGGCGCGCACGACGCGCTGCAAGTTCATCTTGAGCATCAGACGGCGTTACCGATTCGCCGTCTGGGCGCTCCCCTGGCAATGTTGCCAGCGTTCCTTCGACCTCACGCCAGACACTGCCAACAGCGATGCCAAATACTCCTTGGCCACCACGGACGAGATCGACAACCTCATCGGCGCTGCGGCATTCATAAATAGTTGCGCCGTCACTCATCAGCGTCATGCGGGCCAGATCTTCACTTGAACGCAAGGCCAAGTGGTCCACGGCTGCACGAATATTTGGCAGGGATACACCTGTATCGATCAGGCGCTTGACGATGCGCAACACCAGAATATCTCGAAAGCTGTACAAGCGCTGAGTTCCTGAACCATGAGCTCCACGCACTGTTGGCACGACAAGTTCGGTGCGTGCCCAGTAATCGAGCTGCCGGTACGTGATGCCAGCTGCAGCACAGGCAATAGGGCCTCGGTATCCGATGTCTTGAGGCAATGGACGCAAATCTGCATCATCGAAAAGTGAGCCTTGCGGGTCAACCGTTGGCTGATCGACGTTCACGTACGGCCTCCTGTGCACATTGGCACCACTGGGGGAAGTGGGCAGGACAGACGTTACGAACTCCAGGGTGCCCGGGTCAACGCAACACACGGCGTGTTGCGTACCAAAGTCTTAACCTCCAGATGAGGGTTCTTTATTGGAAATCCTCGGGCGATATCTGATCGAGAAATGCGCGAAATTGCTCAAGTTGATCTTCCTCTTGTACCTCGTCGTCCTGCATCTCTATGCCAGCTTCTTCAAGCACTTGAGTAGTCGCGGTCATAGGGAGTCCAAGTCGAAGGGCAATTGCGATGGCATCGGAAGGTCGAGCACTGACCTGCACGCCGCTATCAAAGATCAGGAGCGCATGGAAGATGCCATCTACCAGATCGCTTATCCGTACTTCAATGAGCTTGACCTCAAAAGCGACAAAGATATTGCCGATGAGGTCGTGAGTCATTGGTCTTGGCGGCACCACTCCTTGGGTGGCATAAGCGATTGCAGTGGCCTCAACTGCCCCGATCCAAATGGGAATAACCCGAAGCCCACCGACTTCTCTCAATAGTGCGATGGGCGTATTGGAGGGCATCTCCATACGCACGCCGATGAATTCGATTTCTTGCACGAATGCAGCGTAAGGCCTAGACCTTACCTCCACGAACAAGTTCAGCGCGAAGCAGAGCAGCGTGTAATTGAACAAAGAGTGAGGCGAGTTCTCGAATAGTTTCCTGGGCCCGCGCTGCCGCTTCGCGATCACGAGGCTTGGTATACGGCGTGGCGATCTGCTCCACTAATCCACTATCGCGATCTGCAGTGACCCGGAACGCGCGAAGATGTCGTGGCTCCACACCAAATTGCGACAGCCGAGCAACCACGGTTGCCACGGCGAGTGCATCCTCATCGTAATGTCCACCTGCGGTCACAGCGATAAGTCCATATGACTCTAATTGCACGACCGTGGCCTCTGGAATTTCCACGTGTTCTGCTAACTCGGTGCGTGTGAGCCGCACTCGGCCAGCTCCGGCACGGAAGTCATCAGCGCGTAAGCCGGATCCTGCAACAACTATCGGAGCTTCCTGAGTCTCCGCATCAAGATGCTCTCGAATAACTTTCAGCGGAAGGTATTGATCGCGTTGCAACGTTAAAACGGCACGCAACTGGCTGACGTCATGTTCCGAGAATCGGCGATAACCCGAAGCGGTGCGCTCAGGTGTAACCAAACCTTCTGTCTCGAGGAAACGAATCTTGCTTATCGAAACATCGGGGAATTCGCGCTTGAGCAACGACAGCACCTCGCCGATGCTGATCGTGCCACTTGTAGAGCGTGGAACTTGGGTCATGAATCAGATCCCACGAGGAAGACAAAGCGGAATCGACCAATCTGAAGTTCATCACCGCCAGCTAGACGTCGATCATCAACTCTTTTGCGATTCACGTAGGTTCCGTTGAGGCTTCCCACATCCCGGATGCTCCATCCTTCAGCGCCACGGCGAATCTCAGCATGCCTTCGGCTGACAGTGACATCGTCGAAGAAAAGGTCCGATTCCGGAGCGCGACCAATGGTCACGACATCCTTTGCTGGATCGAGAGGAAATTCAGTACCTTCACCAGGCCCGCGATGAACCACAAGCATGGCGGAACCCGATTGAATTCCAGGTTGCTTTTGCGCACCTACTGCTGCGAGAGAACCACTAGTACCCGTGCCCGAAAGCGGAATCACTGATGTAATCGCGCCCGTAAACTCAAGGTTGACGTCGAGACTTGCTCCACATTCCGGGCAGAAATGAGCGTCGCGAGGAACTGATTTTCCACATGACGGACAACTGCGCATAGCCGTCAATCTACCGGTTGATCTGGGGAACACCCGCCTAGGCGCGCGTTTGCTCCTCATACTGGTCGGCGCTGAGCAAACCGTCTGTCTCCTTCGGGTTGGTCAGCTTCACCTTGAAGAGCCATCCGCCCAAGTACGGCGCCTCATTAATGCTCTGAGGACTGCCATCGAGCGCTTCATTGACTTCAGTAACGATGCCAGTGCATGGCGCATAGATATCACTCACGCTCTTGGTTGATTCCACTTCGCCGCATGCATCTCCTGCAGCGACGGAATCTCCAATGTTGGGCAAGCTCACGTAGACGATGTCACCCAAGGCTTCTTGGGCGTAGTCAGTGATGCCGATCTCAGCCGTATCGCCAGCGACGCGAACCCATTCGTGCTCAGCCGTGTAACGAAGTTCCTGTGGGTTCATGAGCGTCCTTCCATGGGTTTGCCTACGAGGCGAACTATGCCATGTGCCGTGTGATGCCTGTGCGAGAGAGTGCACGTGCGGTGCGGATGTAATCCAAGCCCGCCCACCAGTACAACGCCACACCCCACAGCGAGAACGCCCAACCGGCGGCCCCGGCAACACTTCCCCACCATGTATCAAAGGTGCTCAACAGCAGCGTGGGGAAACCCCACAACAGACAGAACGTGGCTGCCTTGCCCAACATCGTCACAGGCAAGGTCAACATCCCATGTTTGCGTAGCAACGGAACCAGACCCAAGAGAAGTACATCGCGAGCTACGAGCGCTATGACGATCCACCACGGAATAATTGAGCGCAGTGCAAGTCCGACAATGGTGGCTGCGATATATAAACGATCTGCTGCAGGATCAAGCAGTTCGCCTACGCGACTTTGTTGATTGAGCATTCGAGCAAGTGCACCATCGAGCCAATCAGTTACACCAGCAATAACTAAGACAAGAAACGCCCAACCATCAGCATGTGGGACCAAAATGAGCCACAGAAAAATGGGGACACCGATTAAGCGCGCAACACTGAGAGCATTGGGCACAGTAATGACACGTTCGCTAGACATCACGCATAGCCAAGTAGCGCTCGCCAACACGTGAAATCACGATGGGCAAACCAAATGTGGCGGTAAGCCATGGTCCCGTCAGTACTTGGCTTATTGGCCCTTTGGTGACAATTTTTCCATCACGCATCAACAACGCGTGAGTAAAGCCTGATGGGATTTCTTCAACGTGATGAGTAATCAAGACTTGTGTGGGCTCATCGGCGTCTGAGGCAAGTTGTGACATACGCGTCACCAAATCCTCTCGCCCACCAAGATCTAAACCTGCTCCTGGCTCATCTAGCAGTAGCAATTCTGGATTGCTCATGAGAGCCCGAGCGATACATGTTCGCTTACGTTCGCCTTCTGAGAGCGTCCCAAATGTTCGTTGAGCCAAATGACTCAAGCCCCAGGCATACATCAACGACGCAGCTCGAATGACGTCCGCACTTTCATACTCTTCGCGCCATCGTCCCGATACGGAATACGCACCAGTCAATACAACATCTCCAACACGTTCCGATGGCGGAATGTCATTCATCATCGCGCTGCTGGCCCAACCAATAAGCGGCTTGAGTTCGGCCATATCGGTCTTGCCTAGAACCTCACCCAACAACTCAACACTGCCTGACGTTGGAAACATGCGCCCAGAGCACACGAGCATGAGGGTGGTTTTCCCGGCTCCATTAGGTCCAAGAATGACCCAACGTTCCCCCTCATTGACTACCCAGTCAACATGGTCAACAAGAAGCCTGGTGCCACGGCGAACGACGATGTTTGAACACTTCAGGACCTCGGGCACGCCACGACTGTAGCCGGAGCACCACTCAAAGCCCGGTAACGGCTAGCGTTGTCTTGTCATGACTACTCAGACCTTGCTCATCACCCTGTCTGGCCACGATCGGCCAGGAGTTACCAAGGGTCTTTTCACCGCTCTTGATCCCTCAGCCATTGTCCAAGATATTGAACAACTTGTTGTACGCGATCGATTGGTACTGACCGCACTTGTGGACATTGACGCCTCACTTGTGCCTTCCACCACACAGACAATTACTGCATTAGCGCAGGATCTTGATCTCGATGTCAGTATCAATGAGCACGTCGCAGAAAGCGCTGGAAAACGTCATAGAATCCAAATCACCCTGCTTGGTTCACCTTTGCGACCTGAAGCAATCAGGCGCGTAGCCGAAGAGCTCACAGCACATGGCGCAAATGTTGATCGCATTCGTAGAATTGCCAAATATCCAGTAACTGCATTGCTCTTTGAGGTTTCAGGAGCTTCAGCCTCAAATCTTCGACGTGCACTCGCAAATGCCGCCTCAGAAACTGGCGTTGATATTGCTGTTCAAGAGGCTGGCCTTGATCGACGAGGTCAACACTTGGTTGTGATGGACGTAGATTCAACGGTCATTCAAAATGAAGTCATCGATCTACTGGCTGCAGAAGCTGGTGTTCTCGCCGAGGTTGCACTCATTACTGAACGCGCTATGGCTGGCGAACTTGATTTCGCTGCCTCCCTGCGTGAACGAGTTGCACTCCTGAAGGGCTTGCCAGTTGCAGTAATCGATAAAGTGCGCGGGCAAATCTCCCTGACACCTGGCGCCCGCACGCTATGTCGCACCCTCAATACGTTGGGTTACCGCGTCTGCCTGGTTTCGGGTGGATTCGTTGAGGTAATTGAACCCCTTGCTGAAGAGCTCGGCATCGATCGCCTTCGCGCCAACCGGCTAGCTGTGGTGGATGGATTCCTTACCGGCGAAGTTGACGGGCCAATCGTTGATCGCCTTGGTAAGCGAAAAGCACTTGAAGAATTTGCCGAGGAGTTCGGTATCCCAATGCGCCGAACAATCGCGATTGGTGATGGAGCCAATGACATCGACATGCTCGAAGCCGCAGGGTTAGGTGTCGCCTTCAACGCTAAAGCAGCCGCACGCGCTGCGGCCGATACGGCCGTCAATGTTCCTTATTTAGACTCAGTTTTGTATTTGCTTGGCATCACTCGTGAAGACATTGAAGACGCTGACGAACTCGCGGGAATCGTTACTCCCGCTCCCCCGCTTTTAGCTCCCTGATGTAGAACCTTTTATCCACGGGGCACGATGAATGATTCGAAAACAGCGCTCGTATTAGACCAAGTGTTGTCACGCATTCTCAGCACTGCTATTCCACAGGTAGGGAATTTCTCGGCAGCCATTGATCGAGCGGGCGTTATCTGGAACTGAGTAAGGAACAGGGCCAGTTCTTCCAGCCCAGGGTTATGCCCAACAAGAAGAACGTCAACACCATTGTGAATATCAACATCTACAAGTGAGATTAATGTTGATACTGAAGCCTCATAAATTCTTGGTTCATCCTGATGGTCAACATCGAATTCCTCAGATGCAATTGCCCAGGTCTGCTGCGCGCGATGTGCACTTGAGATCAAGACCTTGCGGGAAACCCCCTGCCAAATTGCTTGGTTTTCACTAAACCAAGCACCGGCTGCTGCTGCATCTCGCTGACCACGAACATTGAGTGGTCGATCATGATCAGCGATACCAATGGGGTATGAAGATTTTGCATGGCGCATGAGCACCAGCGAACCAAGTTGCACGATTACGCGCCTTGTGAGTGCACACCACCGTCTACATGCACAATTTCACCAGTAGTTGCTGGGAACCAATCCGACATCAAAGCAATGCATGCTTTAGCGGCTGGTTCTGGGTCTTCAAGATCCCAACCTATTGGTGAGCGAGTAGCCCAAACCTCTTCGAAACTATCAAAGCCAGGGATTCCTTTGGCAGCCATGGTGCGAATAGGGCCCGCAGCCACAAGATTTACTCGAATGTTCTTAGGTCCAAGATCACGGGCTAAATAGCGTGAGGTGCTTTCAAACGCAGCTTTGGCCACGCCCATCCAGTCGTACTTTGGCCACGCCATACTTGAATCGAAGTCAAGACCAACCACGGAACCACCCTCGGTCATCAAAGGCAGGCAAGCCAT
>CANFTO010000098.1 GCA_947449945.1 Actinomycetota bacterium | reverse complement strand
TCGGGTTATGACGTAGCCAATCCTCGCTCGGTGGATCCCATCTACGGCACTCTTGACGACGCAGTGGAACTCATTGCCCAAGCCCACGAGCGAGGAATCCGCATCATCGTCGATGTCGTACCAAACCATGCATCCATTGAACGCGATTGGTTTAAGGATGCGTTGAATGCGGCTCCCGGTAGTGCCGAGCGTGCACGCTTCCATTTCCTTGACGGCCGAGGAACGAATAAATCTGAACCCCCGAATAATTGGATGAGTTGGTTCGGCGGATCAGCCTGGACTCGGATTACAGAGCCCGATGGCGCTCTTGGTCAGTGGTACTTACACACTTTTGATTCATCCCAGCCAGATCTCAACTGGTCGAATCCAGAAATTCGCGCTGATGGTCTTGAAACGTTGAAGTTCTGGCTTGATTTGGGTGTCGACGGTTTCCGAGTCGACGTTGCTCTGGCATTAATGAAAGACATGACCTACCCAGATCTTGATGATCCAGAAGGTATTTCCCTTGCGATGCGCATGGACCTTGACGATGG
This sequence comes from Actinomycetota bacterium, assembly GCA_947449945.1. Classification (GTDB taxonomy): domain Bacteria; phylum Actinomycetota; class Actinomycetes; order S36-B12; family S36-B12; genus UBA11398. Next base: position 6,295 of record CANFTO010000098.1, on the reverse strand, counting down.
ATCACCGGAATCCATGGCTCGGCGTTTGAAGGTTGCCAACTCACCAGTACTTGATCGTGATGAAGTTCAGGATATTTATCGCGAATGGCGCGCGTTGATGGATTCATATCCAGGCGAGCACATGGCAGTTGCTGAAGCATGGGTGCCACCAGAGCGTGCTGCGCGCTACGTGGCTCATGACACCCTTCACCAAATCTTCAACTTTGATTTCATGGGCGCAGCTTGGGATGCCGATCGGATTCGCACCGTCATTCAAGAGACGTTCAATGGATTAAGTTCAGTGCGAGCACCAGCGACGTGGGCACTGTCGAATCACGACACTCCTCGAGTGGTTACCCGTTTAGGCGGTGGTGCACTTGGTCGTGATCGTGCGCGCGCACTGGCGCTAATTGCTCATGCCCTTCCAGGTGCGGTCTATGTGTACCAGGGAGAAGAGCTTGGTCTTGAAGATGCTGAGCTTCCTGATGAGGCGCGACAAGATCCAGTGTGGTTTCGAACAAACGGTGAAGCTGTAGGGCGCGATGGTGCTCGAGTTCCACTGCCGTGGGTTGCTGGTGCGACTTCATGCGGATTTAGCGCATCGCACATCACTTGGCTTCCACAGCCATATGGTTGGGATGAATTCAGCGTTGATCAACAAGAAGCTGATCCGCGGAGCACACTCAATCTCTACCGTGAAATTTTGCATTTACGTAAGTCCCACCCAGCGTTTGTTCATGATGCGTGCGAAATGCCGCTCATTGAGTCAGGAATCCTCGCGATCACACGCGATTACGGTTTTATGTGCCTAGTGAACTGCAGCGATGACGACAAAGACATGGAAGTCAACGGCCGATTGTTAGTGACAAGTACTGGTGAAGTTGGATTAAAGAACAACATCTTGCGCCTGCCAAAAGGAACTGGGGCCTGGATCCAGTTGTAGTAGATCCAAACCCCAGTTCGAGTTGTGTTTTAGCTAATGCGTGGCTGATCTCCAGCGAGATCGAAGACGTAGGTACGTGTTGGTTGCACGTGCACCACATCTCCCATGCTTGGCATGGACTTTCCGCGAGCTACTAGCGGCACGTTGTTGCCCTGATCATCCGCAATCACGCCGTGCACAAAGTTATCAGCGCCGAGGTTCTCAACAAGTTCTACTGTGACCGCCGGTCCTGAGTCTGCAAGTGGCAGATCTTCTGGTCGCACACCAAGGAGCACGCGTGGACCAGTTGATTTGTCGAGTACCGAGCGTTCGATTGGCACCGTTACGCCACCGAGTGCAACACCACCATCAACAATTGGTACCTCAATAAGGTTCATTGCAGGTGAACCAATGAACGTTGCAACAAAGGCATTCCCTGGCGACTGATAAAGCGCTGTTGGTGAGTCAACCTGCTGCAAGAGGCCATCCTTGAGCACGGCAACTCGATCACCCATGGTCATGGCTTCAACCTGATCGTGGGTGACGTACACAGTTGTGGTGCCTAGGCGACGCTGAAGTGCAGCAATCTGTGTACGAGTCTGGACGCGCAATTTTGCGTCAAGGTTTGAAAGTGGTTCGTCCATCAAGAACACTTTTGGTTCGCGCACAATTGCGCGGCCCATAGCAACGCGCTGACGCTGACCTCCGGAAAGCGCCTTTGGCTTGCGATCAAGGTAGTCAGTGAGATCAAGGAGTTTTGCAGCCTCTTGAACACGACGATTTATTTCGTCTTTGCTGACCTTTGCGATCTTCAAAGCAAAGCCCATGTTTTCCGCAACTGTCATGTGCGGATACAACGCGTAGTTTTGGAAGACCATTGCAATATCGCGATCTTTTGCAGATTCATTGGTGACATCGCGATCGCCAATCAAAATACGACCGCTCGTCACTGGTTCGAGTCCAGCAAGCATGCGAAGTGATGTTGATTTGCCACAACCTGAAGGCCCAACCAGCACCAGGAATTCACCCGGCTCGATATTTAGGTTCAGGTGGCTCACGGAAGGTTCGGTTGCTCCGGGGTATACAAGTGAAACGTCGTCAAAAATAACGCGCTCGGTCATCGTGTTTCCTCTCACCGGCAGGAACGTGCCGGACGATCCAAGTAAGGGGCACCGCGGTTGCGGTGAGTAGAAGGTAGCGCGATCCCATCATCTGCGCATCCCACCGATGGAATGCATCGAAATGTAATTTCGTACATCTTGTTACCTTGGGTTTTCCCGAGTTCACGGGTTTACTTGACCCATGCCTGTGGCCGTACGTCGAAGCGTTATCGCGCTTTCTGACGACCGAGAGTTGATTTACTTTGATGACCTAGAAGCGCCCAAGCGCAACGGGATAGATGCCCGTGGTCTTGAACCGGGCAGCACGGAACAAGGATCCATGCGATTTGATGCGCTTGCGGGTGAGTGGGTTGCAGTTGCTGGTCATCGCCAAACTCGAATTTTTCTTCCCAGCGCGAGTGACTGCCCAATTTGTCCCACACGTGATGGCTGGTTGTCTGAAATTCCAGAGCCGAACTTCAACGTGGTCGTGTTTGAAAATCGGTTCCCGTCTTTTCTTACCGGGAGCGATTGGGTAGCAACCGATGGGTTCCCTGATCTTGGCACCCAAATTCCTGCGCATGGGCGTTGTGAAGTTGTCGCATTTACAGATAACCATGTGGGTTCTCTTGCCACGTTGAATACAAATCAAATGTCGCTAGTGATGTCGGCATGGATTGATCGAACACGAGAACTCTGCGAGCGCGACGGCATCCGTTATGTATTCGTCTTTGAAAATCGCGGTGCTGAAATCGGTGTCACCCTCCATCACCCGCATGGTCAAATTTATGCCTATCCCTATTTGCCAGCAACGATGAGCACACAGTTGCGTCAAAGCGCTCAGTACTTTGATACGCACGGTCAACAGCTCTTGGAAGCCATGCTGGCCTTTGAACTCACCTCCGGGGATCGCATTGTTTATCAAGATGAGCATTGGGTAGCTTTTGTGCCATTCGCTGCTAGATGGCCTTATGAAATTCAGATTCATCCCAAGGTTGCTCGCACTTCACTCATGGAGCTCACAGATGCTGAGCAGGATGCCTTCTGCGCGAGCTATCCACGCCTGATCCGTGCACTTGATTCAATTTTTGGCGTGCCATTGCCTTATATGAGTGGATGGCATCAGCTTCCTGCTCAAGCAACTCAAGAAGAGCGTCGAGATAGTCGACTCTTTCTCAAACTTATTTCTAATCGCCGAGCTGCGGATAAGTTGAAATTTTTGGCGGGGTCCGAATCGCTCATGGGTAGTTTTATTAATGACGTGGCGGCAGAGCAGTCGGCACGGCGGATTCGCGAGGCTTTTGAGGCAACTGCATGACCACGACGGTAAAGAGTTGGGCACCCGGAAGAGTCAATCTGATTGGTGAACATACTGACTACAACGGTGGGTTTGTCTTGCCGATGGCTATTCATCTCGGTGTGCAAACAACCGTCACTATTCGCGATGATCGCATGTTGGTGATGAAGTCCGTCCAAGTTCCAGATCAACGAGTCATCGTCGATTTGGATGACCTTGTACCAGGTTGCGTTGATGGTTGGGCTGCATATGTTGCGGGCGCGGTGTGGGCATTGCCAATAGAACTCACTCATGGGTTTGAAATTGAAATTGATGGTGATGTGCCACTAGGTGCGGGGCTATCATCATCAGCCGCGGTCGAATGCTCAGTTCTTGTTGCAATGGTTGAAGCGGTTGGGTTAGAGATTGCACCGCGAGAAATTGCTCGCCTAGCAAAAAAATGTGAAAACGAGTTTGTTGGTGTGCCCACAGGTTCGATGGATCAAGTTGCTTCAATGCTCGGTCGAGATGAACACGTGTTGCTATTCGACACGTTAGAAGATTCGATCAGGCCAGTCCCCTTTGAAATTCAACATGCGGGATACGAATTATTAGTCATTGATACGCGCGCAAGTCACGCACTGATTGATGGTGGGTATGCATCGCGACGTGCTACTTGTGAACTCGCGGCGCAAACCCTCGGTGTTGCCACGTTGCGTGAAGTCACTGACATGGAACTTGCACTCAGCACATTAAGCCAGCGCACGAATGATCCAAATGTGGTTTCGCGAGCACGTCATGTGCTGACCGAAAATGTTCGAGTATTAGCTACTGCGAAAGCGCTTACGCAGAGGCGCTTTGAAGAGGTTGGAATGCTCATGGTTTCCTCCCATGAATCACTGCGCGACGACTTCGAAGTGAGCTGTCCTGAGTTGGATTGTGCTGTGGAAGTGGCACTCGAAACGGGGGCGACGGGCGCCCGAATGACCGGTGGTGGTTTTGGTGGCTCAGCCATCGCCCTCGTCCCTATGCAACTGACTGCAACCGTTACAGCAGCGGTCTGTGACCAATTTGTCGAAAATGGATGGCTTAGCCCCCGATGTTTTGTGGCAATTCCAAGCCGCGGGGCGCGCTTGGTTGTATCGCACTGAAAACCCTGAAAGATTTACAGTAATCGGTTACATAACGGTGTGATAAATCCTCAAAATATTTTAGGAAAAAGCCTTGCACTGATGGGATGTAAGCGGATACCTTCCCTTCCACGACGTGCAAACGTGTGCATCACGGGCGAGACGTCGCACTTCGATAGACACAACATTGGGAAGGGACCCAAATGAACATGCGTAAGAAGAGCGTCGGCCTCGTAGCCGCAGCTGCTTCATCGGCACTTGTTCTTGCTGCTGGCATTGCGCCAGCTCAGGCAGCCGATGCAAACACGGTGACAATCTGGACCAGCGTGGACCAGCCAGTACTCGACGGGCTTAAGGCCGGTCTTGCACCGATTGCAAAGAAGCAAGGCATCACTGTTAAGTGGGAAAAGGTTGACAACATCAACCAACTCATCGTGACCAAGGTTCAGGCAAACGCCGCACCAGATATCGCGTTGATCCCTCAGCCAGGCGTCATTGCTGACCTCGTAAAGCGTAAGGCTGTTAAGCCTTTGGACACCGTGGTCGACATGGCAACCTTGAAGAAGACCATGATTCCTGGCGAACTCGAAGCCGGCACAGTCAATGGCAAGCTCTACGGTCTGCTCACCAGCATGAACGTCAAGGGCCTTGTGTTCTATCCAAAGAAGGCTTGGAACGCAGCTGGTTACAAGATTCCTAACACGATGGCAGAGCTTGAAGCACTCACCGCACAAATGGTGAAGGCTGGACAGACTCCTTGGTGTAACGGCATCGAGTCAGGCACCGCTACCGGATGGCCAGCAACTGACTGGATTGAAAACCTTGTGATGCGTTACGCAGGCGTCAAGGTCTACAACGACTGGGTCGCAGGCAAGATCAAGTTCAACTCACCTCAGATCAAGCAGGCAGCTGCTGAGTACGAGAAGTTGTTCTTCAACGATGCAAACGTCAATGGTGGACGCAAGTCAATTGCTACCAACAACTTCGGTACCGCTGGCAACGCAATGTTCGACGCAAAGCCAGGTTGCATGATGTACTCACAGGGTTCGTTCATCACGGGCTTCTTCCCTAAGAACATCCAGGCAGCTCTTGACCAGGAAGTCGGCGTCTTCGGCCTTCCACCAGTCAAGGCAAATGGCGTGAAGCCAATCGAAGGTGGCGGCGACCTCGCAGCTCTCTTCAGCGACTCAGCAGCAGCAAAGACCATCATGAAGGATCTGACGATCCCAGCGATTGGTATCCCTGCAGCTAAGAGCAGCTCGTTCCTCTCGCCATACAAGACCTTCGGTGTGAAGAACTACCCAGGCGCACTCACCAAGGCAATTGCTGGTGTTGCGTACAACTCGAACTACTTCTTGTTCGATGGTTCAGATGCGATGCCAGGTGCCGTGGGCGCGGGCTCGTTCTGGAAGGAAATGACTGCATGGATCGCTGGCCAGGAAACCCTTGACCAAGCGCTCAACAACATCGACGCAAGCTGGGTTAAGTAAGCCCTGAACGTCGCATGAATTAAGGATCGGTGTGCATTCCCTAACAAGGGGGTGCACACCGATCCCTCTTATGACAGAGTTCCATCAGACCAAATCGCACATGAGTTCTGTAGGAAGGCGGTGAAACCCAGATGTTCAGCAATATTTTCAGCACGCTAACTACTGTGGTCATCGGCATTGGCGCAGCGGTATTGCTGTACTGGGTACTCAACAAGCTTGTGTCATTCCTGCCGCGCAAAGCTCAGTCCAATGTTCTGCCGTATGTGTTTATTTTGCCGGCACTCCTTGCGATCATTGCGTACTTGGTTTATCCAACAGTCTTGACTGTGATCAATAGTTTCAAAGACTCCATCAGTGAAGAGTGGGTTGGCTGGGATAACTACTCCAACCTCTTCACG
>CANFTO010000097.1 GCA_947449945.1 Actinomycetota bacterium | reverse complement strand
CAGACCCCATGTTCGGGGCTGGGGATGTAGGCGTGAATCAAGGCCTAGTTACCCGAAGTTGCAGCCGCAACCGCAGCGTCAAGTTTTGCCTTATCAGCCAAGGTCGCGTTATCCAGTGGCTTGCCGTTCAGCACACCGTAAGGAGTGCCCTGCGCGCCTGACTTGTAGAACGCATCAGTGCTATTCGCTGCCCATGACAAGTACTTCTGTGATTCAAAGCAAGTCTTGAACTTATCCATGTTTGCACCTTCGATGCCTGCGTCACTTGCAAAGCTCAGCAACACATCGTTGGTGAAGCCCACGCCTTCACTTGACGGTGGGTTTGCGTAGATGGCGTTGTGGTATTCCTGAGTCTTGCCTTGATCAATTGCGCAGCCCCAGGCAGCTGTTGCCCGTGCTGATGCATCATTTGAAAGGTTCTTATCAAGGAAGGTTGTTGGACGCCATACCAATTGAACCTTGCCAGCAGTTGCAAGTTCTTGAATGCCAGCGCCGTTTGCCTTTTCTACAGCCTCGCATGATGGGCATTGGAAGTCTTCCCAAAGTTCGAGCACTGGAACCTTCGCTGTGCCAGTGCCAAATGGAACGCCGTAGGCGTACTTGGAACTACCAGCCAATACGGACGTTGGAATTGCCGCATTTGGATCAACGGTCGGTGTGACCACTGGAGTCTTGGACGAGTTCTTCGCTACTACGGCGATGAGCACAATTGCGACCACAACGATCAGCACCACGGCTGCACCGACGATCCGCATAATGCGCTCGCGCTTCTTGTCTCCACCTACTGCTGCTGCACGAGCAGCTGCGGCACTTGCGCGGCGATCATTGCTGGCATTACTCATCGCGTCGAACTCCTTGGTCGGTCAAACGAACACTGGCTACACCGTACGTGACGGGTTGGCTTTAGCGCCGCACCCCGGCGGCCAATTCCTTCGCCAGATCGGAGACGGCTTCAATGGCTGCCTCATCGCTGGCTGCATCCAGCACCCTGCGCACGAAGGCAGATCCGACAATGACCCCATCGGCATAGGCGGCAATTTCTGCAGCTTGATCGCCAGTTGAAACGCCCAAGCCCACGGCAATCGGCAGAGAGGTAACCGCACGCGTGCGGGCCACAAGCTCGTGTGCCCCTGAACTCACGGTGGTGCGGGCTCCGGTCACACCCATAGTTGAAGCGGCGTACACAAAACCCGAAGTCACACCGACAATCGCAGTGATGCGCGCATCTGTTGACGATGGCGCAACCATCAAGATTCGATCAATTGCATGCGCATCCGAGGCCACTGACCAATCACCTGCTTCTTCTGGTGTGAGATCAGGTGCAATCACACCGCTGCCACCTGCTGCTTCCAATCCCGCTGCGAATTCCTCAACGCCAAAGCGCTCAATTGGATTCCAGTAGCTCATCACTACAGCGATTGCGCCTGCATCAACGACCTGCTTCACGATGTTCAACACCACGTCTGTCGTGGTGCCTGCTGCGAGCGCCTGATCAACGGCTTGCTGAATGACTGGACCGTCCATAAGTGGATCGGAATACGGCAAACCCACTTCAATGATGTCGACACCCGAAGCAACCATCGCGTTGATGAGTTTCACTGATTGCTCAGGATTAGGAAAACCTGCAGGCAAATAACCAATCAATGCAGCGCGGTTTTCTGCTTTCGCTGTTGCGAAGGCTTCAGACACATGTCGAGTCATCGGCCTTCTCTCATTTCTGGCGAAAGTTCGTTGCTCACAGTGGCACCAAGATCAATGCCAAACCAACGCGCAGCCGTTGCTACGTCTTTGTCCCCGCGACCGGAGAGGTTCACAATGACCACTGAGTCAGGGCCAAGTTCTTTTCCAATACGCATGGCGCCAGCCAAACCATGAGCCGACTCAATCGCAGGAATGATGCCTTCAGTCTTTGAAAGAATGGCAAATGCTTCCATTGCTTCAGCGTCAGTAACTGGCTCGTAACTTGCACGACCGGTGTCATGCAACCACGCATGCTCTGGGCCAACGCCCGGATAGTCCATGCCAGCGCTGATGGAATGCGACGGAGCTGTTTGACCCCACTGGTCTTGCATGACATAGGTGCGGGCACCATGCAGCACACCTGGGGTACCCCCGGAGAAGCGTGCGGAGTGACGGCCGGTTTCAACGCCATCGCCACCAGCTTCATAGCCGCGCAAAATTACTTGGGTGTCTTCCATGAATCCACTGAACAGACCCATCGCGTTTGAGCCTCCGCCAACGCAAGCAACAACAGCATCAGGTAGGCGACCTTCCACGGCAAGGATTTGTTCGCGGGCTTCGATGCCAATCACGGAATGGAAGTAGCGGACCATTTCAGGGAACGGAGCCGGGCCAGTAACTGTGCCAAGGACGTAATGAGTTTCATCAACCGATGCAACCCAATCGCGCATCGCTTCGTTAATTGCGTCTTTCAACGTCTGGCTACCTGCAGTTACTGGAATGACCTCAGCCCCCAGTAACTTCATTCGAGCAACATTGAGTGCTTGACGGCGTGTGTCTTCAAGCCCCATGTACACGGTGCATTCAAGGCCAAAGAGTGCCGCAGCCGTTGCTGTTGCAACACCGTGCTGGCCAGCCCCTGTTTCAGCGATCATGCGCTTCTTACCCATGCGCTGCGTTAACAATGCTTGACCCAACACATTGTTGATTTTGTGCGAGCCAGTGTGATTCAAATCCTCGCGTTTTAAATACACGCGTGCTCCACCGCAATGCTCGCTAAAGCGCTTGGCGTACGTCAGCGGATTCGGACGCCCTGTGTAGTCACGCTCAAGTGCTCGCAACTCATTGATAAATGCAGGATCTTCTTTCGCTGCGCGAAAAGCTGCGTCTAACTCGTCCAGAGCAGCTGTGAGTGCCTCTGGAACAAAGCGACCGCCATACGGGCCGTAATGACCGTTAGTCATGATGCCTTTCCAATCGTTGCACCAGCATCAATCATCGCGCGAGCTGCTGCTCGAGGATCAGTGCCAGTAACGAGCGCTTCGCCCACTAACACGACATCCGCACCTTGTTCACCGTAAGTAATCACATCTTCTGGTGAACGAACACCAGACTCAGCAATGCGAACGCACGATTCGGGAATGAGATGGGCAACCCGAGCAAACACGTCACGATCAACTTCAAGGGTTTTCAGATTCCGGGCGTTTACGCCAACAACTTCGGACCCTGCATCAAGGGCGCGAGCGATTTCTGCTTCATCATGCGTTTCTACAAGCGCGGTCATCCCAAGCTCGCGAGTTAATCCCATGAACTCCACGAGTTGCGCTTGCTCAAGCCCAGCAACTATCAACAAGATGATGTCGGCGCCATGCGCACGCGCTTCCCAGAACTGATATTCCTCAACCATGAAGTCTTTGCGCAGTATCGGAATCTGTACCGCTGCACGCACCGCATCAAGATCTGCCAAGCTTCCACCGAAACGACGTTGCTCAGTGAGCACCGAAATCGCCGAGGCACCGCCCGCTGCGTAAGCGCTCGCAAGGGCTGCAGGATCAGCGATATCTGCAAGCGCACCTTTACTAGGGCTCGATCGCTTCACTTCAGCAATGAGTTGCACCCCACCACGCTTGAGTGATGGCAGTACGGGAAGTGCCGGAGCAACCCCTGAAACACGTGCTTTGAGGTCTGCCAATGAGACACTGTGCATGCGAACTGACGTGTCTTCGCGCACTCCAACAATGATGTCGTCCAGCACGCTCATAGGGCCAAGCCTATTGACTCGCACTACCCCGAAATCCTGCGGCTCAGACTCCAGAACCCAGATACGGCACGAAATTGCGAATCACACCGAATGCCAGCATCACCACGAGCCCACCGATCAACAATCGGTTGCGAACTCGATCTTGTCCGGCAGTGACGGGTGGATAGACACCGCGAATGGCGCGAACCAGCCACAGGGTCCACAGTGCGAGCACAATAGGGATGATGGCCAGCAGCAACAGATTGTGATTCAGAGCCCCAGCAACATCGCCATGCATGAGGCAGTACATCCCCCGCATTCCCCCGCATCCTGGGCAATCAATGCCAAGCAGTGCTCTGGACGGGCAAACCGGGTAGTGGCCAGTTTCATTCGGATTCACAACGGCCAGATACGAACAGGCCCCCACCGCTACCACTGCCGTGCCAACTGGACCAGCCAATCGACGCATCAAGGGACGCTGATCGATTCGTTGTGGAACAACGATCTGATCAGGCGCCATTGGATCAGACTAGATCGACGATGGGCGCCGGCTGCACAGATGGCAAAAATACGGTGAAACAGGCTCCGCCTTCGGGCGCAGTCGTGACTCGCGCGTAGCCACCGAGCCCTGCAGCAAGTCGACCAACAAGTGCCAGACCCAAGCCAGTGCCTACCGGTCGCACACCTCGATACCGCTCGTACAACGCACCGGGCTCGAAGGCAATCGCCATGTCATCGGGAGTGAGCCCTGGACCTGAGTCACGGACCTCAACTTCAACGCCATCGGATACCTGGCGCATCGCTAGCACGACGACCGAACCAGACGGTGAAACTCGAAGTGCGTTCTCTGACAAGTTGTCAATGATTTGACGCAGTCGCATTGGATCCGTGACTGCTAATAATTCATCTGCAGGCAGCTCTTGTTCAAAGCGCACATCTTCGCGCTCGCATCGGGTTCTCCACACTTCAGCAGCCTCGATACCAATGTCCTTGAGATCAACGCTTGCTGGATTCACATGGAAATCAACCGCGCCGAGTCGAGCAAGATCAAGGAGGTCACTGACCAATCGATCAAGGCGTTGGGCTTCGGCAGCAACAGTCGCACCAGTTTTTGCAACATCCTGTGGTTCGATCACATCATCGGCTAGCGCTTCGGCATAGCCCTTGACTGCAGTAAGCGGTGTGCGCAATTCATGTGAAACAGAAAGCAAGAACTCACGCTGGCGACGTTCGGAAATGTTGAGGGCATCACTGAGTGAATTCAACGCAAGTGCAATTTCAGCAACCTCGCTTGGACCTTCAGGCTCCAACCGCACATCGCGCGATCCGGCTTGCATTTCATATGCCGCATCGCGCGCTGCACGAAGTGGGCGCACGATGCGACTTGCGGCGAAGTACCCAATAGGGATTGCCACTAATAAACCGATGAAGAGTGCCATGAGGAAGCGCAGGAGACCTGCTTGCGCTGAACCACCAGCAATTGCAACTGGCTGCTCCAAAATCAATGCGCCGCCTGAGGCCAGCGAACGTCCTTCGACAAACACGCGACCATCAGCGGATTCGCCTTCGGTACTGAGCGTTCCATGTTCGAGAAGTTCACGAACCTCTTCTTTTGGCACACCTGGAACTGCACCACTTGCATCAAAAACAAGGTATCCCTGCACTTGCTCTGAACGAAGCGTCGCTGACAGTGAAGGAGGTACAAGATGATCGCGTTCAAGCCCACCATTGGGTGCACCGCGATCTATTGCGGCTGCTGTGAGATCAGCAAGACGCGACAGTTGATTTTGTGATTGCGTCACTTCAGCAGAACGCACCAACGGATAAGAAATGAGTCCAGCAATGATGACCACGATTGCTGCCACTGCACTGGTGAGAAACACCATGCGCGTGACGAGGTTGGTTCCTCGATAGACGGGCTTGGTCACTGTGGCTCTTCCGCGGAATACCCCACACCGCGAACCGTGCGAATCACGTCGAAATCACCGAGCTTGGCTCGCACCTGTGCAACGTGCACGTCAACGGTACGTGTGCCAACAACTGCGGCGTAACCCCACACCTCGCTGAGCAGTTGATCGCGACTAAAAACGCGACCTGGGTTGTCCATGAGATGCGCCAAAAGGTCAAACTCCGTTGCAGTCAGGGAAATTGGCGAACCATTGGCTTCAACACGACGCGTAACGGGATCGAGTTCTACCTTGCCAATGACTACCGGGCCTGGTGCTGAGGCCGCATGCTGCGCACGACGCACCACGGACTTCACTCGTGCAACAACTTCACGCGGACTAAACGGCTTGGTGATGTAGTCGTCTGCGCCAAGTTCAAGACCAAGAATGCGATCAACTTCTTCATCGCGGGCCGTGCAGAAAAGTACTGGAGTCCAGTCGCCATCATTGCGAAGTTGGCGGCACACTTCAGTGCCATCCATGCCGGGCAGACCAACATCCAAAATGATTGCGGCCGGATGCAAGGTGCGAGCGTAGGAAAGACCATCGGGACCAGTGGTTGCTACGTGGACACCAAAACCTTCGCGAGTGAGATACATCCGCAGGAGGTCAGAGATTGCCCGTTCGTCTTCAACAACAAGAACGAGTCCTTTGACACCCTGGTTTTCACTCATGGCTATAGCGTGTCAGAGATTGCGTGAGAAATGCGCCGAGAAGGTCGGCGGCCGATCAATCTTTGATCAGGATTTGGTAAATCAGTGTGAATGCTCGGCGTCTTGACCAAGGCCCATCATCTGCATGACCTTGCCGACGATGGCCCCCACCACAATGAGCGCAATGCCCACCCAGAACACAACCCAGTTACCAACGACCACACCGAGGGTTCCCACGATTGACGCGATCATGATGATCGTGACTGCAGCCCAAGCTGCTGGGGTATTGCCATGGCCGTGGACCACTACTGAAGGCGTGCTTTGTGTCATGGGGATATCTAAGCAGGTTCAGCGTCAGAATTCGGATCAGCCGGGTCCGAAGTTGGATCCTGCCCAGCGTTGAGCGCATCCCAGGGTGACAGTGCTGATTCCTTGCGGACCGCTTCTCCCTCGTATTTGGCACCCAATGCACCCCAAGAACGACTTGATCCGACCGTGATGAGACCCGAAGCCAGCATCACCAGAGCGAGCAACATCACAAGGATCCACCAAGGAGACAAGGTCACTGACTTCACGATGTCATTGCCTGCATCAACAGT
>CANFTO010000096.1 GCA_947449945.1 Actinomycetota bacterium | reverse complement strand
CACCCTTGCCAGACTGTGAATTCACACGAATCACGGCTTCGTAGGTGCGACCAACATCCTTAGGGTCGATTGGCAGGTATGGAACTTCCCAACGATGTTCATCAACAGAAATACCGAGTTCGGCAGCTTCTTTTTCCATCGTGCGCAAACCCTTATTGATTGCGTCTTGATGCGATCCGCTAAATGCGGTGTATACCAAGTCACCGCCATATGGATGACGCTCATGCACAGGGATTTGATTGCAGTACTCGACCGTTCGGCGAACCTCATCAATGTCACTGAAATCAATTTGCGGGTCAACGCCTTGGGTCAGCATGTTCAGTCCCAATGTCACCAGGCACACGTTGCCGGTGCGCTCTCCATTGCCAAAGAGACAGCCTTCAATGCGATCCGCACCTGCCATGTAGCCCAATTCAGCAGCAGCAACCGCGGTGCCGCGGTCGTTATGTGGATGAAGAGAAAGGATGATTGAGTCGCGGTCATTAAGATTGCGGCTCATCCATTCGATTGAGTCTGCGTACAAGTTTGGTGTGGTCATTTCCACCGTTGCTGGCAAGTTAATGATCATCTTGCGATCAGGCGTTGGTTGAAGTACCTCAATCACCGCATTACAAGCCTCGAGAGCAAATTCCAATTCAGTACCCGTGAAGGATTCAGGGGAGTACTCAAAGAAAATCTCAGTCTTGCCGACCATTTGTTCCGCATGCTTCTTAACCAACTGAGCACCATGAACAGCGATGTCGACGATGCCTTCTTTATCAAGACCAAAGACCACGCGGCGCTGAAGCACTGAAGTGGAGTTATAGAAGTGCACAACTGCCTGCTTTGCGCCGTCAAGCGCTTCAAAGGTGCGCTCGATCAGTGATTCGCGAGCCTGTACCAAGACCTGAATCGTGACGTCGTCTGGAATATGACCGTCGTCAATGAGCAGGCGAAGAAAGTCAAAGTCGGTTTGGGAAGCTGAAGGGAAACCCACCTCAATTTCCTTGTATCCCATCGAGACCAGCAACTTGAACATCCGCAGTTTGCGGTCAGGGGTCATGGGATCGATCAGTGCTTGATTGCCGTCACGTAGATCCACGGCACACCAACGAGGAGCCTTAGTGATCTCACGATCAGGCCAGGTGCGGTTCTCAAGTGGGGTCGTGCGAAAGGGTACGTAACGACCGAAGTTCATGCCGGACGGTTGTTGACTTGCATCTGCTGCTTGGAACGAGGTAGTGCTCATCGCGGGCTCCTAAAGAATTTCGATTGGCCTACCGGCGAACGCGAATCCCGCGACGAGGGGCCGGTTGGTCAGGCCTCGCCGCGGCAGCGAAGGAGCAGTGCGCGCGTCATAGTGACCCAATAGTAGCAGCGTTGGCGCGGAACCGAAAAGGTCATCGTCATGGGGGCAGGTCCGGAGAAATTGGCCCGGATAGAGTTTGGCCCCATGTCGACGAACTTGAATTTGGCCCTCATCCCTGGCGATGGCATCGGTACTGAAGTAGTGGTTGAGGCCATGAAGGTGCTTCACGCGATTGCTCCTGCTGCAGGGATCACCGTGACAACAACGGAATATGACCTTGGCGCTCGCCGCTACAACACCACAGGTGAGTTGTTGCCAGATTCAGTTGTTGAAGAACTTCGCGGTTATGACGCGATTCTGTTGGGTGCCATCGGAGACCCTTCAGTGAAGCCAGGAATTCTCGAGCGCGGTGTGTTATTGCCATTGCGCTTCATCATGGATCACCACGTCAACCTTCGCCCTGTGCGGTTGTACCCGGGCGTGGTTGGTCCGTTGGCTGGAAAGACGACCAAAGACATTGACTTCGTGGTGTGCCGCGAGGGCACTGAAGGTCCTTATGTTGGCGCAGGCGGCGTGCTGCGTGAAGGTACCGAGCATGAAGTGTCAACCGAAGTCAGCCTGAACACCTACTACGGCGCTGTACGTATCATTCGTGATGCATTTGAGCGCGCTACCCACCGCCGTAACAAAGTCACCTTGGTGCACAAGACCAACGTGCTGGTGTACGCAGGTAATACCTGGCAGCGCGCGTTTAATGACGTAGCCAAGGATTACCCACAGGTTGAAACTGACTACTGCCACGTTGACGCAGCATCAATGTTCTTCCTGACACAGCCAGAGCGATTCGATGTTGTGGTGACCGACAACTTGTTTGGTGACATCCTCACCGACATTGGTGCAGCAATCGTTGGTGGCATTGGACTTGCAGCGTCAGGCAATATCGATCCAACTCGCAAGAACCCAAGCATGTTCGAACCGGTTCACGGTTCAGCACCAGATATCGCAGGTCAAGGCAAGGCGGACCCAACGGCAACGGTGTTGTCACTTGCGATGCTTCTCGATCACGTGGGTCAAAAAGACGCTGCAGTCTGGGTTGAGTCTGCGGTTTCAGATGACCTTGCAACACGTGGCGATTCAGTTCGTTCCACCGCGGCAATTGGCGATGCCTTGGCAGCAGGAGCTCTCGCAAAGTCCAAGTAATTCCCAAGGGCAATCGGTAGCCTTACTGATCGCATCGTTGAAGGAGAGTCATGTCTACCCAAGGTCAGCACGTAGGCGAATCTTTGTGGCCTATTGAGCTGAAGCCATCTCAAAATCCGCTGCCAGCTGCGCAACGCGAGGAGATCTTGGCTAACCCAGGCTTCGGTAAGTACTTCACCGATCACATGGTTACCGCTGATTGGACCGAGGAACTGGGTTGGCACAACGCGCAGTTGGTTCCTTATGGTCCGTTGAGCTTTGACCCAGCCACGAACTTCATGCATTACGGGCAGGCAATTTTCGAAGGCTTGAAGGCGTATCGCCATGAAGACGGTTCAATCAAAACCTTCCGTCCAATTGCCAACGCGGAACGTTTCCAGCGATCAGCTCGCCGTCTGGCGATGGCTGAACTCCCCATTGAACTGTTCTTGGCTTCGGTCAATGCCCTCGTGCAGCAAGACGCAGCATGGGTTCCCGGTGGTGATGATCAGTCGCTCTACCTTCGCCCGTTCATGATTTCAACTGAAGTTGGTCTGGGCGTTCGCCCGGCAAATGCCTATAAGTACCTCTTGATCGCCTCTCCTGCGGGTGCCTATTTCCCACAGGGAGTAAAGCCAGTATCCGTGTGGATTTCTGATGACTATGTGCGAGCAGCACCAGGTGGCACCGGCGAAGCCAAATGTGCGGGCAACTACGCCGCTTCGCTCATCGCCCAAGCTGAAGCGGCTTCGCATGGGTGCGAACAAGTGGTGTGGCTTGACGCTGTCGAGCGCAACTGGATTGAAGAGATGGGCGGGATGAATCTGTACTTCGTGTACGGCTCAGGTGACAGCGCTCGTTTGGTCACGCCAACGCTGACTGGCTCGTTGCTGCCTGGCATTACCCGAGATTCATTACTCACCGTGGCCTCAGACCTTGGGTATTTGGCTACTGAAGATGCCATCAGTGTGGATCAATGGCGCGATGGGGCTGAAGCTGGTGAGATCACCGAGGTGTTCGCATGCGGTACAGCTGCCGTGATCACCCCAGTTGGTCAGGTCAAGAGCCGCAAGAGCGGTCATTGGGAAATCAATGAGGGTCAGCCAGGTCCCGTCACGATGCAATTGCGCGAGGCGCTGCTCAATATCCAGACCGGTCAGGTGCCCGACAAGCACCAATGGCTGCACACCATTTGCTCGTGATGCCCCCTCTCGAGGGGGTCTAGCCCCATATGGGGCAGCTGTGGCATGATGGGTACGTGCTTCACCACGGCATCATCATTAACTAGCGCGTTGACCATTCGTCAACGCGCTGCCCTTCGCACCCTGCGGGGGGTTTTTTCGTTGATAGTGCCAATTCGCTCAACACGGTAAGGAAAGAAATCATGGCCCGCTCCGACGCTTTTCACCTGTACGACACCACACTGCGCGATGGCGCTCAGCGTGAAGGTATTTCGTACTCAGTGAACGACAAGCTCGCTGTTGCGAAATTGCTTGACGAATACGGCGTCGGATTCATTGAGGGTGGATGGCCTGGCGCGATGCCAAAAGACACTGAGTTCTTCCAGCGGGCTCAAACTGAACTTGATCTCAAGAACGCCCAGCTCGTTGCTTTCGGTGCAACTCGCAAGGCTGGCAAGTTGGCACATGAAGATGCTCAGGTGAAAGCCCTCCTTGATTCAGGTGCTCCCGTTATCACCCTTGTTGCCAAGTCTGATGTGCGTCACGTGATCGAAGCACTCAAGACAGACATCGATGAAAACGAACGCATGATCGTTGACACTGTGAAGTACCTGGTTGGTGAAGGTCGTCGTGTGTTCGTCGATATGGAACATTTTTTCGATGGCTACAAGCACGACTCTGATTACGGCGTACGCATCTTGGTTGCTGCTGCAGAGGCAGGTGCAAGCGTCGGAGTCATGTGCGATACCAACGGCGGCATGTTGCCAGTTGGCATCTTTGAAACGGTTACTGATGTGGCAAAGCGTTCAGGTGTGCGTTTGGGTATTCATTGCCAAGACGACACTGCATGTGCTGTCGCTAACACAGTGACTGCAGTATCTGCTGGCGCAACTCACGCGCAGTGCACGGCCAATGGCTATGGCGAGCGCACGGGTAACGCTGACCTGTTCTCAGTTGCCGCAAACTTGCAGCTGAAGATGGGCATTGATGTTCTTCCTGAAGGCTCCCTTCGCGAAACTGTGCATATCTCACATGCGATTGCTGAGATTGCAAACATCGCGCCAAATAGTCACCAGCCATATGCGGGCTCATCCTCATTTGCGCATAAGGCTGGTTTGCATGCTTCGGCACTAAAGGTCAACGTGGAGTTGTACAACCACATTGATCCGGCTCAGGTTGGTCACGTGCAGCGTGTGCTTGTCACCGAAATGGCAGGCCGAGCATCAGTTGAACTCAAGGCTGAAGAGCTTGGTCATGATCTTTCGCAGAAGCCTGAACTGGTTACTCGAGTAGTGAACAAGGTCAAGGAGCTTGAATCTGAGGGTTGGTCGTTTGAAGCAGCTGACGCATCCTTTGAATTGCTCTTGCTTGCAGAAGATGGTGTTGAGCGAGGCTTTGAGGTTGAGTCTTGGCGCACGATCGTTGAGCAAAGCGCTGATGGCGGAGTTGACTCCGAAGCCACAGTGAAGGTTCATGCAAATGGCGAGCGCGTGATCTCAACTGCTGAGGGCAATGGACCAGTGAATGCTCTAGATAACGCTCTTCGTGCAGCACTGGCTCAGGTGTACCCAGAGCTTGCTGAGCTCACCTTGATCGATTACAAGGTTCGCATCCTCGACGGTGGAAGCGGTACGAATGCCGTGACTCGCGTATTGATCGGCACCACCGATGGCGAAGCCGACTGGACCACAGTTGGTGTTCACGAAAATGTGATTGCTGCCTCGTGGAAGGCCTTGGACGATGCAGTGCGCTTTGGATTGCTTCGCGCAAGCCGGGCAATTGCCGCGAAATAGTTCACTCGCGTTCCTCGATAGACTCCTGCGGTGCGTATTTGTCGGTTTGCTGTCAATGATGAGTTGTTCTATGGGGTGCTCGAGGGGCTAGATGCCGCTGGGGAACCAGGTGATGAAACAGTCATTGCAGTGCTCGATGGGCACCCATTCAATGGGATCAATCCTGATGGGCGCTTTGTGCGTTACCAAGATGTCCGGCTCGTTGCGCCAGTCCTACCAACCAAGGTCATCGGTATTGGCAAGAACTATGCCGCTCATGCGGCCGAAACCAACCTCGGGGCGGTGCCAGTTGAGCCGCTGATCTTCCTCAAGCCAAACACGTCAGTTGTTGGTCCGGGTGAACCAATTCAGATGCCTTGGCAGTCTGAACAAATAGAGCATGAAGCAGAGCTGGCAATCGTGATCGGTCGCGTCTGCAAGGAAGTCCCCAAAGAAAGAGCCGCAGATGTGGTCTTTGGGTATACCTGTGCCAATGACGTAACGGCCCGCGATCTCCAACTTTCAGATGGCCAATGGACTCGCGCTAAGGGTTTTGACTCCTTCTGCCCGCTTGGCCCATGGATTGAAACCGAATTCGATTGGGAAGATGTTTCAATTCAATGCTCGGTGAACGGCAAGGTATTCCAAGACGGCACTACCAATGACATGGTTTTTGACATTGCCGCAATTGTTGAAGCAGTGAGTAATGCGATGACCTTGCTGCCAGGTGATGTGATTTTGACGGGGTCGCCAGCAGGCACCTCAGTAATGAAAGCCGGAGATACGGTGGCTGTGAAGATTTCAGGTATTGGCACTCTCAAGAATCCGGTGGTTGATCGTGACTGATGTGCGCGTTCGTTTTTGTCCTTCACCAACGGGTAATCCTCACGTAGGCATGGTGCGTACTGCCCTCTTCAATTGGGCATTTGCTCGCCATGTTGGTGGCACCTTTGTGTTTCGTATTGAAGACACTGACAGTGCTCGTGACTCAGAAGAGTCCTACGACGCGCTGTTGGACTCTTTGCGCTGGTTGGGTCTGACCTGGGATGAAGGTCCAGAAGTTGGGGGCCCCTATGGGCCGTACCGTCAATCACAGCGACTCGATATTTACGCAGATGTCGCTGCAAAATTACTTGAGGGTGGTTTTGCCTATCGCTGTTACTGCACAGCTGAAGAGCTTGACGCCCAGCGAGAGTTGGCGAAAAAAGAGAATCGTGCACCTGGGTATGAAGGCACCTGTCGCGATCTGTCAGCAGATCAGCGCGCTTCTTTTGAAACTGAAGGTCGCACATCAGTTGTGCGTTTCCGGATGCCAGATCGTGACTGCACTTGGAACGACCTTGTTCGTGGAGAAGTGACCTTTGGTCATGAACACGTGCCGGATTATGTTTTGGTTCGTGGCAATGGCGAACCGCTTTACACCCTGGTAAATCCTGTCGACGACGCGATGATGCGCATCACGCATGTGTTGCGCGGTGAAGATCTACTTTCTTCGACCCCTCGACAAATTGCACTCTATGAAGCACTCGCTGCCATTGGTGTTAGCGATGGAACAACACCAATGTTCGGTCATATGCCATATGTGATGGGCGAAGGAAACCGCAAGCTCAGCAAGCGCGATCCAGAATCCGCGTTGTTGATGT